>JBJKRX010000158.1:0-73610 GCA_046704425.1 Nitrospirota bacterium
AACAGGGCCTCATGAGCCTGCTTGAGGAATATCGACGGTTTCTAAACCTTGCCTGAACCGCCGTATGCCGAACGGCACGTACGGTGGTGTGAGAGGCTGGGGCCGAAAGGCCCCCGCCTACTCGATCGTATGCCAGGCATGACGCACTGTACTTTGGTGCAGGCGGGTCGGAGTGGTGCCTGACCGGAGACTTGGAGGTGTGAGTCCTCTATTGGCCTTCATAGGAGAAGCCATTAGCTGCACAACAAGGAGGTCCGGGCCGACCCGGAGTCTGAAGGAAGCTGCAAGAGAAGTCCCGGCCTGACGAACAGAAATCGCATATGAGGCAGCCACACTTGTGCAAAAAGGCGCAATTATTCAAATCCTGATATCCATTCAGAAAGTGCGGAAGTCGATGCGGCATGCATATTAGGATGAAGATCATGCGTCTTATCCGGAGCGGGCTGCCAACTTGCCTTGTGTTTGCGAAGCCGTTAAGGTTGCCTGATGAGTCGGCAGAGGTCATAGTAATCCCGCAACCAACGGGATCGGCTGAGCCTATTGGGCTGCTTAGACTGGCTCTCTATAGTATCCTGAGCACAAACCTTGTAAGAGGGATCAGCCGGAAGTAGTGGACGGAATCCGCAAGGTATGGCTGGGTGCTTAAAAAGCAGTAGGCAACGAGGTTACCAGAAAGTGGCAAGGCAGGAACCGCCGTATACGGGACCGACCCGCCTCCTACCTGATTTCCCCCCTTTTCTATAGGAGAATTGATGCTGCAGATTTTTATCGTTACCTTTAAAGGCATTTTCCGTGATCGGGTTTTTCGAAGTATTGCAATTTGCGCTATTTTTTTTCTCCTGATCCCTTCGGTAAGCGCTCTCTCCATGCGCCAGGTCGTAGAACTTTCGATCACGCTGACGCTTTCTTTGCTTTCGGCCATGATGCTGCTCCTCTCCATTTTCTTAGGGGGGACTGCCTTGTGGAAGGACATGGAACGGCGCTACACGTACGGTGTACTCGGCATGCCAATTTCGAGAGCGAACTACCTGCTGGGTAAATTTTTCGGGATTGCCGCGTTCATGCTTTTGACTTCGCTTATTCTGGGGGGTGTCGGCGCTGCCGTTATAAAATATGTTTCTGTGCTTTATCCGCCGCTTCGTCTCGTGGTTTGGGAGAATATCTTGCTGGCGATATGTTTCACCATGCTCAAGTACATTCTTCTGGTTGCCTTCGCTTTTCTCCTCACGACCGTCAGCACGTCCTTTTTCCTGCCTATTTTCGGGGCACTGTCTGTGTTTTTCATTGGCAGCGCAACACAGCAAGTTTATGACTTTCTTCAGTCTGCTTCGGCCCGAAATTATTCCCCGTTCATAAAGAAAGTTGCGATAGGCCTTTATTATGTCCTCCCGAATTTCAGCGCATTCGATCTGAGCGTAAATGCGGCCTATGGCATCCGTCTGTCTTCGTCCGACCTTCTTTATCCAACGGTTTATTTTTTTGTATATACCGCCATAATCCTTATCAGCGCAAATATAATATTTACCCGCAGAGAAATGAAATGAAACCTAGGGTATTGCTTGTCGCATTCCTTTCTTTGTATATTGTCGTCATATCCCCCTTTACATCATACATGAAAAACAAACCTGTTATTGAGAAGATCGGGTACGTACCGGAAGCTGGCGTTCTGAAACTTCTGTCGGCTGACCAGCATCAGTTTGTGGCCGCGTCTTTGATGCTGACGGTGATATCTTATTTCGGCGGCCTCCTGGAGCAGGCGTCGAACAAAATAGATATCCGACCCGAATTTCCTGCATTGCAAAAAATGATCGAAGATACAGTCCAACTGGATCCCTACAATATGGATGCTTATTATTTCGCAGAAGCCATGGTCTGGTTTACGGGGCAGGTAAGTGCCACGAACCGTATGCTCGAATACGGCATGCGTTATCGTAACTGGGACTTCTACCTGCCTTATTTCGCGGGATTTAACTACGGCTATTTCTTAAAAGACTACAGGAACGCGGCAAGGTACTATGAACGGGTTGGAGAACTTACTGGTACCGCTCTGCCGATGACCCTTGCGGGAAGATACCTGTATGAGGCCGGTAGGACGGATATGGCAATATCGTATCTTTCTCTAATGGCCAAGAACGCAAGGAATAGTGCTGTTAAAAAATCGCTTCAAACGAGACTTGACGCTTTTTTGGCGGTCCGGAAGATCGAAATCGCAGCAGACCGGTTTTGGAAAAATCACCATCGACGCCCGCGCTCTCCTGAGGAACTGCTTCGAGAGAAATATCTTACAGAAATTCCAATTGACCCGTACGGCGGCAAGTTCTATATTGATGCTCAGGGCAAGATTCGAAGCACAAGCAAATTTGCATTCGGCGTTGTCGGTCGTTCCAAATGATGGGACATCTCGATCGACAGTAAGGAAATCTATGAACGCGATTGAGATCACAGATCTTCGTAAGACATTCCTGGGGAAGAAACACGCCAAGGTAAACGCACTCAAGGGGGTCTCCTTTACGGTCAGGAAGGGGGAAATCTTCGGCTTTCTTGGACCTAACGGAGCAGGGAAGAGCACGACTATAAAAATATTGATGGGGCTGATTAAGCCCACGGCAGGCAATGCCAAAATCATGGGATATGATACAGCATCGCATCTGGCTCGGAGGCATGTGGGATATTTGCCGGAAAACCCTGCTTTCTATGATTATCTGACTGCCGCAGAATACCTCGCCTTTACCGCCCGAATATTCGACATGAATGGCGCACAAGTGAAGGGAAAGATCGAGGAAGTGCTAAAGCTCCTGGATCTTTGGGATGCGCGCACCCGCCCTTTACGGGAGTATAGCAAGGGGATGGTGCAGAGACTCGGTCTGGCCCATACACTCATTCACGATCCGGACGTTTTTATCCTCGATGAACCGATGAGTGGACTCGATCCTGCCGGACGCGCTCTGGTAAAACAGATCATACTTGATCTCAGAACGAGGTCCAAGTGCGTGTTCTTCAGCACCCATATTACTTCCGACGTGGAGACGGTGTGCGACCGGGTGGGCGTGATTGTCGACGGTACACTGCAGTGCGTCGAAAATGTCGGGGCGATATTGACGTCCGGCATTGTCGGCTATCATATCCGGTACCGCACTGCGGGAGTCCAGGAACGGGAACACGCGGAGCTGATCGTTGCCAAGGAAGATATCGCCAGGACCATGGTCGAATTGCAACAAGCCGGACATGAAGTGACTCTCATTGAGCCCGAGCGGAAAAATTTGGAGACGTTCTTCTTGGATGTCGTCAAAGGAAAGAAATGCTGACCCGACGTATTCAACTCCTTTTTCTCGCCCTTATCGTTATTATTGCGTATCATGCCGTTCTTTCGGCAGGACTGTCAGGGATTGATGATTTCGGGATAATGAAAGGTTATTCCGGGTTGAAAGGATTGAACTTTTGGCATTATATAGCACCTTCCGGAAGCTTGTACTATCGGCCTTTAATCGCGCTAAGTTTTCTCTTGGATGCCATTCTTACAGGTCTGAATCCGTTCTGGATGCATCTGGAAAATATTTTATTGCATCTTACAAATGCTGTTCTGGTTTTTATTATAGTCTCCCGGCTCATTCCGGAAAATTATCGAAATACCTCTTTCGCACCGCTGGTGGCTTCTTTGCTGTTTGCCCTGCACCCGCTGAACTCGGAATCGGTCAATTGGATTTCCGGACGGACAGACGTTCTTGCAACCGTCTTTCTCCTGACATCCACTCTGCTAGTGCTTGAGTACAAAGAATCCGGCAAGAAAATCTACCTGCTGTTTTCCTTGATATTTTTGCTGGCTGGAGCATTTGCGAAAGAAACTGCACTGGCTTTTGTGCCCGGATTCTTTCTGATTCTTAGATCCGGCCAGCGTCCAATTGCTTATTCCTCTCCTGATTCTCCTTCCGTAGATGTATTCGAGGCAAAGACTCTACGGGATCACAACAGGTTCCGCATGCTGCTTCTCGCCTGTATAATAGTCTTCCTCATAGGTTTCCTGACAAGATTGGGCGACTTCCTTGCCCAGCAGAGCCGTATGGCAATTACGCTCAGAGTCATTGCGAACGACTGGATGCATACAATGTTTGTCGTCTTGCAGGCTTTTGGTTTTTACATTAAAAAATTGTTTCTGCCTCTCCCGCTCAATTTTGCGATCATGACCGTGAATCCTTTCTATGAAATAGTAGCTGTTCCCGTTGTCGTCGTGTGTGCATATATTGCTTCGCGCAGAACTCTTGTTGCCGCTCTCTTTACCTCCGGAATTATTCTGATCACCCCTGCTTTCGTCCTGGCATTCGGTCAGATAGCCTGGACACCGTACGCTGAACGGTATGTATACTCAAGCTCAGCCTTCTTGATTATTGCGGCCAGTGTGTACGTCTCCTCTCTTAACTTTAATCGAACCAGGATGCTGACTATTGCCGGTGCTGTTCTTGTACTTTTTATATTCGTGATAACTCTTCAAAGAGGAATGGTCTGGCGAACGGATATGACCTTGGCGAAAGACACTGTTGAAAAATCGCCGAATTCGAAAGACATGAGGGCGTTGTACGGTACTCTTCTTGCACAGAAAGGCGATTATGCTGAAGCGCTGCGCCAACTTGAAGCAGGGAAAAAAATTCCCGGGTTCGGATATGACGATCGTTTTGACGTAGCGATTGGATCAGTTTATGAAATGCAAGGGAAAAACGACCAAGCAATAAACATCTATAAATCAGGCTGGATCCAATCCAAAGAAAGGTCGGCCAACGTACTGAGCCAGCTGATCGATGCGTTGCAAAATGAAAAAAAAGATATATTACGGGAATCCGAAAAAAGACAATTGGACAATGAGCTTTTTGGGTATTCGTTGAAACTATTTAAGCTGAATCACGACCCGCACATTCTCACGAAATTAGGAAATCTGTGCCTCGAACTCGGTCAGCGGGACAGAGCAGTCAAGTATTTCATGCAAGCACACAGACTAATGACGAATGGCGACCCTGGAAAAGAGCGTGCTGCACGGAAAATCAAAGAACTGTCACAGCCCGGGAAAAGAAAATATGCAAAAAACTCTACATAACTATCTGTCTTTATTCAGGCCGCATCATTGGTTGAAGAATCTGCTTCTTTTGTTTCCGCCGTTCTTCGCCGCGAAACTACTGAATCCCCAGGTAACAGCAGTAATCATACCTTCAATAGTCTCATTCTCCTTCGCTGCGAGCTGTGGATATATCCTGAACGATATCTGGGACAGGAAATACGATAGCCTCCATGTATCGAAAAAATACCGTCCTATTGCAAGCGGCGGCATTTCAATTGTAACGGCGTCTGTTATCGCTACGGTTCTGTATCTGGCTGCCATGATCATTGCCGGTTCGGTCTCAACCCGGTTCCAGGGTTTTGTGATTATCTATTTGTTCCTCTCCTGTTCCTATACGATGTATTTCAAAAATCTGGTCATTGCCGACATATTCTTCATCGCCTTGGGTTTCCTGGTCCGGGTATTGGCCGGTGGACAGGCTTTTAATGTTCATGTATCAAACTGGCTTTTCCTAACAGTGTTCATGGTTGCGCTCTTCCTTGCAACGGGAAAACGCCTGGGTGAATTAATATCACTCAAAGAAGATGCTCAAAAACATCGAAAGAGTTTGAATAGTTATTCACCCACCTTTTTAGAAGGAATTCTCTGGTTCTGCGCATCTTCCGCGATGGTGACTTATGCACTATATACTATTGAAAATAAGGGGGAAATGTTTTATACTGTACCACTGGCAGCATTTGGTCTTATTAGATATATTTATGTAGTCAAAACGGGAGAGGGGGATCCGACAGAAGCTCTCCTTTCAGATAAACCTTTATTTGTTACGGGGTTGATCTGGATGGCAATGATTGGCGTTATTATTTATTAAACACAATTTATCATATTTCAGTAGTTGCGGAATCTAAACAATAGTGAAAATATTGGTTACAGGTGGGGCCGGATATATAGGAAGCCATGTAGTACGACTACTGAGTGAAGTCGGGGAGGAGGTTGTTGTCTTCGACAATCTTTCAACAGGGTTTGCTGACGCCTTGATTCATAATGAACGATTGGTTGTTGGCGATCTCAATGATTCCAGTACATTAGAGTCAACTTTTAGGACAAATCATTTCAGCGCGGTCTTGCACTTTGCAGCATCCATTGATGCGGCAAGATCAATAAAAGATCCTCTTCACTATTATAGAAATAACGCGTCCTCTACGATTTCTCTTCTCGATAAATGTATTCGGCACGGGGTGGAGTATATCATACTATCGAGTACCGCAGCCGTATACGGCATCCCTTGTGATGGAATCGCAGCAGAGGATTCGCCGATCGCACCGATTACGCCGTATGGTGCCTCGAAATCGATGTGTGAAAGGATCGTGAAAGATGTCGCACACGCAAACGGTCTTTACTTTGCAGTTCTCAGGTATTTTAACGTTGCAGGTGCGGATTACCTCGCTCGTATGGGACAACGGACTCTAGGAGCAACCCATTTGATCAAGGTCTGCTGCGAAGCGGCGAGCGGTCGCCGTGATGGAATATCTATATTCGGGACCGATTACGATACTGTTGATGGCTCCTGTATTCGTGATTATATCCATGTCGAAGATGTGGCTGCTGCTCACGTGTCAGCTCTTCAATATCTTAAAACAGATCGGCAATCGTCCACACTGAACGTCGGTTATGGTAAAGGAACTTCAGTTAAAGAAGTCATTGAAATGTGCCAAGATGTAACAGGAGTAAAGTTTCCGGTTAACGAAGCACCACGAAGACCTGGAGACGCGCCTATGCTTATAGCCAAATCAGACCGAATTCGTGCATTATTAGGATGGAAGCCGCGCTATGACGATTTGCGGACGATCGTTGCTGATTCCTGGCGCTGGGAGAGAAAACTGGCACGACAGAAAATAAATTAGAAATAATAATATGGATGTTTCAATTATTATCCCTCTTTATAAAAGAACCGAATGGATAGGATTATGTATTGAAAAGCTGCTCAAACAAGAGTACAAGGGCACTTACGAAATTATTCTGGTCGATGACGGATCTCCAAATAAAATAGAAATTGAAAACGTTTGCGAGACATATGTTCGAAGCAACGACAATGTGATTTTTTTGAGCCATAGCCATCGTGGCCCTGCCGCTGCTCGGAATTACGGCGTAAAATGCTCATCCGGACAAGTCCTTTGTTTCCTGGATGATGACTCTCTGCCTGAAAAGAATTGGCTTAAGGAAATTATAAGGCCATTTATAAACTTAAAGGATGTCGCATTGGTAAACGGCAGAACTCTTTCATTTTACCGAGAGGGACTTCCTTTACAGCTTGAACGGGAAGTTTATCCGGCGAAAAGCTGGGCCACATGCAACATAGCTTATTGGCGGGACGTGTTTGATGCGCTCGGGGGGTTCGACGAATATTTCAAAGAACCGAGCTGGGAGGATAACGATCTTGGACTGAGGGCAAGGTGGAAAGGCTATACTCATTATTATGCTTCAGGCGCAGTCGTATATCACCCGCACGAAAAATCCATAGAAGAGTACACGAAAAAGTGCCTTTTGAACGGACGTGGTGTTGCTGCGTTCAGCCGAAAATATTTCTTCAGGAAGCCGCTTTGGAGCTTGGCAGCGCCGGTTCTTATGTCCAGAAGGCTTGCCTATGGAATATTTCCGGAAGTGTGGCTGAGACGGACCGACTCTGACAAATACTTGAAGTTTATGTGGTCATACTTTTCACTGCGCGGGTTTCTCGGAGAGAAGAGTCAGTAGGAACCAAATATCAATGGAAAAAACGAACCGCGTAAAGATTGTCACGGGGTTGAAATGCAATATCCAATGTCTTTTTTGTTATTACCGTGACAGTCTCAAGGCGCCCAATCGGTCTCTCGCTGAAGTCGAAAGGGATCTCCGGTACGCGCGCCGTAACGGAATTACCTCGGTAGATTTTTCAGGCGGTGAGCCGACCGTTCATCCACAACTGCCTGCAATGATATCGAAGGCCAAATTATTAGGCATGAAGACTGTTTCGATTATTAGTAACGGGTACCGGCTAGCCGACAGGGAATACATGCGCTCTCTGAAGGAGTCAGGGCTGGATGAGATTCTATTTTCGGTGCACGGACCAGATCCGACTCTTCACGATCAGCTTACGAACGTTCAAGGGAGTTTCGAACACATAGCGTTGGCGCTGCACAATGCTGGGGAGTTGGGGATATCAGTTCGCACGAATACAGTCGTAACACGAATTAATCTAGAATCACTTGCCAAAATCGCTAAATTCGTGCTCGACTTCAAACCCATACAGGTTAATTTTATCACCATCAACGACTGGTGTTATGCGAAGCATCTCGTCGATAAGTTGATGGCGACTTATTCCGAGATGTATCCGAAATTGGAAGAGGCTTGTGATCTGCTCGATGATCGCGTTAAAGCAGTCAATGTCCGGTATATACCGTTTTGCTTCATGAAGGGATATGAGCGGTTTATCTGTAATCACCGCCAGGTACCATATGACCCATTTGAATGGAGGCCACGGGTTCGTGCGCGGCTTGAGATTCAAAATCCGCTATGGCGATATGCAGGAATAATCGGATATGGTTTGATTGCTGGGAAAGCGTATAAGAATGCATTCAAAATGCCGTTTAAAGACATGCTTGACGAATGCGTAACGGAAGGACTGCGACGCCGGTTCTATACAAAAAGCCGAGAATGTAAAGCGTGCATGTACAACGAGCTTTGTGATGGATTGGAAAACACTTACGTTGAAAAATTCGGGACACAGGAGCTTTCCCCTTCACATGGGGAGATAATACCGGATCCCCTATACTTCAGGCGGTTGGTAACAACCTGATACCCTGAACTATTTTCATAATGAGAAAAAGTCTTGCCAAGACGCTGTTTAAATTATTCCCTTTTGATCCTCGGGGGGATTGCGCTGTCCATCCCGCTAAAGAGGGTATTCAAATTTCCTGCATCATCAACTTTTTCGGAAGAATCGATCTACTGCAAGGTATCCTTTTTTCGCTGTCCGAACAGGATTTCGATCATGAGCGGCTTGAAGTCATTCTTGTAGAAGATAGGGGTGGGACTCCCGACGGAAAAAGATTAGCTGAAGAGTTCAGAGCAGTTCTCCCAATTCGCTATGCATCTCTAGACAAGAATTACGGATTAATGGGTTATTCGAGGAATTTTGGGCTTTCTCTCTCCGAGGGGAAATATATTCTTTTTTTGGACGACGATACTGTCGTATTGCAGAAGGATTTCCTTCGTGTTCTTGTCGCTGAATTTGAATCAAATCCGAATACTGACGCCGTCATTCCTCACGGAAAAGCGAGTTTCGCCACAATCCGCGGGAAATACGATTATCACATTCCTTTCTTCATGTCGAGCCGCTGCATGGCATATCGCCGGAATGTTCTGAAAGAATTATCAGGGTTTTACTCGAATTTTGTCGGACAGGAAGACGTAGAATTTGCGATCCGTTTTTTTATGACAGGGAAAAAATGTGTCGAGTCTGATAAAGTCGTGTTTTTCCACCCCCCCCATGTCTTAGGAAAGATGAGCAAGGCCATGGCAGTCGGGATGTCCTTCGCTTCTCTCCGGAAGCGATACCCGCTACTGCTGTTTGCTTTTACAATAACCAATGGCGCCCGCCACGCTCCACTCTATCTGATCCCCATTAAGAAATTCCGTGAGATGGGAAGATTCGGCTTGGGTTTTTTGGCTGGAGTTCTGGCGGCGCCTTTTAAAAAAGAAGGATATCGGTACGGATAACGTGGCGGACCAGCAGGAGATAGTGATAAGGCCGGGCATGGGAGCACTCCATTACTGGCGCGATATCTGGCGCTATCGAGAACTTTTCTTTTTTCTTGCATGGCGTGATATCCTCGTTCGCTATAAACAGACCGTGATCGGAATTGCATGGAGCGTTCTGCGCCCGGTTATTACGATGCTAGTTTTAACCGTTGTCTTCGGCAAGTTCGCCAATTTGCCCTCGAACGGGGTTCCCTACGCGATTATGGTTTATGCCGCCATGCTGCCGTGGCAATTTTTCGCTAATTCTCTTACGGAAAGCAGCAATTCACTAATCAACAATTCGAATCTGCTGACTAAAGTATATTTCCCCCGTATGATCATCCCGGCCGGATCCATTATCGTCAGCCTGGTAGATTTTTTCATATCTTTCCTTATTTTGCTTGGGATAATGGCATGGTATCATTATGTGCCCGATATCAGGATTTTTCTGCTTCCTCTTTTCTTGGCTATGACATTACTCGCATCTTTCGGAGTCGGTCTGTGGCTGTCGGCACTTAATGTGAAGTACCGCGATTTCCGTTACGTAGTTCCATTTCTTGTACAGTTCGGTCTTTATATATCCCCGGTCGGCTTTTCTAGTTCCATTGTACCGGCGCAATGGCGGTTCTTTTACTTTCTGAACCCCATGGTAGGTGTAATAGACGGTTTTCGCTGGGCCATTCTTGGTGATTCTTTCCCGATCTTCTGGTCAGGTTTTATACTCTCAGCCTTACTAACAATAATCACTATTACGGCCGGTATCGTCTATTTCAGAAAAATGGAGCGCTCGTTCGCGGACGTAATATAAATAAAAATGTCTGCAATCATCACTATCGATAATCTCGGCAAGAGATATTTTTTACGCCATCAAAAAAGTCGACAACCTTACACGGCCCTTCGCGATGTGATTACAGAGAAAGCAGCCGCGCTCTCTCAAAAATTTCTAAAGCCGTTTGAGCTTCGTCGTGAAGAAACGCATACTGAACGAGAAGAGTTTTGGGCGCTAAAAAATGTCTCCTTTGAGGTGAAACAAGGGGAACGGATAGGCATTATAGGCCGAAACGGTGCCGGCAAGTCGACGCTTCTTAAAATATTGAGTAGAATAACAGAACCGACGGTGGGCGAAGTCAAAATCAGAGGTCGAGTGGCAAGCCTACTTGAAGTCGGAACTGGATTCCATCCGGAATTAACAGGACGCGAGAATGTCTTTCTGAATGGCGCCATCCTAGGGATGCGCAGGGGAGATATCAAGAAGAAGTTCGATCAAATTGTGGACTTTGCGGAAATCGAAAAATTTCTTGATACTCCTGTAAAACGGTATTCATCAGGGATGTATGTTCGTCTCGCTTTTGCCGTTGCTGCTCATCTCGAACCCGAGATATTAATCGTTGATGAAGTTCTTGCTGTTGGAGATGCTCAGTTTCAGAAGAAGTGTCTGGGTAGAATGGATGACGTAGCAAAAGAAGGAAGAACAGTACTATTCGTAAGCCATAATATGAGCGCCATACGAATGCTTTGTAGTACATCCATTTTGTTCAGCGCGGGAGAAATGGAGATACTTGGATCAACGGAAAACGTAATTGGGAAATATCTTGTAAGAAATTTAGCACATAGTGGTCATTGGCACAGAACAAAACCTATTCCCTCTGCTGCGGGTATCTATTTTGATGAAATTACTATTTTGGATCATAAAGGGAATATAACAGCCAAGATAGACCCAATTGAATCCTTCCGCATTGCTGTTTCAGCTCGAGCGACAGAAAAAATTCCAAGTACTCAAATAGCCATGAGAGTGACGAATCAAGAAGGAATACCTCTATTTACAACTGCGAATAGCGATTTCTATAAAAGATTCTTAACTCTCTCGGTAGGCAAATACAAATATGAAATAAAAATGCCAGCTCGGCTTTTGCCGCCCGGATTATATAGTTTAACAATTGCTGCAATGATTCCAAATCAGGAGTTGTTTGACGTTGTAGAAAATGAAGTCAGCTTTGAAATAAATGACGTAGGAAGTCACGTTTCTCAGCTAAGGGACGGGCGATTAGGAGTTGTTGCTCCAATTCTGGAATGGCAGCAACTTTCAGCAGATAATGCTTAGTATGATTGAAAAATTATTAAAGAAGATTTTTGCTAGCCTCGGAGTAAACGTTAGGCGCATATCGAGGAAATCCTCAGATCAAATAATAAAAACACGTGTTGGTAAATTCGATTTATGGATAAACGAAACCCATCCTCTCCCTCAATATTTGAAGTCATTCCCAAGTTATTCGTCAAATTTACCGAGGCTAGTCGCTCTTGTGAAAGAAAAATATCCTAATCTTATTTTGATTGATGTGGGAGCGAATATCGGGGATACGGTGGCTCTCGTAAGAAGTTCTGTTGATTGCCCGATCATCTGTATCGAAGGGGACACCAAATACTATTCATTGCTCGAAAAGAATATGGTGGAATTCGAGGATATTCGTCTTTACCAGACTTTTTTAGGAGAAATGAATTCTGAAGTCAGGGCTCATGGAAAAAATCAGGACGGTACGACGAGGATAGTACCGAGCGATAATAGAGTGTTACGCATCGCGTCCCTGGATACGTTATATCATGATCAAAAATTTACAAGTGCAAAAGTTATAAAAATTGACACTGATGGATACGATCTGAAAATAATCAAAGGCGCCAAGAATTATATTAACGAAGTTAAGCCTATAATATTCTTCGAATACGATAGATTGCTGTTTGAAGAGGTTGGTGATGACGGGATTTCAACTCTTAATATGTTGGAAGAGTTTGGCTATGTCCTAATATTTTTTTACGATAATTTTGGAAGATATATTTTGTCAACTAAACTCTCAGATCATGATTTGGTTCTAGAATTACACGATTATATTAAAGAGCATAAAGGTGCATTTCCTTATTACGACGTGTGTTTATTCCCTTCATCAGATCAAGATATTGCCGAAAAGTTCAAAAAGAATGAAATGATCTTTCGAGTAGATATTCATACGGACTTAACGAAACGATGAGAGGCGGATATTCCAATCAGCTTCCGGTAATGGATTCAGTTCTTGAAGGAAATCCGGTCCGCTACTTCGATATTTATAAAGTGTGAATACGGAATTAGAGAGCTTTTTTTGAGATTGTACGATCGACCGGATTAGTCAAAGGACGCCTGACACGACTGAAATGAAAAAGGTGCTTATTCTTCGGCCTGATAATATCGGTGATGTAATTCTTTTTACAGGAGCGCTAAGGCACTTACGGAAACGCTTCACAGATGCGCATATCACGCTTGCTGTTCAATCGCATATTGTAAACCTCGTCGAGTTGTCGCCCTTCGTTGATAAAATAATATCGATAGACTCACTTGATTATGGAAAGCCTTTTGCAAAAAGCTATATTATTGCCGGATTTATAAGGGCCGCTCGTCGTTTCAAAAATCGAATAAAACAGGAATATTCGGAAATAATCATGCCCGTTAAATCCCCTACATTACATCATCTCGTACTCATGCGCGATCTCTCCCCTAGAGCCATATGGGGTATATCCGGTTGCAACATAAATGCTCCGTCTGAAGGATTTCCGTCTCAATTAAGCCCTTTTACATTTTATCGTTCTAGCTTCGATGTGAGCAAGGTCGACCCTTGGATCCATGAACTTTATACCACCCTGGGTTACTTGCAATGGCTCGGTTGTAGCGTAGACGATATTAATGATATTCACCCTGATGTTATCTTGACTGATGATGACAACAGATTTGCTTATAAAAAAATGGATTTGGAGCGCCTCATTGTTGGTATTGCACCGGGTACACAAGATGAGAGAAAAGGCTGGGCTATTGACAAATTTGCCCGTGTTGTTATCAATAATAATTCTATTCGATCGGTTGTTCTCTTCGGGGGAGATGCCGACGTAACGGTGTGTTCCCGTCTCGCAGCAATAATTCGCCGGGAGTCACCTTCAATTTCTATAATAGATCTGTCGGGCAAAACGACTCTCCGGCAATTATATGCCTGTATAAGTAAGTGTAATCTCCTGCTCGGAGTGGATTCTGCACCTATTCATATGAGCATCAGTGTAAATGTTCCCACCGTTATTATAGCGTCTGGCGCTCATAGCGGGAGATTTATTCCATGGGGAAATTCTGTCAGGGTTCGAGTTGTGGTCAAGGAACTGGATTGTTTTGGATGCAACTGGAAATGCCGTTTTACGAGCTTCAAATGCATAGATCAAATCACAATTGCGCAGGTCACGAATGCTTGCAAGGAACTCCTTAAAGAAACACCAACACTGTCAACGTCCATAAGATGACTCTAACGGCGGTCAAAAGGACAATAAGATTATGATTTTCTTCGTTTATAACTAATAACTCCTTTTATTGAAAGGAGGGCGAATTCGTCAGAAAGTGCTGTGAGGATGGGTGCATAGAGTGGTGCTATTGCCCGAAACGGCAACGGCAAACTCGTCGATCAGAAATAGTGTTGATGACTGGGCGAAGTGGTTTGCCAGACAAGGTGCATGTTCTCAAACATCAGGAATCATGCTCGCCCCTGGAAAGAAGTTACGCGTTGCGGTTTTATTCTATTCCTCTTCCGACCGTAAAGTAGGCATATGCCGTATCTGAACTATATCGAGAATGCAAAGGCTTTATTGTCTGGAGCAGGTTATCGAGTCGCAATCCAACAGATAATTGAGAGACAACCCGGAATCGAATCGTAAGAGCATTGAGAAATTTCAGTGGCGCTATGCTCCTGAACGTATCATTTATTAATAAACCCGAAAGACGATAGGGCAAAGACTGAAGAGCATAGCCTTTCCATGATGACCTACTAGGCGGTTTTGCAAGTGCAATGATTTCGATAATTACTCCTGTTTATAACGGCGAACGCTTTATCGAATTCTGCATCAAGAATGTCATCGAGCAGAATTGTCCGGAGGCGGAGCATGTCATCGTTGATGGAGGATCACAGGACGCAACGGTTGATATCGTCCGCCACTATGCTAAAAAGTATCGCCACATTCGCTGGATCTCTGAAAAAGACCGTGGGCAATCCGACGCACTCAATAAGGGAACGAATATGGCTCGCGGCGAAATTATAGGAATACTTAACGTCGATGATTATTATGAAGCGGACACGTTGAATTCTGCCTTGCAGATATTCAAGTCTCTGCCTGAGCCATCCCTGCTCGTGGGAAAATGCAGTGTATGGAATGATGATGGCAGCCTGCATTACGTCAATACACCAAAGAGAATCAGTCTGAGAAACATCCTCCTGGAAAGGTTTTCGTGCTCGTTTCCCTGTAACCCTGTCGCCTATTTCTATCATGCTTCTTTGCATCATTGCGTCGGCGGATATTCCCTAGATCAACAATATGCCATGGACCTTGATTTTATTCTGAAGGCGCTTCGAATAGCAAAGGTGACATATGTAGATAGGGTCATGGGCAATTTTCGTTATCATAAGGAAACAAAGACATACCGTAATACGGTGAGTGGGAATAATATCGCCAATCGCAACGCGATGTTGAAATATTACAGGAAACAGCTGCGGCAACCAGTTAAGATGATTTTTTATGCCGAATACGGGACCATTCGTGCGGCCCGGCGGTTGCTGTGTTTGTGCAGGTCCATTTGGCAAATGCTTCTCGCGCCTTGATTTCGCACGGGCTTCGCCTGATTACATGATCTTCTCTCCGGCAGACCATCTTTCACGCAGGAGCGATCTGCCATATTGAGCATACACTACAGCGGCCATGCCAGACATGCCAGGAATGTTTTTGTGTCATGGAGGTATTTATGAATGATAAGAGTTCTTCTTTAGAACGTGTGATTATATGCGGTGGCGATGGGTTTTGTGGCTGGCCGACGTCACTCAAGCTTTCGAGCCTCGGATACGATGTCACGATCGTTGACAACCTCTCGAGGAGGAAAATTGATGTTGACCTCGAGTGTGAATCACTGACCCCAATTCGGCATGTTTCGCAACGGTTGGCTGCTTGGAAACGAGTAACGGGAAAAAGAATAGATTTTGTCAATATCGACGTGGCGGTTCAGTACAACAAGCTGTTGGAGTTGATCAAGAGGCAGCAACCCATTGCTATAGTCCATTTCGCAGAGCAGAGGGCTGCTCCTTTTTCGATGAAATCCTCGTATCACAAACGATACACCGTGGACAATAATATCAATGCAACTCATAATATATTGTCTGCGATTGTGGAATCAAGGGCTGACGTGCACCTCATTCATTTAGGGACCATGGGTGTATATGGTTACGGCACTGCCGGTATGAAGATCCCTGAGGGATATATTAAAGTGAGGGTTGGTTCCGAGGGCACTGGGAAGGACGAAAAGCTTGTTGAAATTCCCTATCCACCTGATCCTGGAAGCATCTATCACATGACGAAAACGATGGATGCTCTTATGTTTTACTATTATGGGAAAAATGACAAGGTGCGGATTACTGACTTGCATCAAGGCATTGTCTGGGGAACGAATACGCCTGAGACAATGCTCGACGAGGAACTTATAAATCGGTTTGATTATGATGGAGATTACGGGACAGTGTTGAATCGCTTTTTGATGCAGGCTACGATCGGACATCCTTTGACAGTGCATGGCAGTGGCGGACAAAAGAGGGCGTTTATACACATTAAGGATACAACGGAATGTATTAAACTGGCCCTTGAAAATCCTCCAGAAAAGGGTCGAAAGGTGAGAATATTTAATCAGACTACCGAGACCCACCGTGTACGTGAGCTTGCGGATCTCGTGTCTATGTTGACGGGAGCGGAAGTGAGATTTTTTGTCAACCCCAGAATTGAAGCAGGGGAGAACGAACTGGACGTTCATAACGAAAACTTTCTCAGTCTCGGGCTTCATCCCACCACACTGAACGATGGGTTGATGAAGGAAGTAACGGACATAGCAAAGAAGTATAAGGACCGCTGCAATAAATCTAAAATAATCTGTACGTCTAGGTGGAGTGAGGACATTCCTCTCGACTTTGAAGGGGCGTCCCATCCTTTGTGAGGTTATACGCTAGTGGTGCCTAAAGTATCTGTTGTTATGGCCGTATACAATGGTCAAGCTTATCTTCGTGAAACTGTAGAAAGCATTCTTAATCAGACATTACGGGATTTTGAGTTTGTAATCATTGACGACGGCTCGACAGATGAGAGCGCAGAGATTTTATTTTCATATGACGACGATAGAATCGTCTATGAACGTAATCGGTCGACATGCGGCCAGGGAAATGCCCTGAACAGGGGAATCGCCCTATCCAGGGGACAATACATTGCCCTAACTGATTGCGATGATGTTAGCTTGCCGCGGCGTTTGGAAAAACAAGTAAAATTTATGGAGAAAAGGACTGAAATCGGTATTTGCGGTACGTGGATGAAAACAATCGGTGAGAAGGCAGGAGAAATTTGGCGTCCTCCTGCTGAGCACGCTGTCATTGCAGCAACTATGTTGCTTGAGAACAGCTTATCCCATTCATCGCTCATGCTACGAAGAGAGACAATTGAGAGGGAACACCTTTTTTATGATCCTCTCTATAGAAGGGTACATGATTACGAGTTGTGGACTCGTGCGGCATTAGTAACAGTTCTGGCCAATATCCAAGAAGTTTTAGTTTTGTACAGGAATCACAGCGGTCAGCAGTCTCTCCAAGGGCAATACGAGAGGAGGTTGTTCCTTGGTTCTATTCTCTTGAACCAGCTTTCTGGTCTAGGGATATTTCCTGAGGAAGAAGAGTTTGAACTACATCAACTTTTGTGTAATGCCATACCCACGCTTGAGAGTCCCTTTATCAATAAAACAGAGGCATGGCTGAAAAAACTTGATGCAGCTAATCACGAGGTGGGCATATATAGGCCGAAGGCGTTATCGCATGTCCTTGCCTGTAAATGGTATCATATCTGCTTCGCTACTCCGAACCGCAGCTTAAGAAAGTTGCTAAAGTCTTCTCTCTTTCAACAGATAAGTGTCATCGGTCGCTTGAGCTATATAGTCAAATGGATCCTTATTAGCTTGGCGGGGGATGAAACTATTAAAAAGATTCGGAGAGCTGCCTTTTTTCGCTTCTTTTCAAAGTGAGACCGCAGTGAATTAAGTTTCTTTGTGTAGAACACGATTTTCGGCTCTTCGAATAGAAATATTTTTTCGAATACAAGGATGATGAAATTATGCCAAAAGTAAGCGTCATTATACCTTGTTACAATCACGGCCGATATATTCATGAGGCCGTTAATTCAGTCCTGAATCAGACATATCATGATTTTGAAATAATAATTGTTGATGATGGATCTACTGAAGAATCTACGGTTACCATTCTAAAAAAATTAACGAAACCGAAGACGCGAGTCATCCATACATCGAATCAGGGCCTTGCGGCTGCTCGAAACAATGGCATAAGCAAATCCGTAGGGGAATACATTCTTCCGCTTGATGCCGATGATAAAATCGAGCCCGACTATCTGAGAAAAGCTTCTGAATTGCTCGATCGTGATCAGGAACTTGGCATTGTCTATTGTCAGGCAGAATTTTTTGGTCAGAGAAAAGGGCTGTTTTATCTCAATGAATTCAGCATCAAGAACATGCTGCTAGACAGCAGAATTTTCTGTTCTGCTCTTTTCCGCCGTGAGGATTGGGTTAGGACCGGTGGATATAATCCGAACATGATTCACGGCTGGGAGGATTGGGATTTCTGGTTGTCGATCATTGAGAAAAATCGAAAGGTTTTCATGATACCTGAAGTACTTTTTAAGTGTCGCGTAAGGCCGAATTCCATGATCAGATCCATGACACTTGATCAAAAAATCGATATGCATGCTCAGTTGTTCAGGAATCATCAGGATTTTTTCATTCAGAATATAAGAGTTATATTTGAAGATTATTATGATCTAAAAAGAACGCGATGTTCGAGATGGTTAATGCTCAAAAAACAAGTCGTTTACAGTGTGCGGAACCGTGCGAATCGAGTATTTCACATGTACGCTTTAGCTCTTAAAAAAAATTGCATTGGAACTGCACGTTTTATCTACGCAAAACTTCCTTATAGATTTCGTCTGATGCTGACGAAATCACTCAATAATCTCTTGTTGTCGATATGCACAAGAAGATAAAACTGCTTTACACTACTTGCTATCTCGATGTGAGCGGTGTCACCAAGCTTAATTTTGATATTCTTAATTTTCTCAAAGCTGATTTCGACATCCACATATTAACCACAAATCGAGACGATTTTTTAATAGTAAGTTTAGATGGCCCTTTTGCCAGCGCCTTCAGAAAGCCAGTCAAACTTTATACTATCGGTAAGGATGCCAGGTTCTCCTTTTTCGTGAAGCATCTTGAAGACAATGAAATCGATATAATTTTTAATACTCATTCGCTTTGGATTTATGAGCATATCGCAAAAATTAAGAAACTTTTTCCCCGCATCAGGATTGTGGATTCGCTCCATGTTTTAGAACCCTATTTTCTGAGAGGCGGCTTCCCGGATATAAGCGCAAATAAGTATATACATAAATTTATAGACTTGAGCATCTTGATTTCGGACGATCTCAAGAAATACTTAATCGAAAATTATTCTGTTCGTTCCGAAAAATTGGTTATTATTCGAAACGGCATAGATGCTCGCTATTATAAGAACGATAAACTGAAGAACCTATTCAAAGCCGAACTTAATCTGAGAGCAGAAGATAAACTTATCGGTTATATCGGACGCTTGTCAATGCAGAAACGGCCCGAAATTTTTGTCGAAATAGCTAAAAAGCTTGTCGGGGGGAGAGATGACCTTTTTTTCTATATGATCGGATCTGGCCCCTTGGAAAAGAAAATACTTAAGGACATTAGTCAAAGCGGGTTACAAAACCGATTTTTTCTATTCCAGAAGAGATCTGACCTTGATAAGGTTTACAATTCTACAGACCTTCTTATAGCTCCTTCAGCATATGAAGGGGCGCCTTTGGTAATTCTCGAAGCTCTTGCAAGCGAAGTCCCTGTCATCGCTTCTGATGTAGGGGCAATTAATGAATACGTTCCTCAAATGTGCCATTTAATTAAAATTGATTTTATGGAAAAAAGAAATATTGTTCGCCAAGCAATAAAAGTAATTAACGAAAAAGAAAATATATCCTATAAGGCAAAGTTTGTAAGGGATAACTATAGTATTGATAAGGTTGGTAGCCGGTATAAAGAAGCTTTATTAAAATGTATTCGTAACAGTGGCGATGATGGTAAATGCGAATGAAGCGTTTCCTTAAAAGGAAGAAGATTCAAATTTTTTTTCAAGAAGCGAAAAAATAAGGATCACCGTATGCGCAAGCCATTCGTTACGATTGTAATCGTAAACTGGAATAAGAAAGAGGATGTAATCCATTTGCTTGATTCGCTGTCTACTTTGGAGTACGCAGAGAGGCGGATCGTTGTCGTTGACAATGCATCTGAAGATGGTTCGGCTGTCGCTATTCGGTCTCATCCTCTCCGGGTAACTCTGATAAAGAACAAAAGCAATTTAGGCGGTACCGGCGGGTTTAATACAGGCGTTCGATATGCGCTAACGCATTGGCAGCAAAAATACATTTGGCTTCTTGATAACGACGCAGAAGTTACCTCTCGTACTCTCGTTAATATGGTCAATGTAATGGAATCAGACGCTTCCATTGGCATCACCGGCTCCTGTATTCTCAGCGTTGACGACCGCTCTCTGATCCTTGAAGCGGGCGGACTGGTAGATGAGCGAAGTGCGACATGGAAACCCAATCTGCGGTATCGGCCATTGGCTGAAATCAATCAATCCTCGTTAATCGAATGTGATTATGTTCCTGCTTGTTCGGCATTGGTCCGTACAGAAATATATGATGCCGCCGGAGTGATGGACGAAAGATACTTTCTCCACTGGGACGATGTTGATTTTGGAAAAGCGGTTAGGAAAATAGGATACAGAGTTGTTGCAGCGCCTAACTCTATTGTATATCACGGGACCGAGAAAGGGTATAATCCTACAATACTCTATTATGATGTTCGGAATTCACTGCTCTACACGGCCAAACATCTCTCATTTGTCGAGCGTATCGGACCGGTATCCCGAGTATGCCTAAGGGCCAGCCTTGCTGCGGTTCTTTGTTGGACATTCGGTTCAGTGAGCGCCTCGTGGCATCTATTTCGCGCACTTGAGAATTTTACATCATGCTCCTTTGGGAAGGCGCCCATCATGCCTGAAACTGACTCCATCGCCCCTAAGCCGTCGCCGGTTTCTTTAGAGACCGCCCTTCATGGTGCCAGACATATCGTGCTATTTGCGCTCGGCTCCTACGCGGGTGTGCGGGAGCTTGCGCGCGAGATCCGTTCCCGTGTCCCCGGCGCTGTCCTCACTTTGGCCGGCCCGTTGAATAAGATAAACGTTCATCGTTCCTTGAAAGAGATCGATAACTTACTAGGGTTTGATCTTGCCGGAGGAGGCATCACGGACTTTATATCAGTTGCAGCAAGAATCGCGGCGTTTAGGTTCGATACAGCCTTCAGTAGCGGCGAATCGTTTATCATGCCGTACGGTTTTTTTGTCAAGAGCCATTATATCATTGATCATTCCGGCAAAATCTATGAATCTCCAGTCCGTCTTCGCTCCCTCTGGAAATTGCCCTTTGTCGTCATAGCCGGTGTGGCATTTGCCATTCCTACTCTGATTAAGTGCTTAGCTATGAGCAGAAAGATTAATCCTGATCGTGTATGAACAAAATCACTCTTTCAGAATTATCTTACTACCTGCGCGTCCCCGCCTCGACATTGCGGAGATTTCTTCAAGAAGAACGCTTAGGGCATCTGCTCAAGGGCGACCGCGCGTCTTACGAAGACGTACCTGAAATACTTGCTCGGTATTCCTCCTTCTACGGATTCCAGAATCAAAAGTGGGAAATTCCGGAATGGCTCTCAGGGAATTCCGAAAGATGGGCGCAGGTGCTCATCGAGATGTATCAGGAGCCAGTCTCCTACCCCGCCTCGGTCGCTCCGGCTCAGGGCCGGCAAATCCACGATTTGATTCTTGCTCATCAACCGATCAATGTCGTGGAGATAGGATGTTTTATCGGCATTTCCAGCGTCTGGATCGGTTCTGCTCTGGAAAAGTCAGGGAAAGGCACTCTTTGTTCTGTTGATTTGTTCCAGGAAAAGGTCCCGGTAGTACCTTTTCACCGCGGATTTCTCGGCAATCCTATTAAATACGCCATGGAGAAAGTCGAGGAGGCTGGTCTTGACAACCGGGTTCGATTTGTAAAAATGGAATCGGGAAGTTTTGCGGCCGCCCGTTCCCATGTCGCTGATCGCATGATTGATTTTCTTTTTCTTGACGGAGACCATACCATTCCTGGTTGCATCGATGATTTTGTTGCCTATTACCCGCTTATCCCCGAAGGGGGATACATTCTCCTGCATGACACTAATCCCGAACACTGCGGATGGAGCGGACCAAGATATCTCATCAACACGGTGTTCAACGACTCCTCGGCGTTCGACGTCCTGGAGATTCCGACAGAGCCTAATTACGGTATGGTATTGATCAGAAAACGAACGCAGAAGAGTATCGAGAATCTCTTGGGAAGGCGTATCAGATTCGATCTGATGCGCGGATTTCAGCGGATCAAATACAAAGCCGGTTTATCGATACTCTACCAAAGATACTTGAAGCCGGTACACATCCAAATCAAGCACCTGATCGGGAAATATTAACGAAAGGCTGTCTCTTGGATGAATATTATCATTCTCGGTGCTGGTCCGACGGGGCTCGGTGCAGCCCATTCTCTCGATAAACTCGGACATTCCAACTGGACACTTTTCGAACGCACCCGTTATATCGGCGGACTATCGACTTCCTTTTTCGATGAGCACGGTTTTACGTGGGACGTGGGAGGGCACGTTCTTTTTTCACACTATCCCTATTTTGATACTGCGGTTAAAGCAGCGCTTGGAAATTGCTACTATGAGCATCTGCGAGAAAGTTATATCCGCATTCTGAATACATGGGTACCGTATCCTTTCCAGAATAATATACGGCATCTTCCGCCATACGCTATGGAAGAATGTGTTCGTGGAATTCCTCAGAATGGCCGGGCCACAATCGCTCAAAATTACCAGGAATGGATGGACGCCGTATTTGGTAGAGGCATCGTTAAATATTTTATGGGCCCGTATAACAAGAAAGTCTGGGCAGCCCCGCTTGAGACGATGAGCACGAAATGGGTCGGGGAACGGGTCAACCTAGTCGACGTGCAGAGAGTGAGAAGAAATATCGCCGAAGCAAAAGACGACATTACGTGGGGGCCGAACAACAAATTCAAATTCCCGGTATCAGGGGGGACAGGGGCCATTTTCAGAGGGATCGCGCGCCCTCTTGAGACTCGCATCGCGATGCAGCATGATCTTAAGGAAGCTGATCTCGAAAGGAAGGAGTTGGTATTTTCAAACGGGAACCGTTTTTGCTACGATGTTTTGATCACCACGATTCCTCTCGACCTTTTTGTCAGTAAATGTATTAAACTGCCCGGGGAAATCGGGAGTGCGGCGCATGTCCTCGTTCATAATGGAGGGTTAATCGTCGGCCTCGGTTTTTCCGGCAGGCGGATCGATTCGAAATGCTGGATGTATTTCCCGGAGGACAACTGTCCTTTCTACCGTGTAACAAATTTTCACAACTACTCTCCCTACAATGTCCCGAACGGCGATGTTGACAATTATTTTTCACTCATGTGTGAGACCTCTTATTCCTTCTACAAGCCGGTCAATAAAGAAACCATCGTAGAGGATACGATCAGCGGATTGATTGCGTCAGGTATGATCACTGAGAAAGAGTCAAAGAGCATCATATCCCGATATCTTATCGACATTCCGTATTCTTATCCAGTTCCAACTCTGGGAAGGGATGCGGCACTCAATATTATTCAGCCTTTTCTTGAATCCTGTGACGTTTATTCCCGCGGCCGGTTCGGAGCGTGGAAATATGAGGTCGGCAACATGGACCACTCTTTTATGCAGGGAGTAGAGGTTGTCGATCGAATTCTCTTGGGAGAGCCAGAAATGACGGTTCATGGCAAGGTATTGAACAGGTGAAGATCAAGCTTCTTAAGGCCATTGACCGTTTTGCGGGTGTTCCGGCAACGTGGTTACTTGCTTCCCCGGTAAGGAAATTTATTAAGTCTCCTGAAACGATTCTTATGATTCGCCCTGGCGGTATAGGCGACGTCATGCTGCTGATGCCCGCAATCAATTTATTAAAAAAAAAATACCCCGATTGTTCAATCGATATTCTTGCTGAAAGAAGAAACGGCTCGATCCTATCGCTTAATTCCGCGATCCGTAAAGTTCTGCATTACGACAATCCAAAAGAACTCCTCTCGATTTATTGTGAGTCTTATGATGCCGTTATCGACACGGAACAGTGGCATAGATTGTCAGCGGTCATAGCCAGACTGGTGAAAGCCAAAATCTGGATTGGTTATGGAACGAATGAACGGGTTAAACTTTTTACCGATCCGCAGCCTTATTCACACGATGATTATGAAGTAAATAGTTTTATTAAACTTCTGGCACCGTTGGTAGATTCAGTTGCCGAACCCGAGATTCCATTCCTCACAATCGCAGCCAATCTGGCCGACAAGGCCAAAACCCTTCTTTCTTGGTTCTCAAACCGGCCGGTAATCGCGATCTTTCCGGGCAGCAGTATCAAAGAGAGAAAATGGGGCCATGACAGATTTCACCAAACAGCCAAGCTTCTTTCCGAAAAAGGCTACGGAATCGCAGTCGTGGGGGGCAAAGGAGATATCAGGGCAGGGGAAGAAATAATCCAGGGATTACCGAACAGCATCAATTATTCTGGAAAACTATCTTTACCAGAAACCGCTGCCGTTTTGAATGAATGCAGCTTGCTCATCACCGGAGATTCCGGCATCATGCATGTTGGTTATGGGCTCGGGATCAAGATCGTAGCCCTTTTCGGGCCGGGCAGGGAGAAGAAGTGGGCGCCGCGAGGAAATCACTGTATCATCATCAACAAACACCTGCCTTGCAGCCCCTGCACGACATATGGCTATACGCCGAGATGTAAAATTGGCGCCGTCTGCATGAAGCAGATTACGGTCGAAGAGGTCTTCAGCGCGGCGATGCAATTGCTGACGAGATGAAGATGAAGTAGTCTGTACACAGCTGGTCGTCGGCTACGAGCACCGGAAACTATGGCGCCTCATCTGGTTCTTCCGGCTCCTCAAGCTGCGGCGAGGAGCCCTGGCAGTAGGTCCTCGGTTCGGTCCCCGGCAGGTAGGCCTCGCGGATCGCGGGTCCGCAGGTCTCTGATGCGAGCAGGCCTGTACGCCTGTCGATGTCCCGGAAGATGACCCCCTGTGGCACGGAGAAATCCTTAGGGGTGGTCCCGGCCAAAGCTTTTTTCGCGAAATCGAGCCAGATGGGAAGTGCGGCACGCGCTCCGGTCTGGCGCGGGCCGATCGATGTGCTGTCGTCGTATCCTACCCAAACGCCGGTAACGAGATTCGGTGTATATCCGATGAACCATGCGTCATGGTAGTCGTTGGTGGTGCCGGTTTTCCCCGCTGCCGGCCTGCCGAGCGACCGAGCCTCCCATCCCGTTCCCCGTTCGATCGCTCCTTCCAGGAGATAGGTGATTAGATAGGCGGTCTCGGGTTTCATCACCACTTGGGGAATGGCGTCATCCCGGTACACGACGACCCCGTTCCTGTCCGCAACCGTGATGATGGAGGCGGGACCGAGTTTGAGACCGTGGTCGGCGAAGACCGCATAGGCGGATGTCAGCTCGGACAATGAAACCACGGAACTGCCGAGTGCGAGCGACAGGTAGGGGCTGAGGGGGCTTGTGATTCCGATCCGTCTGGCAAATGTGATGACGGAGTCGATCCCGATCCGCTCGAGCAGTCTGACCGTCGGGATGTTCAACGACTGCTCGAGCGCCTGCCGCATCGTCACCGGACCGAGGTAGGTCCGCGTAAAGTTCATGGGGCGCCAGACCGTATCATGGTCCGTTTTGACGACCAAGGGGGAATCGTCAAACAGCTCGGACGCGCCGATGCCGTGTGCGAGCGCGTCCGCATAGATGATCGGTTTGAAGGCGGATCCCGGCTGTCGCATTGCCTGGCAGGCGCGGTTGAACTGGCTGCTTGCGAAGTCACGGCCGCCGACCATTGCGCGGATCAGGCCTGAGGATGGTTCGATGGCAATGAGCGCGGCTTGGAGCGGCGCTGCATGTTTGTGCCTGGTCCGCTTTTCGATTCGCTCCAAACCGGAAGCGATTGCCTCCTCGGCGTAGGTCTGCAGGCGGGGATCGAGGCTCGTCGTGATGCGGAGGCCTCCGGAATAGAGAATCCCCGAGCCGAATCGGTCCTCCACCCGCTGCCGCACGTATTCGACGAAATAGGGGGCCTTTTCCGCCTGCGCGGGAGGCGGAGTGGTCGGGAGCGGCTCCTGCTTTGCAGCAGCAGCTGCTGCGGATGAGATAAACCCGTCGGCGACCATCCGGTTCAGGACATAGGATCGCCTTCGCTTCGCGCCGACCAAAGACTTGAACGGCGAGTAGTATCGCGGGGAGCGCGGAAGACCCGCAAGGAGTGCACACTCGGCGAGGTCCAGCTGCTTGACCGACTTGCCGAAATAGATGCGTGACGCCGCTTCGATACCGTAGGCGCCGCTGCCGAAGTAGATCTGGTTCAGGTAGAATGAGAGGATCTCGCGTTTTGTATAGTGCTGCTCGATCCGGAGGGCAAGCGCCATTTCCTTGAGCTTGCGGGTATAGCTTCGCTCCGGGGTCAGGAACAGGACCTTGGCGAGCTGTTGCGTCAACGTGCTGCCGCCCTCCAGCACTTTTCCTGCACGGATGTTGCGGAGCATCGCGCGCGCCATACCGCGAAAGTCGATCCCGTGGTGGCTGTAGAAGTGCGCGTCCTCTGCGGCGATAAGGGCGTTGATCATCTCCTGCGGGACCTCCGCCAGCGGGACCGGGCTCCGGTTCTCAATATAGAACCGGGCCAGTTCCGTCCCATCGGCGGCATACATGCGGCTCGTTACACTCGGCCGGTATTCTTCGAGTTGCTCCACCTGCGGGAGGTCACCGAAATAGAAAACCGCATACCCCGCCGCTCCGCCGAAGAGCGCGGCAGCCAATGCCAGTGCCAGAAAGAACAAACCGGACGATTCCCGTTCCCGCATGCGCCATTATACCCCGGAGTAGGGAAATTGCAACGCGAAGTGGAGGCTGGACGTGCCGTATGCTTGAGTTTTCGCGATTGCGATGGTACAATTCTTTACCGTCAGTTGAGCTGGAAAGGAGCGTCGATACACGATATGGTCATCGTCTTTACCGGGGACGGAAAGGGGAAAACGAGTGCTGCGTTGGGCACGGCCCTGCGCGCGTACGGCCACAACCTCTCCGTTTCTTTAATCCAGTTCATCAAGGGCTCCGGAGCGACAGGTGAATCCCTGGCGGCGGAACGGCTCGGTCCACGGTTCGAGTTTCTCTCCCTCGGGAATGGCTTCGTGAACGGCACCGATGATGCAAGAACGCGGGAAGCGCATGTGCGTGCTGCCGAAGAGGCCTTCGCTGTCGCCCGTCAAAGGGTTGTGTCGGACTCCTGGGATATCGTGATCCTCGATGAGATCAATAATGCCGTGGCGCTTGGCTTGCTCGACGTGGACCGGGTGCTTACACTCGTTCGGGAAAGGCCTCCCCATCTCCATTTGATCCTCACCGGACGGAATGCCCACCCTGCCGTCATTGCTGCAGCAGACCTCGTTACGGAGATGCGTGCGATCAAGCATCCCTATGACGAGGGAAGGCCGGCGGTGCGGGGGATCGATTTTTGAAAGGAAAATTGACTTTCCGCCGCTTACGTGATAGCATAGAATCGCGTCTCGGCGAAAGAAGCCGGTCCGCCGACTGCCAATGAAGACAACCGCTGCACGCCTGACCATAGAGAACGAGGGCGCGTTGCCCGTTCTCTTCGGGGATCTGGACAATCACCTCAGATTGATCGAACGCAGCATGGGCGTCGTCCTGTCGGCGCGGGGAAACAGCATCCAGATCGAGGGCGAAGAGCCGACCGTGACGGCGGCAGCGCGTCTCATTCGGCAGCTCGAGCACCTGCTCTCCGAGGGTATCATCAGCCGCAAAGACGATGTGGAGCACGCCATCCGGACCTATATCGCCGACCCCGCCGCACCGCTGAAGGAGCTCTTTCAGCAGACCATCCCCGTTTCCAGCAGGAAGAGGCCGGTTACCCTCAAGAACGAGGCCCAGCGCAGATACGTCGACGCGATCCGGCAGGCCGATGTCGTTTTCGGCATCGGCCCCGCGGGCACGGGCAAGACCTATCTCGCCATGGCCACGGCCGTTTCGGCGCTCCTGCGGCGGGAGGTGAGCCGGATCATCCTCGTCCGGCCAGCGGTCGAGGCCGGCGAAAAACTCGGGTTCCTCCCCGGCGATTTGTACGAAAAGGTCAATCCCTACCTCCGGCCGCTCTATGACGCCCTGTACGACATGATCGAGACGGAGAAGGCGAATAAGCTTGTCGAACGAGGGGATATCGAGATCGCACCGCTTGCCTTCATGCGGGGGCGTACGCTGAATGATTCGTTCATCATCCTCGACGAAGCGCAGAATACGACCTCCGAACAGATGAAGATGTTCCTGACCCGGCTGGGCTTCAATTCGAAGACGGTCATTACCGGGGACATTACCCAGGTCGACCTCCCGAGCGGCAAGGCATCCGGCCTCATTGAGGTGCAGCGCATCCTTGAGGGGATCGAGGGGATCCGGTTTCTCTATTTTACGAACCGCGACGTCGTCCGCCACCGGCTCGTCCAGCAGATCATCAAGGCATACGAACGTCATGAGGCATCCGATGCTCCGGATCAATGACGCGGTCATGAAGCTCCTTCCCAAGACCTGGACCCGGGAGGCCGAACGCGAGGAGCCCCTCATCCCGCCTTCGCGCCGCACTGTATTTTTCAATGCCGCGCTCGCGTGCACGGCGGCATTTATACTCGCATTCCTTCTGATGCCGCGGCTGCCGCACCTTGCCGAAGGCGACCTGGCGACGCAAAGCATCATTTCCCCCGCAGCATTTACACTTGCCGTAACAATGAAGGACGGATCCGTGCAGACCCTGCGAATGCGGAAAGGCGAACTCGTCGTTGCGGCGGGGCATCGCGTGACCGACCGCGCTGAGCGGATCCTTCGGGCGATCGAGCAGCAACAGCGTTTTTCCGCCTCGCTACAGGCATGGGGGGGATTGGTCCTGCTCACCCTTGCGCTGCTGTACATTTTTTCCCGCGATATCAAACGCTACCGTCCGGCACTGATCGGCGATCGGAAAAAGCTTTTTCTGATCGTCTTCCTCCTCCTGCTCACCGTGGCCGGATCACTCGGGGCAAAATACATCTTCGCACAGCTTGCCGACAAACTCCATCTGGACAGCGTCACGATCGCTTTTTTGCTCCCCGTTGCGGCAGGAAGCATGTTGATGACGATGCTGTTCGATTTTCATCTGGCCCTCGGCTTCTCTTTTCTCGTCAGTATCCTCCTCGGCCTGGCTTTCCAGCGCGATCCGTTCATCCCCGTCTATTTTTTCCTCGGGAGCATCGTCGCCGCACTCAGCGTGATCCAGTGTCGGAAACGGACGGCGGTGCTGCGGGCGGGCGGGCTCACCGGTTTGGTCAACCTCGTCATCATCCTTGGGATCGATCTCAATCGCGGCGAACTGGCGATTCGCGCACCCTATCAACTCCCCGCGGGTTTTCTCGGTGCGATCGCCGTGACCATGATTGTGTCTGCGACCCTTCCTTTTTTCGAGACGGTCTTTGATGTCGCTACGGACATCAAACTGCTTGAGCTCCTGGACCCCAATCATCCGCTGCTCAAGAGCCTCGTCTATACCTGTCCGGGGACCTATCACCACAGCATCATGATCGGGAACCTGGCGGAGGCCGCTGCTGAGGCCATCGGTGCAAACCCGATCCTGGCACGCGTCGGCGCGTACTATCATGATATCGGCAAGATGGACAAGCCTGAGTATTTCATTGAAAACCAGCGGCCGGCGGAGAACAAACACGATCGTCTCGCCCCGTCGATGAGCAGCCTGATCATCTCGTCGCATGTCAAAGAGGGGGTCGAGCTCGCCCGAAAACATCGCTTGCCTTCAGCGGTGATCGACATCATTCGACAACATCACGGCACGTCGTTGATCTCCTATTTCTATCAGAAGGCTCGCGAGCAGCAGCCTTTGGTTCCCGTATCCGAGCAGGAGTATCGTTATCTTGGGCCGCGGCCGCGCACCAAGGTGGCCGCCATCGTCATGCTGGCCGACGCGGTTGAGGCTGCATCGCGGACCCTGGACAATCCTACCTACGACCGAATCCAAGGGCTGACGAACAGCGTGGTGACCCGGATATTCCTCGACAATCAATTGAGCCAGTGTGATCTTACGCTTAAGGATCTGCGCGTGATCTCCAAAAGCTTTATCTTTGTGCTGACCGGCATCTTTCACCACCGGATCGACTATCCCGGGATCGATTTCGGCGAAAAGAAACGCAGTGATCATCCGAATAAAAAACAACCTGAAGAAAAGAAAACCAGCGACGGCAGGCAGCAGGGCAAGGCTCCGCACTCTCTTGCGGATGTGCGGCGCAGCTGAAGACGCGGAATTAAGCGTCCTCTTCGTGGGTGATCGGGCCATGCGCTCGCTCAACCGTCGCTATCGCGGAAGGGACCGCACGACAGACGTCCTTTCGTTCTCGCTGCGGGAAGGCCCCTATGCCGCGGTTCAGCCGCACCTTTTGGGAGATATCGTGGTCTGCGTGCCCCAGGCGGAGCGGCAGGCGGGGAACGATGGAAAAGCGCTGCGGTACGAGATCGATCGGTTGCTGATCCACGGCCTGTTGCATTTGCTGGGGTACGACCACGAGCGGGGCGCGACGGAAGCACGCAGGATGCGCCGCCGCGAGGAGATGCTGGCGCGGAGGTTGGCGCAATGAAGCCGAAAACCTGGGTCCAGAGCGCCAACGTCGCTATCGAAGGAATCATTTACGCCGTTAAGACCCAGCGGCACATGCGGTATCATCTGATCTCCGCCCTGGCCGCCTTGGTACTGGGATTGTTCCTGAATATTTCCCGGACCGATTTTATCCTTCTGTGCGTGGTGATCGTGCTCGTCCTCGCCACGGAGATGCTGAATACCGCGATCGAGACGATGGTCGATCTGATATCCGGCGAGTATCATCCCCTTGCCAAGATCGCCAAGGATATAGCCGCGGGCGTCGTGCTCGTGGCATCCGTGGCAGCGCTGACCCTGGGGTATCTGATCCTGTACCCTGCGTTGGAGTCGGTCATAACGAGCGGGTCATGGCATGTCCGGAAGGCGCCACACGACGTCCTCGCCTTCGTGTCGCTTACCGTCGTCGTCATTCTGGTGATCTTCATCAAGGCCCTTGTCGGAAAGGGGGAGCCCCTGCATGGCGGCATGCCCAGCGGACATGCCGCGGTTTCCTTCTCAATCTGGGCGACGGCGTACCATCTTTCGGATTCCACAGCTGTCATACTGATGACGCTGCTGCTGGCGATTATGGTGAGCTGGAGCAGGTGGTCGTCAGGAATCCACCGGCCCAGCGAAGTGGTCGCGGGGGCATTGCTCGGGGCGGGGGTAACGTTTCTTTTCTTCGTAATCTTCAGTTAACCGGTTTCACGCCGAAATGCGGCGATCCTTTCCCGGGAGGGCGTTCTTGACGGTAGGCGCAGGGAGGGCGCGGTGATCGATCAGATTCTGAGTGAACTCATCGAGAACGTGAACGGAGCCCGTGCAGCGGTCTTTCTAGACGATGAAGGGGAGATGATCTCGCAGGTCGGGGACGACTCCATCGACATGCGGCTGGTCGGCGCCTGGAAAGAGATCCACCTCGAGCACATTCGGGAGATCGCGGAGCGTCTCGGTCTGGGAGGCGTCCATGCCGTTCTGTTTTCGCTCGATGAGGGGAATGAACTGATCGTCCCGGTTGCGGATGAGTATTGTCTCTTGTTGTTCCTGTCGAGTTATGCAGACATCAAGGGCGCAATGGATGGACTGCGGACCGCCGTGGTCCGCCTGCGGGAGGACATCGCATGAGTATGCTCAGAGTTCGTCGAACATCCCCAATTTCCTGAACTTTTCGTACCGCTGCTTCACCAGGTCATTCGAGGGGAGATTGCCAATTTCGGCGAGGTTGCGGCAGATCGCGTCCTTCAGCAGCTCCGCGGCGCGGCGGGGGTCCCGATGCGCCCCGCCGATGGGCTCCTCGATAACCTCATCGATTACCTGAAGGTGAAACAAGTCCTGCGCAGTCAGCTTGAGCAGTTCTGCCGCTTCATTCGCTTTGCCGCCGTTGTTCCACAGGATCGCCGCGCACCCTTCGGGAGAGATGACCGAATAGGTGGCGTGTTCGAGCATCAGGACGCGATCGGCCACGCCGAGGGCCAGTGCGCCGCCGCTTCCCCCTTCGCCGATCACGACCGTGACGAGGGGAACGGTCAGTTGCGACATGACCGCGAGGTTCCGGGCAATCGATTCTCCCTGGCCGCGCTCTTCGGCGCCGATCCCGGGGTAGGCGCCCTGCGTGTCGATGAATGTCACGACGGGCCGGCGAAATTTTTCCGCAAAGCGCATGAGCCGCAACGCCTTCCGGTATCCCTCGGGGTTCGGCTGGCCAAAATTGCGATGCATGCGCTCTTTGAGCGTCCGGCCTTTCTGGTGTCCGATCACGACCAGCGGCGCGCCGTCGAGCTTCGCGATTCCGCAGACGATCGCCGGGTCATCGGCGAATCCGCGGTCTCCGTGCATTTCGACGAAGTCGGTCATCATCGCCTCGATATAATCGAGGGTATAGGGGCGGTTCGGGTGACGGGAGATCAGGATCTTCTGCCAAGGGGAGAGATTGGTGTAGATCTCGACCAGGAGTTGATCCGATTTCTTCTGGAGCTTGATGATCTCTTCTTCCAGGTCGATGCCGCCGTTGGAGGTGAAGAGCGACAGCTCCTCGATCTTCTTCTCCAGTTCTGCGATCGGCTTCTCAAATTCCAGATAGTCGTGAGCCAAGAGGGACTCCCGGGCCCGGGATTACGGGCAAAAAACAGTATGCCGCTCATACTGACGCGGCAGAGGGATAGATGCTCGAATGCAGGGATGCATTATCGGACTTTACCCGATACTTGTCAAGGCCTTGTTCCCGTTGCCCTGCGGGGAGTGGCGGGGAAGGGCCGGATTTGCGGGAAAATGTCGGGCAAGAAGGCCGGCAGCGCGCGGAGATGCAATGGCGGTGGGAGGCGGTGCCGAAATGCGGCTGACGGCGGCGCAGACGTATCTGCTTGCCTTTTCCGCCCGGTTGTAGTATTTTCCGGCGTCCTGCAGCACTAAGGACCGCGGGACATCCTGGCATATTTTCCGCTTGAGGACGGACAGTCGATGGTGAGAACCGACTGCATCACGGACAATTCCTGCATGAAGCGCGACGATCGATTCATCCTGGTCGTCGACAGCAATGCGAACGAGTTATATTACACCGCCATGCTGCTTCAGCGGATGGAGTTCCGGGTCCATACCTGCGGAACCGGGGAGGACGCGATCGACACGGTGACGGTGGTGCGGCCGGCACTCATCCTGACCGACCTTATGCTTGGCGACATGGACGGCCGTGATCTGCTGAATCGTATTCGCGCCGTTCCGGGCGCCGCTTCGCTCCCGATCATCGGTCAGGCAGCCGACCTTGCACAGAAGCAGGAACAGCAGTACCTGCAGGCGGGATTTCAGGCCATCGTCAGAAAGCCGATCCAAGCGGAGGAACTCTACCGGATCGTGCAGTCCGTCATGGAGTCAACGCCGCGGCGGAACATCCGCATCATTGCCAGCATCCCCGTCGTGGTGAACGGTCAGCCCTTCAGCTTCCGGGATGGAGAATGCGGTACCATTCTCTCCGAAAACGGCATGTATGTCCGGACGCTCAAGCCGCTTCCGATCAAATCACAGATCAGCATCCGGATGACCATTCAACGGCGCGAGATCACCCTTGCTGCAGAGGTGCTCTACAGTTACCGGTTCGACGAGGGCCCCTATCTGGAACCCGGGATGGGGCTGCGGTTCGTCCATATCGAACCGGGCGACCAGGAGTTCATCCGGCAATTCATCCGCGATGAGATCACCCGGGGCATTCAGCCCCTGCAACACGGAGAGTGGTAGTCCGGCATCGTCCTTCTGCGCCGGGATGACTACGGATACAAGGAGGAGGTAACGTGGAACTGGATGTGCGCGTCAATGACGCATCGCTGGCGATCACGCTCGACGATCCTTTTCATCTGGACCTGGATTCCCTCATGGAGAGGATCGGGGCGTTCGCCGGATCGCAGGGATGTACGCTGAATGGGTTGGATGTCAAGGGGCTCCTGCCGCGCATGGTCAAGGGGATCGCGGGATGCGAGGCCGGCTGTCCCGCGGACGCCAAGCGCGTCGTGCGCCAGGGCTTTCAGAGCTTTGCACTCGACTACATCGAGGGCGGGATTCTGAGCGCAACGGCTTCGCTCCCCGAGGGGGCCAAGCTGGCGATCCGGCTGTTCCCGGAGTTCTAACGCCGACGCCCGGAGCGTTCCGGCCGTCGCACGAGGGAGGACGATCATGCAGAAACTTCGGAGAGATCCCGTTTGGGCGGTCATCGTGTCAGCCGGCGTCCTTTTCCTGTTGATCATCGGGGGCTGCCACCAGGGGCCGCCGCTGATCAGCATCGAGGACGCCCAGGCCTCCCTGTCCCCGGCAATCTACGGAGACGCCATGGCGACCATGAAGATCGTGAACAAGGGCGGCGCGGACGTCCTCACCGGTGTCCGGGTCGACGTGCCCGGAGCGACGGCGGCGCTCCATGTCATGGAGGGGCAGCGCATGGTGCGGATGGAGTCGCTGCGGGTCCCCCACGGCACTCTGGCTCTCACCATGGCAACGGGCCATATCATGATCGAGAATATGCCGCGGGACACCAAGGCGGGAACGCCGATCGCCCTTACGCTCGTGTTCCAGAAATCCGGGGAGCGGCAGCTGCATCTGACCCTGCAGAAACCCATGCCCATGACGATGCCCATGGAGCACGAGCATCACCCTTGAGGCGAGGGAAGGTCACGGGGAAAAGACCGGCAGGAAGAGCGGAGTATGTCAGGATTCGCCGACCGCGCCGTTTACGCGGTCGATGCGCAGGAGCACCACATTCCCCATCTTTTCGGTCGAGATGAGCATGGTCACGGCCTCTGGATCGTCGGCGTCTCCGCGCCGCAGGGTGGCTGGCACGGCGGAAAGGCTTTCCCCGGTCTCGGAGGTGTGGTAGATTGATCGCCGGATGGCGCAGCCCGAGCAATGGACCGTTCTGCCGCATCCCTGCTCCAGTCGCGCGTAGGCGCATTCGAAGACCTGGCCGCTCAAACGGCGCAGTACCTGCTCGGGCCCCTTGTGCAATAGTCCGTATCCCTTGCTGTTGGCCGCCACGACTGTCGCGTCATTATCGACCATGAAGATCGGCGCCGGCAGGCTGTCGAGGAACTTCTGCAGCGGCACTCCCATCTGAAAAACCAGGAATTCCGCACAGCTTTGGCAGAGCGGCGGCTTGATCAGGCCGCCCTGGCGGCGGTTGCCCTCGCCCGGCCCGATCGGACCGTTGCACCAGACGCAGCGTACGGAATCGCTTTCGTTGACGGGAATCCCGAGCATATCCTCCCCAGGCGACCTCAGATGGTCTCCAATGCCTGCTGAAGGTCCGCGATCAGGTCGTCAATGTCCTCGAGCCCCAACGCCAGACGGACCAGATTGTCCACCATCCCGATGTCCTTGCGGAACTGCTCGGGATAGTCGAAGAAGGACATGGCCCACATCTGGGTCACCAGGCTTTCGCTCCCGCCAAGACTCGGGGTGATCAGGAAAAGCTCCAGCGCATCGATGAACTTCCGCGTTTCCTTGTTCCCGCCCTTTACCAAAAAGCTGATCACGCTGCCGAAACCCTTCATCTGCTCCATGCCGATCTTGTGGTCCGGATGCGAGGCGAGCGCCGGGTACCAGACCTTCTCGATCTTGGGGTGCGCCTCGAGCATCGTGGCGATGGCGAGACCCGCCTTGTTGTGGTGCTCCATGCGCATGCCGAAGGTCTTGAGCCCCCGCTCGAGCAGGAAGCAGGTGAGGGGACCGGGCGTGGCGCCGATCATACGCTGCATCTTATAGCAGTCGGTCATGAGCGCCGCGGAACCGAGGGCCACGCCTGCCATCAGGTCGTTATGGCCGCCATGATACTTGGTGGACGAGTGAATGACGATGTCCACGCCCAGGGCGAGGGGCTTGATGTTGTAGGGCGTGGCCAGGGTCGCATCGATGATGGTCATGATGTTCTTCGCTTTTGCCACCTTGACGATCGCCGGGATGTCGAGGATGCGGAGATAGGGATTCGTCGGCGATTCCGTGAAGATGATGTTCGTGTTCGGCTTGATTGCCGCCTCGATCGCCTCAGCCGTGGGGTCCACGATGGAATGCTCCACGCCGAACTTGCCGAGGAAATTCGTCGCGAAGTCCCGTGTCTGGCGGTAGCAGTCTCCCGTGAAGATGATGTGGCCCTTAGGCTTCATGAAGGTCATGATCGTGAGCAGCACGGCCGCCATGCCGGACGAGAACAGGACCGCCTTCTCTGCGCCCTCGATGGCCGCGAGCTTGCGTTCGGTCTCCTGCTGGGTGGGATTCCCGTAGCGCGCGTACTCATGCTCGCGGATCACCTTGCCCTGTCCCTTGGAACGCATGAAGTCCTCGACCTCGTCTGCCGTATCGAAGTAGTAGTTCGAGGTCTGGACAATTGGCGTCGAGACGGCGTGGTAGGGTTTCGGGAGCCTGCCCAGGCCGTGGATGGCCAGGGTGGCGGGATGCCACTTTTTCGGATCGGACGGGGTCTTAGCCATGCTGTTCTCTCCTCTTTCGGATGGCGTGGTTGAGCGCCTCCTTGACCGCTGCAACGGTGGGCGGCACTTCGATGGGCTTGTTCGAGAAGCGGCAGGAGAAATCGAACCGCTCTTCGTGATACTGGATCTTGAAGTCCGTGAATTTGAGGCCGTGGGCCGTGGAAATGACCACCACGTGCTCGGAGCGGTCGACCTTTCCGGCCTTCACGAGCTTGATCAGCGCGGCCAAGGCCACGCCGGTGTGGGGGCAGTTGAACATGCCCGTGGTGTCGCCGAGCGCGGCAGCGTCGGCCAGCTCCTGCTCCGTGGCGTCCATCACGATGCCGTTGAACTGTTTGAGCGTCCGGATCGCTTTCTGCACGCTCACGGGGTTGCCGATCTGGATTGCACTGGCGAGCGTCTTCTCGGCATGGATCGGCTCGAAGGACTCGAAATTCTTGAGGTACGCTCGGTAGAGCGGGTTGGCGCGCTCCGCCTGGGCTACCACGATCCGCGGCAGCTTGGCGATGAGCCCCAGGTCGCGCATCATGAGGAGCCCCGAGCCCAGGGCCGAGACGTTCCCCAGGTTGCCGCCGGGGATGATGATCACATCCGGCACCTCCCAGTCGAACTGCTGCACGATCTCGATGCCCACGGTCTTCTGGCCCTCGATCCGAAGGGAGTTCATGGAGTTGGCCAGGTAGATCGTCTCGTCCTTGGTGATCTCCTGCACCACCTTCATGCAGCCGTCGAAGTCCGTGTCGAGCTGCAGCACCAGCGCCCCGTTCGCGATGGGCTGGACGAGCTGGGCGGTCGAGATCTTGCCCTTGGGCAGAAGCACGATGGAGGGAATCCCGGCTGCCGCGCAGTAGACGGCCAGGGCCGCCGAGGTGTCGCCGGTGGAGGCGCAGGCAACGGCCTGGATCGGCGCGCCTTCGCTGATCATCTGCTTCACCTGCGACACGAGCACGGTCATACCCAGGTCCTTGAAGGACCCGCTGTGGGAGTTGCCGCAAAGCTTGAGCCAGAGGTTGTCCAGGCCGATCAGCTTGCCGAACCGCTCGGCCCAGAAGAGGTTCGAGCCGCCTTCGTAGAGCGAGACCACGTTCTCGTCGTGGATCTGCGGCAGGATCCATTCCTTCTTGCCCCAGACGCCCGAGCCGTAGGGCCAGGCTGTGGATTTGTACCGTTCCTCGAAGAGTTTCATCCATGCCGTGGCGCTGCGATGCGACAGGGCATGGACGTCGTGCTGCACCTCCAGGAGGGACCCGCAAGTGGTGCATCGGTAGATGACCTTGTTCAGGGGGTACTGCGCCTTACATTGCTCGTTGATGCATTGGAACCATGCTCGATAGGACATAGAGATCTCCGGATTCTCGTCGGGGAACTTTGTCTGCCGCAGGGATCGGTCGTCCCGGGGCAGCGCCAACTATAGCACAGCAGGAGGCCGGGAATCAATCGAAAAGTGGCGTCTAGAGCCAGCTTTTGGGGTCATATCCGCCGGCGACCTGGCGGTACAAGGCCTGCCAGAGCATCTTACGGCCCCAGCGGTATTTGCCCCAGGGCCGGAGGAACGAGGCGATATCTTTCAGGACGATGAGCTTCTCGCGCATGCTGCGGCGTGCAAAGGCCCCGCGGAAATCGGCCTCGTGAGGCCTGCCGAAGAGGATGTGCAACACGTTCCACTGGTCCGAGCAATGCCGGACCTCGCTCCGGATCAAGGAACGATAGATCTCCTGGACCGGCCGGTTCCAGCGGAAGGCGTCTACGACGGCCTCTCCCGCGATGGCGCCGGAATGAAGGGCGCAGGACATGCCCTCGGCGATCATGTTCAGAAACCCCGCTGCCTGGCCGGTCACCAGGATGTTGCCGCGGCCGAAGACGTAGCGGTTCACGAGCGAGAGGCCGAAGTTGTTCACGCTCGCCTCGCGTGTCACGCAGGGCCCGAGCCGCACGCCGTGCCGCGCTTCCAGATAGGCGAGCGTCCGGGTGTGGCGTGCGGCGAGGTCGTCGTCGGCCTCGTAGCCCACCCCTACGATCTGGCGGCCGTTCCGTTCGTGGCTCCAGGTGTAGTAGCCCAGGCCGGGGTGGAACCAGTAGTGGAAGTATGCCGGGTCCAGGGGGCAGTCGATGATCTCGTGGAGATGCTGCTTCACCGTGAACCAGGTGATGCGCTGCCGGTAATCGGGGTAGAGCGTGCGCACCACCTGGGAGTTCGGGCCGTCCGCCCCGATCAGGAACCGGGCCCGGTAGCGGAACTCCTCGTGCCTGCCGTTCTTTGCCGTGATATCCACGTGCGAGCCGTGGTCCACGGCAGACACGAGCCGCATGTTGTCGTGCACCGTCACGCCGCTCCGCTTGATCGCCCAGTAGTCGGAAAAGGTGCGGTTCAGGTGCGGCGTGGTGCCGTGGTCGAACTCCATGGGCAACTCCACGCCGCTCGGGAAGTAAAAGGTCACCCCGCGGCAGGAGGCGGGCTCGTGCAGCACCTCCGGCGGCAGGGGGCCGAAGTTCTCGATCAGGAAACGGTGGCCCCGGGGCGAGATGATGCCGCTGCAGGGCTTGATGCGCGGCAAGGGGAAGCGTTCGAGGGCCACGGTTTCGAACCCCGCGTCCACGAGCCGCTTTGCTGCCGCTGCTGCGGAGAGGCTCGCCCCTGCGATCACCACATCGACGGTCCGGCGGTCGGTCATGGCTGGGCCACCTCGCCGAGATGCAGGACCGGCAGGTCCGTATAGCGGGAGAACGCCGCAGCATCGTCCAGGTGCTCGGCCACGATCCGCAGAGCAGGCCTCCCTTCGAGCAGCCAGGCGATCTGGGCCTCCACGTCGACGACGTTCTCGTATCCTTCGCGGTGCTGCAGGCTTGATGCGCCCGTGGGGGTGGCTGCCCGGTGCAGGTCCAGGTTCATGAAGCACCCTGTCTCGTGCCGGAGCCTATCATAGAAAGGCGCCAGCTCTTTTCTCCCGGCATTATAGGCCCGCGTCTCGATCATGTAGAAATCGTCCGGCCTGAGCCCATTGCGCACTTCCGGGACCTCCAGGAGGGCCCTGCCCAGGGATCGGACCATGATCCTTTGCGGCAAGAGGACAGAGAGTACGTTCCTGAGCATCCCGTCGCTCACCACGATCTCCCTGGCCTTGGCGAGGGGCGAGAGGAACGAGGTCACGCGGTCCTGGTCCACCTCCACACCTGATTCCAGGCTATGCAGGACATCCTGTCCGTCGTCGTGCCACAGAACCGTTTCCTTCTGCTTTTTTTGGAGCAGGCTCTGCGTCAAGGCAGCAAGCGAGGCATTCGCCCTGAGGGACGGGCCGGGGATGAAGACGGACGAAGCGCGTTCTGCGGCCTGTCCTGCCGAGGGAAGCGCTTTTCGGGGAAACAGGCCTTCCAGGCTCTTGCGCAGGGCGAGGGTCATTTCCTGGGTGCGGATGCCGCGGGGGCAGATGCTCGCGCAGGAGCCGCAGAGAATGCATGCCTTGGCCGAGGACGCAAGGTCTTCCGGAACTGCGCCGCCGGCAGCGGCCCGGGTCCTGCCGCAATAGGTCAGGGACTGGGTCTTGTGCTGCATCCAGACCGGGCAGGAGAGCATGCAGACCCCGCAGCCGTTGCAGTCGTCGTGTTTTTGGTCGGGAAGGAGCCTTCTCATCAGAAGATCACGTTCCTGTTCAGGATCAGGCCGGGATCGACCTCTTTCTTCATGGCCAGGTGCCGGTCCACGACCTCGTCGCCGAAGACCCGCCTGATGTACCCTTTCATCATGCCGCCGAAGCGGTAGTAGCTCGTCTTCATGTCCGCGCCGATGTCGTAGATCTCGTTCTTGAAGGACTGGAGATGGTCGCGGCTGTAGGGGAGGCCGTCCAGCATGGGCTCGAATTCGCAGCCATAAGCGATGCCCTCGGCATCGGGCGGGATGCAGGAGAGCTCGTAACGCTCCCGCGGCCCCAGGAGCTTGATGCCCACGCAGTAGAGGGTGTAATGGGGGAAGTATTTCTTGCAGACCGCGTTGCCGCGCAGCACCGCCTCGATGAACTTTTCCCGGCTCGTTGCCAGGTCCGGGATGACCATCTGCTTGCCGCCCCAGTACTTCCAGACCGCATGCGAGAAGACCACGGTCCGGTCAACGATCTTGTCGCCCTGGAGATGATGCTTCGGCCTGAGGTCCGGCAGGAGGGTCCGCTTGCGGTTCAGGAGATAGAGGGCCTCGCGGATTTTCCAGGGACGCAGACCGTAATGGAGCCCCGTGCGGAGTGCAAAGCCCAGCTCGCCGTGGCCCCGGATGCGCGATCGCCAGCGCGCCCGGAACTCTCGCTCGCGCTCGTCGGAGTCGAATGCCACGAGCAGGTTCACGGCCCGGTCGAGCATGGTCAGGATTCCCATGTAGTCCGCAGCGTCCTCCTCGCTGACCATAACCAGATCTTCCATAGCCGTGCGCAGGTCTGCGTAGTAGAAGTACTGCATGCTGAGGGGCGTATAGGGCCGGACACGGAGAACGGCCTCGGTGATCACGCCGAACTGGCCGTAGCCCAGGAGCACGCGGTTGAACCACCAGGGGTTCTCGGCCTCGGAGCAGCGGACCACCTCGCCCGTGGGCGTCACGACCGTGAGCGCCACGGCCTGGTCAGCGCTGCAGCCCAGGCGCGGAGAGTTGATGTCGATGCCGCCCACGCCGAGCGTGCCTCCCACCGAAGAGGTCATGTTGAGCGGCGCCGAGAGGTAGTCGAGGCCCTGCCTGCGCAGGGACTCGGCAAGGGAGTGCCAGAAAATGCCTGCCTCGCAGGTCACGGTCATGGCTTCGCGGTCGATGGAGAGCACGCGGCTCATGCCGCGCATGTCGAGCTGGAGCCCGCCGAAGGAGACGGACTCGCCCTCGGTCGTGAGCCCCCCGCCGCGCACCGTGACCGGCACGCCATGGCGCTGCGCCATGCGCAGAATTTCGGCCACCATCTCGGTCGAGCGGGCGATCGCAGCGCCCAGGGGCATGCCGTAGGCCATTCCTCCCGCGTCGGTTACGTAGAGCGAGCAGGATGGCCTGCGCTCGTCCACAACGATGCCTTTTGCGGCCAGGCCATCCACGAAAGGCCGCCAACCATCGCCCTGCCAGCGGTCCGGGTTCGTCTGGAGCCGCGGGACGGTAACGAGCGATTCGGGGCCGACTGCGCACCGCGGGATCTCACCCGGCTTGGGCGGGGTGATGGGAATAGGGGCAGGCTGTATTCTGGGGTGCATCATGTGAAAGATAGTGTTATTTCAGTAGGTTAGCGAAGTTTCGGATCGGTCCCGGACCGATCGTTCAGGTCTGGCAATATACACGGATGTCGAGGTTTTCGCAATATTCATGAAGGGCAGGGAACTGAAAAAACGGACGAAAAAGCAGGTCATTTCACCGCGAAGGCGCGAAGGACGCAAAGGGGTTCTTGAACTAAAATAGGTACAAGCTTTTCTTCGCGCTCTTGGCGCCTTAGCGGCAAAAGTTCTGGACTACGGCTCAACAGCCACCAACTCATACTTTCTCGACCCGAGCCCCAGCCGCTCCGCTTCTTCGATCTGAATATCCATCGGTCTCGGATTCAGTTTATACATCACATCGTCCCCCGGCTTGGCGCCTGCTTCCTCTGCCGCAGACTGGGGCAGGGGATTCGCCTTGCGCAGGATGTCGAGCGATGCCTGCTCCAAAGCAACAAGATCGTCGGAAACCACAATGCCCTGGTCCTGGAGCACCGGCACGTCGGCAACGGGCATGCAGTCGCACTCGGGCTGGATCCCGAAGAGGAAGTTGGCATAGAGTACCTTTCCCTTCTCGAAGGTGGAAAGCACGGCTGCTGCGGCCTCTGCCAGGCTTTTCTGGAAGGCCACGTCGTCCTGGGGCAGGGTGAGGGCGCCTTCCTGACAGACTCGGGAGCACCTGCCGCAATGCCAGCAAAGGTTCTCGTCCACCACAAAGGCCCCGTCCTGGAAATCGATGGCATGGAGAGGACAGATGTTCTTGCACTGTTCGCAGAAGGTGCAGACCTCGGGGTTCCACTGGAGCCCTGCCTCGCCGTGGCAGTGCATGGCGCCGCGGCCCTTCTTCCAGCCGTGTTTGCGGTGACGGGAGCTCACGCAGCCCATGGCCAGGTTCTTGATGGCGCCGGCGTAGCCCGCGTTGATGTGGCCCTTGACGTGCGAGCAGACGACCATGGCCGGCGCGTCGTGGATCGCCGAGGCCACGGCGATCTCGCCCAGGATCGGGCCCGCCTTGACCAGCATGCTGTCCCTGCCGTAGAGTCCGTCCGCAAGCACTATGGGCGCGCCGCAGGAGAGATGGTTCAGGCCGTTCTGGTTCGCCACCTCCAGGTAGTCGAGCCCCAGAATCCTGACCGTGTCCGTAACAAAGGGCTTTGCCTTGGTCGCGCGTATTGCATCAGCGATCTTATGGATCAAGACCGGCGGTACGATCCGAAAGGCGCCGTGGGACCCCCAGTGCATCTTGATCGCGACCCAGTCGTCCTTGCTGAAGTGATCGGAGAATTTCAACCTCGCCAGGAGCGTTTCGAGCTTTCCCGGGACGCTGTGGTGATAGTCCCAACGGAGCGTACGTGCGGAAGAGAAGTAGACCTTCGTCATGGTTGCACCTCATCGAAAGAAAGATTTTGCTTTTCTCTGTATCGGCTTGATAGCGTTGGGTTGACGATATTGATGTCTTTATACCATAAGTCCGCCTTGGGGAGCAACGGGAAGGGCTTTTTCCGTTGCGCAGGACCGTTTTTTCGGGTATTCTGGCTTCCCATGGGCGCAGCGAAAAAGTTTCGTTCCGGGTTCATCTCGATCGTCGGCAGGCCGAACGTGGGCAAGTCCACACTCCTGAATGCCCTCCTGGGCGAGAAGATCGCGATCACCTCGCGCAAGCCCCAGACCACGCGGAACCGCATCCTCGGCATGGTGAACCTGCCTTCGGCCCAGCTCGTCTTCATGGACACCCCGGGCATTCACAAGCCCCTGCACCGCATGGACGAGCTTATGGTCAAGTCAGCGCTCGCCACGTACAACGAGGTAGACCTGATCCTGCTCCTTGTCGAGGCGACCGCCTTACCCGGCGCGGGAGACCGGTTCATCATCGATTCACTAGCACAGGTCAAGACCCCGGTCTTCCTGATCTTGAACAAGATCGACCTGGTGGACAAGGAGCGGCTCCTTCCCCTCATCCAGGAATACAGCGGCCTTTATGACTTCGCCGAGATCGTGCCCATCTCGGCGCTCAGGAAGGATCTGGGCGGCCTGCTTACGGCCGTGGAGAAGCGCCTTCCCGAAGGGCCGCGATACTTTCCCGAGGATCAGCTCACGGACCAGCCCGAGCGGTTCATCGTTGCCGAGATGGTGCGCGAGAAGATCTTCAGTCTCACCAAGGAAGAGGTGCCCTATTCCACGACCGTGGTGGTCGAGGAGATGCAGGAAGAGCCCGGGCTTACGCGCATCCATGCGCTGATCATCGCGGAACGCGACTCGCAGAAAGGGATCCTGATCGGCAAGGGCGGGGCCATGCTGAAAAAGATCGGGACCCTGGCGCGCCAGGACGCCGAACGCCTCCTGGGCGCCAAGATCTTTCTGAAGCTTCGGGTAACGGTCCAGAAGAGCTGGCGCGAGGACGAGAAGATGCTGCGGAACATGGGGATAGGAGTGAAAGATGCATGAACTGATCCACTGGCTCGTTGAGACCATCAGCGCCCTGGGCTATCCCGGCATCTTCGTGCTCATGGCTATCGAGAGTTCGATCATCCCGCTTCCGAGCGAGCTCGTGATGCCGCCCGCGGGGTATCTTGCACAGCAGGGCAGGATGGACCTCTCCCTTGCCATCCTCTGCGGGGCGCTGGGGAACCTGGCAGGAGCCTACGTCAACTATTTCGCGGCCCGCCATCTCGGCAGGCCGCTGGTCCTGAAATACGGCAAATACGTCTGGATCACCGAAGAGAAGTTTGCGCAGGTGGACCGCTACTTCCTGGCCCACGGCGAGATTTCCATCTTCCTTGCCAGGCTCTTCCCGGTGGTGCGCCATCTCATCTCGCTCCCCGCGGGCCTTGCCAAAATGAATCGCATTAAGTTCTCGCTCTACACCCTCGCGGGCTCGGGGATCTGGGTCACGGTCCTCGCCTGCATCGGCTACGTGATCGGCGCAAACCAGGCCCTCATTATGCGATACTCGCATCATGCCCTTATCGTTGTGATGCTGGTCAGTGCGGTGATCATCTATTTCTATGTCAGGGCGCATAAACGGAAGAAACAGGCCCGTACCGCACAGCCGGAACAACGACCCTGAACATTCCGGAGGTCCTCTCTGATGAATATTCTCTTGCCCTCACTTCTTTCTCTTGCCATTACGCTCGGCATTGCGCCGACGAGCAACCCCTTCGAGGTGGATACGATCGAGACCTCCGGGGGCAAGCTCGCGATCACCTTCATCGGCCACAGCTCGCTCCTCTTCACCTATAAGGGCAAGACCTTGTACCTCGATCCCTGGACCCAGCTCGCCGATTACACGAAAATGCCCAAGGCGGACATTATTGCCGTTACGCACGAACACCGGGACCACCTCGATCCTACTGCCATTGCGGCCATTCGCACGGATAAGACCGTTGTCATGGGAACCGCAAATTGCGCAGCGCAGGTTCCCGGCATCGCGGTCATGCAGAACGGAGACACACAGACAGTGGCAGGGATCGCGATCGAGGCAGTGCCGGCGTATAACCTGGTGCATAAGCGTGAGAACGGCCAGCCTTTCCATCCGAAGGGCGCGGGGAACGGCTACGTCCTTACCTTCGGCGATACGCGGGTCTATGTAGCAGGTGACACGGAGAGCATCCCGGAGATGAAGAATTTGCAGAACATTGCCATCGCCTTTTTGCCCATGAACATGCCCTACACCATGACCCCGGCGATGGCAGCCGACGCCGCACGCATGGTCAAACCGCGCATTCTCTACCCCTATCACTTTGGCGACACGGATGTGACAAAGCTCACTGATCTGCTCGGAGACCAGAAGGAGATCGAGGTCCGAGGCAGAAAGTTGTCGTAGCTGGCATGCGGACTGATCACGAGCTGCGCGCCGTATCATGCGGGAGATCGCGTATGATTTTATGAACCACTGACGATTGCCTATGGGGCTTCACTCATTGGCGGCAGCGGACAGCGCTCACACGAAGGAGAAGGCAATGCGCGTTGACGGCAGGAGGGCGGACGAGCTCCGCAGGATCACCATCACGAGGAACTATCTGAAGAACTGCGAAGGATCGGTCCTGATCGCCATGGGCGACACGAAGGTCATCTGTGCGGCCACGGTCGAGAATTCCGTGCCGCCCTTCCTGCGCGGGAAGGGGACGGGGTGGGTCACGGCCGAGTACGCCATGCTGCCGCGATCGTCGGGCCAGCGCGTCCCGCGCGAACGCGGCAAGGTGGGCGGCAGGACGCACGAGATCCAGCGGCTTATCGGGAGGTCCCTGCGCGCGGTCACGGACCTGGCCATGCTCGGCGAGCGGTCGGTCCTGATCGACTGCGACGTGCTGCAGGCCGACGGTGGGACGCGCACGGCATCGATCACCGGGGCCTGGGTGGCGCTTGTGGACGCTTTGCAGAATATCCGCGAAAAGGGCATGATCGCTGATCTGCCGGTGAACGACTCCCTAGCCGCGGTGAGCGTCGGGATCGTGAACGGCAAGCCCTTGCTCGATCTCTGCTATGCCGAGGATTCGGCTGCGGAGACCGATATGAACCTCGTTATGACCGGTTCGGGCGGCATCGTGGAGGTGCAGGGCACAGCCGAAGGGGCGCCCTTCTCCCGGGAGGAACTGGACCGGCTCCTGGCTCTTGGGGAAAAGGGGATCCGGTCCCTCATCCGGAAGCAGAAAGAATCGCTGGCATGAGCCCCTTTCTCACGTCCTGCGCCCTGATCACGCTCGCGGAGATGGGCGACAAGACCCAGCTTCTGGCCATGACATTCGCCACCCGCTATCCGGTTCGGGTCGTGTTGGGAGGCGTCTTCGCGGCAACAGCGGCGAACCACCTGCTCGCCGTCCTCATGGGTCATTCCCTGGCGCGGATCATCCCCCTGCATGCGGTCCGGATCGCTGCCTCGATCTCCTTCATCCTCTTCGGGCTCTGGACCCTGCACAAGGATGAACTGCACGGGGAGGACAAACAGTCCCGCCGCAGTCCCTTCTGGACGGTTTGCATTGCCTTCTTCCTCGCCGAGATGGGCGACAAGACGCAGCTTGCCACGTTCGCTCTGGCTGCGGAATTCAGCGTCATCGTCCCCGTCTGGGCTGGCACGACCACGGGAATGCTGCTTGCGGACGCGGTGGGCATCGCGGCCGGCGCTGCAATCGAGCGGAAGGTGTCGCGGAAGCACCTGCGCTGGTTCACCGCGATCGCCTTTATTCTTTTCGGTCTCCTCGGCCTGCTGTAACAAGCGGTTTTTTTCATTAATCGAGGCATCTTGCTTGGGGGAAACAGTAAAAAAGGGTTGAAATGACGGGGCAATTCAGGTATTCTGTTGTTCCCGCAGTTGCATAAAATCCCGTGAAAAACGGGCAGGAGGATGTTCGATGAGCAACGAGCACAAGAATTATCTCTTTACTTCCGAGTCGGTTACCGAGGGCCATCCGGACAAGATCGCCGATCAGATCTCCGATGCGGTGCTCGATGCGCTCTTGAAGCAGGACCCCATGAGCCGCGTGGCCTGCGAAACGCTTCTCACGACCGGTCTCGCGATGGTAGCGGGCGAGATCACGACCAAGGGATACGTGGAGATACCCGATATCGTTCGGGCGACGATTCGGGACATTGGTTACGTTCGCGCAAAGTATGGATTCGATGCCGAGACCTGCGCGGTCGTGACTTCGGTCCATTCGCAATCGCCGGACATCGCCATGGGCGTGGATACGGGCGGCGCAGGGGACCAGGGGCTCATGTTCGGCTATGCCTGCGACGAGACGCCGGAGCTTATGCCCATGACCATCATGCTGGCGCATAAGTTGACCCGCAGGCTCTCGGAGGTGCGCAAGAAGGAGATCCTCCCGTACCTGCGGCCGGACGGAAAGTCGCAGGTGACGATCGAGTATCGCAACGGCAAACCCTATAGGCTGCATACGATCGTGGTATCGTCGCAGCACAGCCCAGACGTCAATCTCAAAAAGCTGCGCAAGGATATCATCGAGAAGGTGATCCTGCCCGTGCTGCCGAAGAAACTGCTCGACGAAAAATCCATTATCTATCATATCAACCCCACCGGACGGTTCGTGACCGGCGGGCCCATGGGAGACACGGGGTTGACCGGCCGCAAGATCATCGTGGACACCTACGGCGGCGTGGGAAGCCACGGCGGCGGCTGCTTCTCGGGCAAGGACCCGACGAAGGTCGATCGCTCGGCCTCCTACATGGCCCGTTACATTGCCAAGAACCTCGTGGCCGCTGGACTGGCCAGCGAGGTCGAGGTCCAGCTCGCCTATGCCATCGGCGTGGCCGAACCCGTCTCGGTCTATGTGGATGATTTCGGTACGGGCAAGGTCGACCACGACAAGCTCGTCAAGCTCATCAGGAAGAACTTCGATATGACGCCCAAGGGTATCGTAAAGACCCTGAACCTCAGGAGACCGATCTATAGGAAGACGGCCGCCTACGGGCACTTCGGTAGGACCGAGCCCGAATTCACCTGGGAGAAGACGGACAAGGCCGCGAAGCTCAAGAGAGAAGCAGGGATCTAGGCAAATCCGGATTTGGGATGCGGAAGCATCGACCGATCCACAACCCGCACACAGCACCGGGTAGCGAGAGGTCAGCCCGGTGCGACTGTTCGCACTACGGTAACCAACCCCGTCGAGGGGCGCTGCAGCAGTCACCGCACGGTGGTTCTGTCAGGCTCGTTGGGGCGGTTTGAACGGAGTAACGGCGCCCATTCATTCACCTGAATGGGAGGAACGATATGACTACTGCAACGGCTGCAAAAGACTACGTTGTCGCCGACCTCGGTCTTGCCGATTGGGGGCGCAAGGAAATCACGATCGCCGAGACCGAGATGCCGGGTCTGATGGCGATCCGCGAGGAATACGCCAAGGGCCAGCCCTTGAAGGGCGCGCGCATCACCGGCTCGCTCCACATGACCATCCAGACCGCGGTGCTGATCGAGACGCTGACCGCGCTCGGCGCCCAGGTGCGCTGGGCCTCGTGCAACATCTTCTCGACGCAGGATCACGCTGCCGCCGCTATCGCCAAGGACGGCGTCGCGGTCTTTGCCGTCAAGGGCGAGTCGCTCAAGGACTATTGGGACTACACCCACCGCATCTTCGAGTGGCCGGATGGCGGCTACTCGAACATGATCCTCGACGACGGCGGCGACGCCACGCTCCTCCTGCACCTGGGCAGTAAGGCCGAAAAGGATATCTCGGTGCTCGACAAGCCCGACAGCGAGGAAGCGACGGTGCTGTTCGCCAGCATTAAGGCCAAGCTCAAGCAGGATCCGAAGTGGTACTCGACGCGCCTGGCCAAGATCAAGGGGGTCACCGAGGAGACCACCACCGGCGTGCACCGCCTCTACCAGATGCACGAGAAGGGGGAGCTCAAGATCCCCGCGATCAACGTCAATGACTCGGTCACCAAGTCCAAATTCGACAACCTCTACGGCTGCCGCGAATCGCTGGTCGACGGCATCAAGCGCGCCACCGACGTGATGGTCGCGGGCAAGATCGCCGTGGTCTGCGGCTACGGCGATGTGGGCAAGGGCTCGGCACAGGCGCTGCGCGCGCTGTCCGCCCAGGTCTGGGTCACCGAGATCGACCCGATCTGCGCGCTGCAGGCGGCGATGGAAGGCTATCGCGTCGTCACCATGGACTACGCCTGCGACAAGGGCGACATCTTCGTTACCTGCACCGGCAACGTCCATGTGATCGACCATCAGCACCTGGTAAAAATGAAGGACCAGGCGATCGTTTGCAACATCGGCCACTTCGACTCCGAGATCAACGTAGCTTCCATCGAAAAGTATTCCTGGGAGGAGATCAAGCCGCAGGTCGACCACGTAACGATGCCGTCGGGCAATCGCATTATCCTGCTGGCCAAGGGCAGGCTGGTGAACCTCGGCTGCGCCACGGGCCATCCGTCCTACGTGATGAGCTCGTCCTTCTCCAATCAGACGATCGCGCAGATCGAGCTTTTTACGCAGACCGACAAATACCCGGTGGGCGTGTACACGCTGCCGAAACATCTGGACGAAAAGGTTGCGCGCCTGCAGCTGAAGAAACTGAACGCAGAGCTGACCACCTTGACCGACCAGCAGGCCGCCTACATCGGCGTGCCCAAGGAAGGGCCATACAAGGCGGAGCACTATCGCTACTAAGAGGCGGCAGGACGACCGCCGGGACAGGCACGCATTTCGACAAACGGCCGAGCGCGGGTGAATGCGCCGGCCGTTTTTTCTCGATCCATCACCGGCCTCCCTGAGAGATTCCATGCTGGCATCGCTCAACATCATCGCGGCCATGTGCATCTGGAGCACCTGGGGCCCGCTCATCCGCTGGATGGCGCTGCCGCCCGAGGTGGTTCTCTTCTATACAGCGGCAATCGCTTCGTTCACCGTCCCTGTCTATCTGTCACTGCGGGGTGATCTGGTCCTTTCCGGCGTCTTCAGGGCCCGATGGGCCTTCGCGATCCTTGCGCTCGCCTTTATCGTCAACAACCTGACCTACTTCTTTGCTCTCGCCCATACGACCGTAGCGAATGCGGTATTCACCCATTACACCGCACCGATCTTCGTGGCCCTGCTATCGCCGCTGTTGCTGATGGAACGGATCCAACGGGTCACGCTCCTGTCGCTCCCCATCGCCGTGATCGGTATGACGATCATCGTCCTGTCCGGCCACGGGCTCCAAACCGGCAGCCGCCATCTCCCGGGGATCGCGGCAGGGACCGCATCGGGGATCGCCTACGCGTTCATCATCATCTACTCCAGGAAGCTCAGCCGCATCGGGATGCACCGCCAGGCCGTGGTGCTCATGCCCTGGATCACCGCAGCGGCCATGCTCCCGGCGGCATTCCTGTCCGACTATCACCTGACCCTGCGCGGGGTTGCCCTGCTGCTCCTCTCCGGCGTGTTCCATTCCACGGTTGCGCCGCTGCTCTATTATTATGCCCTGCGGACGGTCATGGCCCAACATGCCGCGATCCTGGGGTACATGGAACCCCTCGCCGCCATCCCGATGGCCTGGGTGCTTCTGGCCGAGCGGCCCGCCGGCGGGGCGCTCTTCGGGGGCATGCTGATCCTCCTTTCGGGCATGCTCATCATCCGCGCGCGCAGCCGCAGCGCCTTGCAATCCGGGTAATTTCCGTTATAATGAGTAGTACCGTGCGTTATGACGCGCCGGTTTGCAGGACCAAGAATTTCCGGGTGATCCCGGCACTCGAAAGGAGCAAGCGGATGAAAAAAGTGTTGATCGGCCTTGTTATCGTGCTCGGATTTGCAGCTGCAGCGTCCCTGGTTGCAGTACAGGCCTCGGCGGCCAACTCGGGCGAGGCGATGTTCAAGGCGCACTGCGCCATGTGTCATCCCGACGGCGGGAACGTCGTCAATCCGCAGAAGACCCTCCATAAGAAGGACCGCGAAGCGAACAAGGTCAAGACCGCCGCCGACATCGTCCACCTGATGCGTCACCCGGGCCCGGGCATGATGACCTTCGATCCGAAGACCATCCCGGACCAGGATGCGCACGCCATCGCCGAATACGTCCTGAAGACCTTCTAGGAGCAGAGCGAGCGACCGGGGGCGCCGTTGCGATGCGTATTTCGTGATCGGCGGCGCCCGCAGTCGCCACGGCCTATGGACAGGATCCTGTTGGGACATGGAAGCGGCGGCAGGCTGATGCACGACCTGATCCGCAGGTACTTCAGTCCTGCCTTCGGTATTGCGGGTGCGGGTGATTCCGCAGTCGTGTCCGTACCATCCCGACGGCTGGCCTATACCACCGATTCCTACGTCGTTACCCCGCTCTTTTTCCCCGGCGGCAACATCGGGGACCTCGCGGTCTACGGCACCGTGAACGACCTGGCGGTCGCCGGCGCCGATCCCCTCTACCTCACGGCAGGATTCATCATCGAGGAGGGGTTTCCCCTTGCGGACCTCGAACGGATCGTCTCTACCATGGCTGCTGCCGCCGGCAAGGCGCACGTCAGGATCGTCGCGGGGGACACCAAGGTCGTGAACAAGGGCAAGGCCGATGGCATCTTCATCAACACATCGGGTGTAGGCGTACTGCGGGACGGGTGGGAGCCCGCGGCTGCGCGCATCCGGGCAGGAGACGCGGTCCTGGTGAGCGGGGCGCTCGGCAGCCACGGGGTCGCGGTCATTGCCGAGCGGAACGGCCTCACCTTCGATCCGCCGGTCCTGAGCGATTCGCGGCCCCTGAACGGGCTCGTCCGGGACATGTATGGAACGACACCGGATATCCGGTTCATGCGCGATCCCACGCGCGGCGGGCTCGCCACAACGCTCAAAGAAGCGGCACAGGAATCGGGCCTGTGCATGCGCATCTCCGAGCAGGCCCTCCCGGTCCCCGATCCGGTGAAAGGGGCATGCAAACTGCTCGGCCTCGACCCGCTCTATGCCGCGAACGAGGGCGTCCTGATCGCCGTCGTCGCTTCCGATGCCGCGGACGGTTTGCTCGCGGCCATGCGGGGACACGCATTCGGACGCGAGGCAGCCCGGATCGGCGAGGTCGCTCCCGGCCCTGCGGGCGCAGTCCTGCTCGAGACCGCGATCGGCGGCACCCGTATGCTCGACATGCTCCAGGGGGAACAGCTTCCGCGGATCTGTTAGATCGTCGCGAGATGATTGACGGCGAAGCGGATATTGGCGCAGAGAGCGCAGAGGTTATGCCGAGTGGATTGTCGATCTCCGCGCCTCGGCGGCAAATGAGGTTCGCGCGCCGCGTGCTGCGGCAGGGGAGGGACGATGCCGGAACTGCACAGCATGATCGGAAAAGAAGTCGAGATGCTTGCGAACGGGATGCGGTACACGGGAATCCTGATCGAGGTCACCGACACCGAGGTGCATCTCAAGATGGCCAACCAGTGGATGTCCCTTTCAATCTCCACGGTCAGCGATATCAAGCCCCGCGGCGCGTAGCCTCCTCCGGCTCAGGCGGATCGATCCTGAGCTTTTTGAGCTTGCGGTAAAGCGTGGCGAGGTCGATGCCGAGCATGGCCGCGGCCGCCTCCTTGTTCCCCTTGCTCTCGGTCAGGCCCCTGCGAATATACTCGCGTTCGAATTCATCAAGCGCGTGGCGCAGCGACGACGTGGACACCCCTTCGACATCCAGGTTCCGGAAGGCGTCCGGCAGGTCGTGGATGCTGATCACTTCGCCGTCGGCGAGCACCACGGCCCGCTCGATGGTATTCCGCAGCTCCCGGATATTCCCCGGCCAGGAATAGGCGAGCAGGGCCTGCATGGCCTCGTACTCCACGTCGCGAATCGTTTTTCCCGCCTCCTTCCCGAAGCTCGCCAGATAATGCTTGATGAGCAGGGGGATGTCGTCGCGCCGTTCGCGCAGGGCGGGCATCCGGATCTCGATGACGTTCAGCCGGTAATAGAGGTCCTCCCGGAACCGGCCCTCCCGGACACGCTGCAGGAGGTCGGCGTTCGTCGCCGCGATGATCCGCACGTCAATGGTGATGACGCGCGTATCGCCCACGGGCGTGAGCTCCCGGGTCTGGATCACGTGGAGCAGCTTCACCTGGAGGGGGGGCGGCAACTCGCCGATCTCGTCGAGGAACAGGGTGCCGTTGTCCGCCATGGGAATCAGCCCCTTTTTATCGTCCGTTGCGGACGTAAAGGCGCCCTTTTTGTGGCCGAAGAGCTCGCTCTCTAAAAGATTCTCAGGGATCGCCCCGCAGTTGATCGCGATGAAGGGCTTGCCCTTCCGCGGTCCGGAATCGTGGATCACCTGCGCCACGAGCCCTTTTCCGGTGCCGCTTTCGCCCGTGATGAGGATATTGGTTTTGGTGGGGATAACCTTTTCCATGACCCCGAAGATCTTCTGAATGGCCTCGGAATTGCCGATGATGTCCGCGAACGCTTCGCGCCGCTGGCTCAGCTCCTGGCGCAGGATCTGGTTCTCCTGCCGGAGGGCGCGGCTTTCGAGGAGCCTCCTGACGGTCAGCCGGATCTCGTCGTTGATGAAGGGTTTGGTGATGTAGTCCGCGGCACCGGCCCGCATCGCCTCTACCGCGGACCCGACCGAGGCGAAGGCCGTCATCATGATGACCGCCGTGTCGGGGCTGATCTGCTGCGTTTGGCGCAGGACCTCGAAGCCGTCCATCTTTTCCATCTTGATGTCCGTCATAACGAGGTCGAAGTTTTCCTGCCGGATGCGGGCCAGGGCCTGCTCGCCGTTGTACGCCTCCCGCACGGCGTACCCCTCCTTGGTCAAGAGGATGTTCAACGCCATGCAGATGTCTTTCTCGTCGTCCACGATGAGGATGGCGGGTTTCTCCATAGGGACTCCTTAGCCGGCGTCCGGCTCCTGCGGCAGGACGACGGTAAAGACCGTGCCCTTCCCGGCGGTGCTCTCCACCTTGATGTCTCCGTTGAACCGTTTGATGATATCGTAGCTGACCGAGAGGCCCAGCCCGGTTCCCTTGCCGGCCTCCTTGGTCGTATAGAAGGGGTCGAAGATCTTCTCGACGTCCTCGGGGGAGATTCCCACGCCGGTGTCGGCGAAGGAAGCCATGACGGCGTCCCGGCCCCGGTCGTCCTTCCCGTGCTGCGTCGTCACCGTCAGGGTCCCGCCGTCGGGCATGGCGTCGAGGGCGTTCAGGATGATGTTGATGAATACCTGGGACATCTGTCCTTCGTCGAGCCGCGCCTGCGGCAGGGCGGGATCGAGCACAAGGACGATGCGGATGGAGCTCTTCATGCGCTTATCGAACCGCATGAGGTCCAGCGAGGAGTTCACGACGTCGTTCAGTGATATGCTCCGGATCTGCAACGCGCCGGCGCGCGAGAAGGTCGCCATGCGCCGCACGATGTCCGTGATCCGCCGGATGTGGTTGTTGATGATGTCGAGACTGTTCTGGGTGAACTCGTCCTGGGCCGACTCGCGCAACATCTGGGCGAAGGTCGAGATGGAGGTGAGGGGGTTGTTGATCTCGTGGGCTACGCCGGCAGCGAGTCTGCCGAGCGCCGCGAGCTTTTCGGAATGCAGGACCTGCTGCTCGAGCTTCATCGTCGTGGCCGCTCCCTGATCGACCTTGTCCTCCAGCTCGACCGTGTACTGCTTGAGCTCCTCTTCGAGCTGGACGCGCTTCGTCACGTCGTTGCTCGTCACGAGGACGCCGGGTTCCCGCCCGTCGATCAGGAGGGGGTTGAGGTTCATCGTGAGAAAGAGAGGGGATTCGGGCAGGCCGGTCACCGGGTAGTCCCGCAGCTCGAAGCTGCTTCCCTCCAGCGTTCGCTGCAGGATGGTTGCGAGCGGCGTATCCTCGTAGGCGGGCAGGGGATCGGGGAAGAGCGAGAAGAAGGGCCTCCCGAGCAGCTCCTCCTTGGGAAGCCCGAGGGTGCGGGCCTGGGCCGTGTTCACGGTCCGTACCGTGAACTTCCCGTCCAGGACCAGAAGGTTCGTCCGCGTGTTCTCGATGATGTCCTCAAGGTAGTCTTTCGCGATCTCGATCTGCTTCTCCAGGCGACGGTGATTTTCGAGGTGTTTCGCCTTCTCTTCGGCGGCGATCTTCTTTTTATAGGTCACGATCGTCACGATGGACGCGACCAAGGTCGTCGCAAAGATGGAGAGGATCAAATAAGTGTAGAACCGCCTGCTCTTCTGCATCAGCGCGATGACGTCCGAGTAGGGGGCGGAGACGACCACGATCCAGGATTCCCGGGAGACAGGGAACTTGTAGAAGGCAATCAGTTTATTCTCGCCGCCGGGCGCCTCGTAGGCCCCGGAGGTTATCTCGCGTCCTTCGATCATCTTCTTCTCGGTATCGAAGGACTTGTGACACTGGAAGCACGAGGCATCGGTGTGGTAGAGGTTCTTGCCGACCATGCGGGGCTGCGTGGGGTGGAAGAGGAGGGTGCCGTCGCTGTCCATCATCCAGGCGTAGCCGCGCTTCCCCGACTTGACGGGCGCGAGGTAGCGGCGCGTGATCCCGTCCAGGGAGAGGACCGCCAGGACGATCCCCCGGAAGCGGGTGTAGGGCGCGCCGGCGGGCCGCCGGTAGATCGGGACGGCCACGATGAATTCCTTCGTGTCCTCGTCCCCCGCGTGGATGTCGAGCAGGTCGGTGATCAGCCGCTCGTTCCGCGGCAGCAGCCGCGCCTCCCGAAAGTAGCTCGTCCGTGACAGGTCATCGCCTTCCCGGCGCTGCGCCGAGCTGTCGTACCGGAGAATTCCGTTGCGATCGAGTACGCGCACGGCTACGAGCATGTCGGCGGGCAGGCTGTCGGTGATCGCCTCGGTGACGGTCCGGCAGCGGGGGCTCTGCTGGATGCGGTCCACATCGGGGAGGCCGGCGATCACGATGATATTCTTGTAGACGTGATCAATGAAGCTCTCGATGTTCAAACCCACCTCGCGGGAAAGAAGCTGCTGCTGCACGTTGACCTGGGCGGTCATCTCTTCCTGGAGGGAGAGGTGGAAGAACTGGCCCAGGACGATGATGAGCGAGAGGACGAGGAGGAGCAGGAGTACGAAGGCGGCAGGCGCGAGCAGCTCTTTTTCCTTCAGGGACCTGAGGGCGCGGCGATACATGATTTACTTTATAGCCGACCGGGGGAAATTGTCAAGCCGGACATTTTGCCCCGGCGCGGCGGTCGGCTGTTGCCGTTAGAGTCGGGCCTCCTCCGTCTGTTTGCCAAGGGTGCTCCATGTTTTATTCAGGGGGAGAGTGAAGGTAAAGGTGCTCCCTGAGCCCACCGTGCTTGCGGCGCGGATCGTGCCGCCGTGGTATTCCACGATCTGGCGGGTGATGGAGAGCCCCAGGCCGGTTCCTTCGGTATGGGAGGTCAGGACGTCGCCGGAGCGGCCGAATTTTTCGAAGATCAGCTCCAGGTCCTGTTCCGGGATGCCGACCCCGGTATCGGATACGGAAACCACGAGCTGAGGACGGGGGCTCTCGTCCCGCCGGGCTACGATCGAGATGGTGCCGCCCTGGGGCGTGAATTTTATGGCGTTCGAGAGCAGGTTCGTCAGCACCTGGACGAGACGGTCGCGATCGCCGAAAAAGGCGGGGAGTCCCTTCGGCAGTTGCAGGGAGACGTTCAGGCTCTTGTTGTCGGCCAGGGAGTGAATGGCGTTCACCGAGGTTCGGATGATGTCCTCCAGTGTCAGTTGTTCGATATGCCAGGTCAGCTTGCCCGCCTCGATCTTGGTGAGGTCGAGGATGTCGTTGATGAGACGGGTCAACCGGTCCGATTCGGTGTTGATCACGTTCAGGAGGTGGTCCCGTTTTTCGGGCGGCATTTTCGGTTTGAGGAGGAGCAGTTCGGCGAACGCCTTGATGGAGGTGATGGGGGTGCGCAGTTCGTGGGAGACGACCGAGATGAAATCGGACTTGAGGCGGTCGATCTCCTTCAGCTTCCGGTTGGCCTGCTCCAGATCACGGTTGACCACGGCCAGGCTCCGGTTGGACAGTTGCAGGCGTTCAAAGGCCTTGGTCAGGTTCTGGGTCTTCTCCAGGACCCGGAACTCAAGGTTCCGGTTGAGGTTGACCAGCTCCTGCCGGTTCTTTTCGATCTCCTGTGCCATGGTGTCGAAGCTTTGGGAGAGCACGCCGATCTCGTCGTTCGAAATGAGGTTCGAGCGGGCCCGGAGATTGCCGCGTTCGATCTCCCGGATCGCCTGAACGAGGTGGCCCAGGGGGTTGGAGATGCTCGTCGCAAGCAATACCCCGATGCCGGCGGTCAGGATGAAAACGACGACGATCACGGCGATAATGACGAGCCCGAGCTGCGACATGATCTGGGGCGCCTGCGGCAGGGAGGTGAGCTCTATGCCGAGACGGCGGTAGATCAGCGCGCCGAGGGCGGCCAAGGGGGCCATCACCGTGGCCAGGAGGATGGAAACAAGACGCGTCCGCGTGCCGATCCGGATGACGTGGGTCTCATCGATCTGGATATTTTTCGTCTTTTCCGCCAGGATCTGGCGCACCGGATAGAGCACGCGCTCGGTCAGGAAGAACGAGAAGATGGGGAAGACGGCAAGTCCGACGGCGGCATAGACGCCGAGCATGATGTTGGAGCGGAGCGGATAATGCCCCACGGTTCCCATATAGATGCAGTCCAGGAGGGTGATGAGCTCGTAGCGGACCAGGATGGAGCCGGCATGGACGAGCGGCAAGTTCAGGGTTCTGACGCGGGCCGCGGCCACGACGTCGTCGGGAGGCGTGAGCCGCCTTCCCAGGTAAAACGAAAGCATCTCGATGGGACGGCATTCCCACCGGTCGATGAAATAAAAGAGGGACGCGAATCCCAGGGGAGACAGGATCAGCATGGTGACATTGAGATAATGGAACAGCTGCATCGCGTCGAACTGCATATTGAAGATGATGTACGGAATGAACGTGGAGAAGATGAGGCTGGTGATGACCAGTTCGCTGTAGGCGATCTTTCGGGAAACGTTTAGTTGCATTGTCCGGACGCTCTAGGGGAACAGGATTTTGATTGCTGATTGCCGGGCCGTTCCCGCAATAGGGCCGAGGGGCGTCAGGAAGGACGCATCCGCCACCAGAAAATCGAGCGCCGTTCGGATGCCGATGGACTCCAATACACGGACCTGGGCCTGCGAAAGCTCCGCGACCCGTTTGAGCGGCACGTCGCTCCGGGAAGTGTACATCACCATGAGGCGCGACTCGCCCTGGATGATGGGAAGGAACTGAAAGTGGCGGTTTCCCGTCTCGCGGACGAGTTCGTCTGCCTCTTCCTGGGTGAAAAAACCGGTAAAGTCGGTAAAGAGCGTCGCGAGCAGGACGTCCGTCGAGAGTGTGGCGAGGTTGTTCGTGATGACCTGGTTCACGAAGATCCCGTATCGGGAGACCCGGATCATCTCCCGCAGAAAGGCGCCCCTTTTTCTGACCGGCAGAAAATGAAAGACGTTGATGGCGTATACCCAGTCGAACGTGCCGTCTTTGATATCGGCCATGTTCGTCACATCGCCCGACCGGAGCTCGATCTGGTCCTGAAGCCCGGCTTCTTCATTCTGCCGTTTCCCCATGTCCAGGGTCAGGGGGTTGATGTCGATGCCCGTGGCGCTCACGCCGGGGCACGTCTTGACCACCTCCCGCAGCACCGACCCGTCTCCGCATCCCAGATCGAGGATGGTGTGCCCCGTGGAAACGCCCGAGCGGCTGAAGAACGCAGCGGAGGTGTGCGAGAGCTGCGCGGCAACGCGGGGGATGTAGTCGCGGCTGATCTTGCCGTGGGTGATGCTGTCCAGCCCCACTCCGTTCTGATAGGCGTCCTTCGAGTTGCTGACCGCCTTGGTGAAGTAGCCGACCATGTGATGGAGACCAAGGAGGTCTGCAACCGGCGTCCGTCGGTTCAGCAGCATCCCTTTCGGCGTCAGGCTGAATCCGCCGTTGTTTTTCCGAACGTACCCGATGGCGACGGCAAACCGGAGCCACCGCTCCACCCTGCTGATATCGAACCCCATGTGCTGGGACAGTTCCTCGGCGGCGATCGTCGCGTCGACGGGGATCCGGTCGAAGAACCCGAGTTCAATGCCCTGAATGGTCGCCAAGGCGGCCGTGGTGTGGGAGAGCATGGTGATGAACTCAGCCGCATACTGGCTGATGTCCTGGCTGTCCATCGGGGTATCCTTTCGTGTCATGGGTGCGCTGGCGATCAATGCGTCCTTGGGTTATTTCGAGAACAGCGTCCTCGCCACGATGAAGCCGTAGAAGAGCCAGATGCAGACGATGATCGCCCAGGTGGATACGCTTATCCGGTGCACGAACGCGTCGTCGGATCTCCTGTCCGCCATCCGCAAGGAGATATCTTCCCGTTTTGCCCGCTCGTAAAAGGCCTTGAACCGGATGAAGCGATCCGGCGCAAGTTCGTACAGCCTCGCCGGAGGGATGGCGTCTTCGGACAGGGAGAAAGGAAAGAGGAACGTCGTATCGATCTCCACCGTCCCGTTCAGTACGTTGGCCAGGGTCTGCGGGTCAAGGGACTGCAGCTTCTTTTCGTAGCACGCGCAAAAGTCTTCCCGGATGGAGTCGAGGAGTTTTCGGAAAGGCTGCTGGCGCTCGAATCTGGCGTTGATCATGCCGGTCTCGTAGCACGTAACGGCGGCCGCACTGTCGCCGAGGTGCTGATGGCATTTGCCGGCGAGGAAGAGTGCGTTCGCAAGACCGGAGACGCCGTTCGCCAGATGGTGGCCGAGGGGATGGCCGGGGATATCGAGCCGGCGAAACGCGTCTTCCGCAAGCCGCAGCTCGTACAACGCTTCTTCATAGCGCCCTTCGTCGTAAAGGTAGACCCCGCCCTTGTAGAACCGTTCGGCGTTTTCACGAAGCTGGCTTTTCGCCATGGTCCATTTATTCTCCCAGCAGGCTTTTGATCTTTGCAAGCAGCTCCATGGGGCTGAAAGGTTTGATCAGATATTCGTCCGCCCCCACTTCTTTTCCGTGTTCCCGTTCCGCAGCCTGCCCCTTGGCGGTGAGCATTATGACGAAGGTCTTTTTGAGGTCGGGGTCGTTTTTGATGATCCGGCACACGTCGTATCCGTTGATTTCCGGCATCATGATATCGAGAAAGAGGACGTCAGGCTGAATTTCCCGCACTTTATTGAGTGTATCTGCACCGTCTTTCGCAGAGACGAGTGAATATCCTTCATCTTCCAGAAGATAGGTGAGCGCCTCCCGGATATTTTCGTTGTCGTCTGCGATCAGGATCGTTTTTTGGGCTGTGGACATGACAGGTCAACCCCGCGTTGAATCTACAAGAAATGTAACGACTGTCGTTCTATTTGTCAAGCGGGATCATTGCATTTTCATTGCGGTTTTCTCCCCGTGGAGCCGGGCTGGTTCATGCATCTTGGTATAATGGAGTTGCAATAGAGCCTGACAGGGAGGTACTATGAGGTCCGCCAAGATCGGATATGTCCTGGTTTGTGTAAGTTGCCAACGGTGAAAGGGCGGATCAACCGGCAGGTTCCGGCATGTTTGGCGCTCGGGAAAGGAGCGGGGAGTGGATTCCGGAGTGGACTGCGCCGCAGTGCTCAAAAGGGCGTTAAAGAACGGCGGTGAATACGCGGACCTCTATCTGGAGCGTAGCGCGTTCTCCTCGCTTGTCTGTGAGGACGACAGGATCGAGAAGGTCAGGTCCGGTCTCGATTGCGGTGCGGGAATTCGCCTGCTGTTCGGGGGCCGGACCGCCTACGCCTATACCAACGAGATCACGACCGCGGCCCTGCTTGCGTTGGCGGATGCGGTCAATCGGGCTGTGCGGGATGGGGCGCATCAGGCAACGATCAATCTGGTGCGCAAGAGGCCGAAATCGGATTTTTCTCTTGCCGTGCCTCCGGAGTCGACAGGGGCCGACCAGAAGGTCAGGATGGTCCTTGCAGCAAATGATGTGATCCGGAAGGTCGACCCCCGCATTCGCCAGGCGACCGTCGCCTATCGCGAGCATCGGCGCCGGGTCCAGATAGCCGATTCCGAAGGCGGTCTTGCCGAGGACGACAGCAGCCTGCTGACCGCCATGGCGCACGTCGTGGCAGCAGACGGCCCCGTGGTCCAGACGGGCTATGAGGCGGTGGGCGGAAATACGGGCATGGAACTGTTTTCCGGATCGCCGCTCGAGACGGCGGCTGAGGCCGCAGCCAAAAGGGCCGTCCGCATGCTGTCGGCGCGGACTGCTCCGGCCGGAAAGATGCCGGTCGTCCTTTCTTCGTCCGCGGGCGGCACGATGATTCATGAGGCGGTGGGGCACGGACTGGAGGCAGACCTGGTGCAGGCGGGACTCTCCGTGTATGCACGCCGTCTGGGAGAGCGCATCGCATCGCCGCTCATCACCGTTATCGACGACGCGACGCTTGCGGGAAAGCGCGGCTCATTCCGGTTTGACGACGAAGGGACCGATGCGGAGCGGACCGTGGTCGTGGACCGGGGAATCCTGAAAACGTACCTGTACGACCGGTTGACGGCCGCGAAGGACGGGGTGCGGTCGACGGGCAACGGGAGGCGCGAATCCTACCGGAGCCGTCCCATCCCGCGCATGACGAACACGCTGATCGCGCCCGGGACCGATGACCCGGCGGAGATCCTGCGCTCGACGCCGCAGGGCCTCTTCGTCACGAAGATGGGCGGCGGCCAGGTAAATACGGTGAACGGTGATTTCGTGTTCGAGGTGAGTGAGGGATACCGCATCGAGAACGGCGCGCTGGGAGAGCCGGTGCGCGGCGCCACGCTGACGGGCAACGGGCCGCGGGTGCTCGAGTCGATTGATCGCGTCGGGACGGACCTCGGGTTCGCTATCGGGACCTGCGGCAAGGACGGCCAGGGAGCGCCCGTGAGCGACGCGCAGCCGACCATCAGGATCCCGGAGATTCTGGTGGGCGGCGTCGTTGCCTGATGCGAGCTGCCATCCCGCGCCTTGGTATCCCCCGGTGCTTCCGCCGGGGAGAAGGGGGCTCCACTGATCCGTACGGCGATCATCACGGTGAGTGACAAGGGGGCGCGCGGCGAGCGGGAGGACGAGAGCGGCCGCATCATCGCGGAGATGCTCGCGCCCCTCGATGTCGATGTCAGGCGCTACGAGATCCTGCCGGACGAAGAGGAGCAGATCAGCGCGGCCCTTGCCAGCCACGCGGATTCGGGTGAGATCGACCTCGTGATCACCACGGGAGGGACCGGCGTTGCCCCCCGCGACGTGACGCCTGAAGCGACGCGCGCGATCATCGATCGCGAACTCCCCGGTATGGCTGAGGCCATGCGCGCGGAAAGCCTCAAGGCGACGCCCTACGCCATGCTGTCGCGGGCCGCCGCGGGCATCAGGAAGCGCACGCTGATCGTGAACCTGCCGGGCAGTCCGCGGGCCGTACGGGAAAATCTTGCCGTCCTGCTGGCGGCCCTCCCGCATGCCGTTGCCAAGATCGCAGGAGATCCGACGGATTGTGCAAAACCGTGAGAACCCGCTTTGACGGTGCCCGCCAACACAAGGCTTCTCTCCTAAGGAGGATGCATGTACTGTCCCCACTGCGGAAGGGACGTTGCGGAAGATCAGAATTTCTGCGGTAACTGCGGCACGCGTCTCGCGGCGACCGCGACAGCCGGTATCGCGCCGGATCAGGAACGCACACAGACGCCCTGGGAATCGCGGGAGACGGTCGGCTTTTTCCCGGGTCTGTTCCGGACCGTGAAGCAGGCAATGTTTTCTCCTGCACGTTTCTTCCGGACCATGCGGGTCTCCGGCGGATATGCTGATCCGCTGCTGTTCGCCCTGCTCGCGGGGATGGGGGGCTTTATTGCCCTCTCCAGTTGGGACATCCTGCTCTCCGGGGTCGATCGGGCGTTTCAGGCGCCGGACCTGCGGACGGGAACCCTCGGCGTTTCCGGTGCGTTGGCCGGTGCAATAGCGACGCCCTTGCTGCTCATCGGTCTGCTGTTCTTCGCCGCCGCGTTCCTGCACCTGGTCCTGTCCGCGGTCCGCGGTGCCGCGGCCGGCTATGAGGCCACCTTCCGGGTCGTCTGTTACGGCCTGTCGCCGTGCGTCCTGCTCGCAGTTCCCGTGTTTGGAGCGCCCGTTGCCTTGATCTGGACCCTGACGGTGATCACCATCGGCCTGCGGGAGGCGCACCATACGACCCGGGGAAAGGCGTTGTTCGCGGTCCTCTTTCCTTTTCTCGTTGTCTGCGCCTTCCTGGTTCTCGCCTTGGCGCTTTTCCTGGGGGCAGTCGCTGCTTCGTTCGGCGGCATGCTGCAAGACTATCGTTGATCCTCCCTCCACGGTTCCCCGGCAACAATAAAATTGTTTACATTTTCTGAGCACTATGTTACTATAAAAACCTTTGCAAACGCTTATCTTTTCGGTGGTTAGAGGAGGCAGTGCGTGGGGCAGGCGGTCATCGGCGTCGACCTCGGCGGGACGAATCTGCGGACGTCTCTGGTCGATCCGGATGGACGTATCCTAGACAAGCACAAAGAACCGACCCATGCCGCGGACGGGTGGCGGACCGTTGTAAAGGTCCTCATCGCAAACATCGAACGACAGCGGGCAGCGGCGGCAGAACGCGGTCTGGTCGTACGGGCGATCGGCGTCGGCGCACCGGGCGTGATCCGGACCGACACCGGCGTCGTGGTCAAATCGCCGAATTTCCCGGACTGGAACAATCTGCCGCTCAAGGCGGAGCTGGAGCAGGCTCTTCGCGTGCCGGTCGTGCTCGAAAACGACGCGAATGCCGCAGCTCTGGGTGAACAATGGCGCGGCGCAGGGCAAGGCATCGACAGCATGATCCTCCTGACGCTCGGCACCGGCGTGGGCGGGGGCATCGTGCTCGATCGGAGGATCTGGCGCGGCGCAGACGGCATGGCCGGGGAAGTGGGGCACATGACCATCATCCCCGAAGGCAGGAGATGCGGGTGCGGTAATTCGGGCTGTCTCGAAATGTACGCCTCGGCCCGGGGGATCGCGATGAGCTACGCGGAGCTGCCGGGCCATCGGGACACGCGGGCGGACGCCGCCGCTGTCTATCGTGCGGCGGCTGAGGGCGATCCGGATGCCCTCGGCGTGATGGCCGCCATGGGCCGCTACCTCGGCATCGGCATCGCAAATTTGATCAATATCTTCAATCCCGAGATGATCGTGATCGGCGGCGGCGTGAAGGACGCCTGGCCGCTGTTCATCGAAAGCGCGCACGCCGAGATCGCGCGCCGCGCCTTCGAGGTCCCTGCGGCACGCACCCGGATCGTGCAGTCGCTTCTGGGCGACGATGCGGGGATGGTGGGGGCTGCGGCGTCGGCCTTACGGGCTGCGGAAGGCCGGCAGGTCGTATCGTAGCGGGCGATTTTCGGAATTATGACAGGCAGGGACATACGGAACTTCTGTATCATCGCGCATATCGACCATGGCAAGTCGACGCTTGCCGATCGGATTCTCGAATTCACCGGGGCGCTGTCCGACCGGGAGATGGCGGCGGCGGGCGGCGGACAGGTCTTGGACGATATGGACCTGGAACGCGAGCGCGGAATCACGATCAAGGCCCATGCCGTCCGGCTGACGTACCGTGCCGCCGACGGCCGGGACTATATCCTGAACCTCATCGACACGCCCGGCCATGTGGACTTCACCTACGAGGTGTCGCGCAGCATGGCTGCCTGCGAGGGGGCGCTCCTGGTGGTCGACGCCTCGCAGGGCGTCGAGGCGCAGACGCTTGCGAACGCCTACCTCGCCATCGATCACGATCTGGAGATGATCCCGGTCATCAATAAGATCGATCTCCCGAGCGCCGACGTAGAGGAGGCGAAGCGGCAGATCGAGGACGTGGTGGGGTTGGATGCCGCGCTGGCGATCCCGGCCTCGGCCAAAGAGGGGATCGGGACGCGGGATATCCTCGAAGCGATCGTCCGGCACGTACCCGCGCCGGACGGCGAGGCGGACGCCCCGCTCTGTGCGCTGCTGTTCGATTCGTGGTACGATGCCTATCAAGGGGTGGTCATTCTCCTGCGGGTGATGGACGGCGCGGTGCGGCCCGGGATGCGGATCCGGCTGGTCTCGACGGGAGCGGAGTACGAAGTGCAATCCGTCGGCGTCTTTACCCCGAAGATGCAGCAGACCGCGGCGCTCTCGCCGGGTGAGGTCGGATACATCATCGCCGGGATCAAACGCGTGTCCGATGCGCGGATCGGCGATACGATCATGGACGCCGCCCGGCCGGCGGCCTCTCCGCTCCCCGGCTACAAAGATGTAAAGCCGATGGTGTTCGCGGGGATCTACCCCGTGGACAGCGACGCCTACGAGGACCTGCGGGACGCCCTTGAGAAACTGCGGTTGAACGACTCGTCGTTCAGCTACGAGCCGGAGACCTCGCTGGCCCTGGGGTTCGGGTTCCGATGCGGGTTCCTGGGACTCCTGCACATGGACATCGTGCGCGAGCGGCTCGAGCGGGAATTTAAGCTCGCCTTGATCCCGACCGCGCCGACCGTGGTCTACCGCGTCACCCAGACGGACGGCGCGGTCGTCATGGTCGACAACCCGGCGAAGCTGCCGAAGGTCCAGGATATCCAGCGTATCGAGGAACCCTTCATAACGGCCTCGATCATCACCCCCGAGGCATCAGTCGGCGCCCTGATCGCCCTGTGCCAGGAGCGGCGCGGCATCCAGAAGGAGATTACCTACATCACCAAGGACCGCGTCCTCCTGCGCTACGAACTGCCCCTGAACGAGATCGTGATGGATTTCTACGACCGGCTCAAGTCCGTGACCCGGGGATACGCCTCGCTCGATTATGAGATTTCGGGGTACGTCGAATCGGACTTGGTCAAGCTCGACATGCTGCTGAACGGCGAGGCGGTCGACGCCCTGTCGCTCATTACGCACCGCGACAAGGCGGCCCTGCGCGGCAGGCAGCTTGCGGAGAAGCTGAAAGAGGTGATCCCGCGGCAGCTCTATGAGGTCGTGATCCAGGCGGCGATCGGTTCGAAGGTCATCGCACGGGAAACCGTCAAGGCGCTCCGGAAGAACGTGACGGCCAAATGCTACGGCGGAGACATCACGCGGAAACGGAAGCTCCTGGAGAAGCAGAAAGAAGGAAAGAAACGGATGAAGCAGGTCGGCAGCGTGGAACTGCCGCAAGAGGCGTTTCTGGCGGTGCTCAAGGTCGGGGAGTGAGTGCGCAGGCAGGGACGACGGGAGGCATGGATGACGGACCAGCATACGGACGGCCGCAGGACAAAGTCTTTTTACAAGGAGTGGATCGAGCCCTTTCTGATCGCGGCCGTCGTGGCGCTCTTTATCCGGCAGTTCGTCGTGGAGGCCTTCAAGATCCCGTCGGGGTCCATGATCCCGACGCTCAGGATCGGAGACCACCTCCTGGTGAATAAATTCGTGTACGGACCGCGGATCCCCTTCACGGACACCCGTCTGTTCAAGGGCGCGGAACCGAAGCGGGGCGACGTGATCGTCTTTAAATATCCCGGCGACGAGTCGAAGGACTTCATCAAGCGGGTGATCGGGCTGCCCGGCGATAAGATAGAGATCAAGAACGGGAAACTCTTGATTAATGATCGTGCGGTGCCGGTGACCGATGAAGGCGTGTACGCCGACAAGGACCAGGAGGTGCTTTCGCCGTATTACGGAAAACCGGAACTGCTGGAGGAACAACTGGGAAACGTCCGGCACGCGATCCTGTACCTGCACTCCCAGGAGGGCTACAACTTCGGCCCGGTCCTGGTGCCGCCGGACTCGGTCTTCGTGATGGGAGACAACCGCGACAACAGCCAGGACAGCCGTTTCTGGGGCTTTGTCCGCGAGAACAAGATCCTGGGCAGGGCACTCATCATCTACTGGTCCTGGGACGGGCATGATCGATGGGTGCGGTGGGACCGGATCGGGATGCGCATCCGGTAAGGTGAGAACGAACGCTGCGCTGCAGCGTGAGGAGGGGATCATGCGGAGCGTCCGGAGCGAGGCGGGGGGCAGCAAGATCGTCGTGCTGTTTCTTTTAGTGGTCGTCTTTCTGGCCGTGCAGACCGGGGTCAAGCTCGTCCCGATGTACATGGATGCCCAGTCGATGAAAGACGAGATGGCTGCCCAGGCCGCGGCGGCACAGACAAAAAAAGATGTGGAGATTCTGAACGATCTTGCAGGCAAGGCGCGGGATCTGGGCCTGCCGCTGAAAGCGGAAGACTTTGTCCTGGACCGGGATCCTGACACGAATGTGATGACCATCAGCACCTCCTGGGACGTGACACAGCATTTACTTTTTAACCAGTACATCAGGACCTTTCACTTCGCACCACAGGTCACCGGTGCAAAACAGACCTTTAATCAATGACCATTTTCCTCGGCGATTGACAACACCGGAAGGGTAGGATACACTTGACGGCCAGGAATAGAACTGAAGAAACAGCTCTTCGCAGCATGACCGGCTACGGGCGGCACGAGGCGGGGGAGCGCGATCTGCGTTTCACGGTGGAGGTCCGGTCGCTCAACAACCGGTTCCTCGACGTCCAGATCCGTTCCCCGCGCTCGCTCGCGCCGCTCGAAACACGCATCCGCAAGAGCGTCCCGGAGCGTTTTTCCCGCGGTCGATTCGACCTGTTCATCACGCGGAGCGGAGGCCAGGAACGAAGCGGCCGGATCGCAGTAAACGAGGATCTTGCACGACAGTACCTGGATGCTTTTCGACAGCTCAAGGAGCGCTTCGGCCTTGCTGGAGATGCGGATCTCCCGTTGCTGGCTGCGCTGCCGGACGTCGTCACCGTCAACGAGGCCGATGAGGACCATGAGCTCCTGTGGCGGGCGCTGGCAGCAGCCCTGGCGCCGGCCCTGGAAGCGCTGGACCGCATGCGCAAGCAGGAGGGCGCTGTCCTGGCAGCCGATATGCTCGCCCGCCTGGATGTCGTGGAAAGGCTTATTGCGGCCATCCGCACCAAGGCACCGGATGCCGTCAAGGCGGCGCAACAGCGGATGACCGAGTCTCTCGCGCGGCTCCTGCGCGAGCAGCCCGATCCGGGCCGGGTGGCCCAGGAGATCGCCATCCTGGCCGAGCGGGTGGACATTACCGAGGAACTCACCCGGCTGGGAAGCCACCTTGTTCAGTTCCGCGATCTCCTGCACGGCCGGGGGCGCGAAGGGGTCGGCAGACGGCTCGATTTCCTTCTCCAAGAAATGGGTCGGGAGACGAACACCATTGCCTCGAAGGCGATGGATGCGGCGGTCTCCTTGGACGTGGTCGGCATCAAGGCGGAACTGGAAAAGATCAGGGAGCAGGCGCAGAACATCGAGTGAGTATGACGAACGGACCGGTAAATATCGGATACGGCAACATGGTCATGGCCGCGAAGGTCGTTGCCGTGCTGACGCCGGACTCGTCTCCCATGCGGCGATTAAAAGAGGACGCCCGGGAACGGAAGATGCTGATCGACGCCACCCAGGGCCGGAAGACCCGGGCCATCATCATCACCGACAGCGATCACGTCATCCTTTCGGCGATCCAGGCGGAAACGCTGCTGCAGCGTTTCGCCGAACGGGGGGCCGAGTGAGCCGGCAGGGGAGACTGTTCGTGGTATCGGCTCCGTCGGGGGCCGGGAAAACGAGCCTGTGCAAGGCGCTGACCGAGTCGCTGGAAAACCTGACCCATTCCATTTCCTATGCGACGCGCAAGCCCAGGCCAGGCGAGATCGACGGGAGAGACTACTTTTTCGTCACCCCGGAACGATTCGAGGCGATGATCCGTGCAGGCGATTTCGCGGAATGGGCGAAGGTCCATGGCAACCTCTACGGGACGTCCCGCCGCGTGCTCGACGAAATGACGGCAAAGGGAGTCGATATCATTCTGGACATCGACACGCAGGGCGCGAAGCAGATCCGGGGGCAGTTCGGCGACCCCCTCTTTATCTTCATTAAGCCGCCCTCGTTCGCGATCCTCGAAGAGCGGCTGCGGAACAGGAAATCCGACGACGAAACGGAGATCCGGAAACGGATGACGCGGGCGCGTGAGGAGATCGGCGACTATGGGCTGTATGATTTCGTAATCGTCAATCGCGACTTCGATCGGGCATTGACCGAGCTCCGGGCGATCGTGATCGCCGAACGGTGCAGGACCCGCTTTGCCGATACTACATGGATCGACCAGATGACGAAGGCGTGATACGCCGGACGCCGCACTGCGGCGGCGCGAGGGGCAAGACGGCACACAGATACGCCGGGGCGTTCCCGGATAAGGAGGCAGACGATGCAGAAAACGGCGGTAGATTTGATATCCCTTCCGATCGAGATGAATGAAGGGATCGCGGACACAAAGTTCCGGCTTGTCCATATCGCGGCGCAGCGGGTCCGCCAGCTGTCCGCGGGCGAGCCGCCCGTGGTTGTGACGCATTCCATCAAGGATACGACCATCGCGCTTGAGGAGGCAGTAGCGCACCGGTTCCGGATCCTGACGGGCGAGGAGGCCGTACAGGCCAAGGAGGAGTTCCGGAAACGGGAGGAACAGGCGCGGATCGAAGAACAGCTTTCGGCGAAAGAAGAGGAGATCCGCAAGGAGCTGAGCGCCTACCTTTCCGAGACCCAGGACGAGGGTAACGAGGCCGCGGCAGGCGATATGGCGGACGAAGAGGGCGGGGGAGAAGCCGCCGGCGAGCCCGAAGAGGCACCCGAGGACTGAACCGCGTGGACCAGGTCGAAACGTTCGCAGGAAAGCGGATTCTGCTCGGCGTAAGCGGCAGCATTGCGGCCTATAAGGCCGTGGAACTGCTGCGCAGGCTCAGGGAACGGGGCGCCGAGGTCCGCGTTTCGATGACCGCGCATGCGACCCGTTTCGTAACCCCGCTGACTTTTCGGACGCTCGCGGGACAACCGGTGCTTTCTGACGAGTTCGCTGAGGACGCAGCGAGCCCGATCGGTCATATCGACATCACCGACGGACTTGACGCCGCACTCATCGCACCGGCCACGGCGAACACGATCGCCAAGATCGCGGCCGGCATCGCGGATAATGCGTTGACCTCGGCAGCCCTGGCGATGGTCTGTCCGTTCCTGATCGCGCCGGCCATGAACGATCGGATGTACCGGAACCCCGCGGTCCAAAAGAACATCGCGATCCTCCGTGAACGCGGTATCCGTATCGTCTCCCCGGCCGTCGGTGCGCTCGCGTGCGGAGCGCAGGGGGAGGGCAGGCTTGCGGAAACGGACTCCATCCTGCGGGAACTCGCCGCCCTTTTCCGGCCGCGTGACCTTGCCGGGAGGACCGTTCTGGTAACTGCCGGACCGACCCGGGAACCGATCGACGCCGTCCGGTTCCTGAGCAACCCCTCGACCGGCAAGATGGGCTATGCCCTCGCCGCAGCGGCACAGGAGCGGGGTGCGCAGGTCATCCTTGTTTCCGGGCCGACCCAGCTTGCGCCGCCGCGTGACGTCGAGGTCGTTTCCGTGCGGAGCGCAGCGGAGATGCATGATGCCGTGCTTGCCCGAATCCCGGCGTGTGACGCGCTCTTCATGGCGGCCGCGGTTTCCGACTTCCGGCCCCTTGCCCCCGTGGACCGAAAACTGAAAAAAGGCGAAGCACCGGATGTGATTCGGCTTGAGCGGACCGGTGATATTCTGCGCGAACTGGGAGCGCGTGGGAGCGCGGCACTGCTCGTTGGTTTTGCGGCAGAAACCGACGACAGAGAGCAAAACGCGCTGCGGAAGCTTCGGGAGAAGAACCTGGACCTCATCGTATTGAATGACCTGCGTGCAGCAGGGGCGGGATTCGGCGCTGATACGAACGCCGTGACCATATTCGACCGGGAGGACCGTCGGATCGACCTGCCGACGATGCCGAAGCGCGAGATCGCGGACCGCGTGCTTGACGCCGTGCTTCCGCTCCTGGAGAGGCGCGGCAGCAGGAAACTAGCTGACGCCCCCTGACTGCGCGGACAAGCGGAGAAACGCTCATGGATAACGGTGAATTACTGCTCCAGACGCTCCTTTTCAAGGGCAGCACCCGGCAGGATCTCGACCGCATCTTGGAACTCTGCCAGGAGCGCCGGATCGAGCCGAACACGATTATCTTCACCGAACGCATGCCCGCCGAGTCGCTCTACATCGTGAAGAGCGGAACGGTCCGGATATCCATCATGGCTGGCGAGGGCATGGAAAAGGGGCTGTTGCTGCTCGAGCCCGGAGATTTTTTCGGCGAGCTGGCCCTGATCCAGGAAGGAGAACGCCAGGTGACCGCCCGTGCCGAGACGACCGTGGACCTTCTCCTCCTTACCCGGAAGGACTATGAGGCCCTTCTCGAACGTGATCCCCGGATCGCCTATCGGATCCTCCTGGCGATCGCCCGCCTGCTCGTCCTCCGTCTCAAGGCCAACGCCGAACCGATCAAGGATATCCTGCGTACATGATCCTCGCGGGGATCGACATCGGTACGAACTCGTTTCGCCTGCTCATTGTCGAAGCCGGGGCGGGCACTTTCCGCGAAATCCATTCCGAAAGAGCCGTTCCCCGTCTGGGACAACGCCTGGTGCGCGGGGGCGCATTGTCCCGCGAGGCGTGGGACCGTTCGCTCGTCGCCTTGCGGACGTTTGCAGAGGCGATTCGGGTTCACGGCGTACAGGCGGTCTCGGCAGTCGGGACGAGCGCGCTGCGGGACGCGGCCGATGCGCGCGCATTCACGGATCGGGTAAGACAGGAAACCGGCATCAGCATTGTCGTCGTGTCCGGACAGGAAGAGGCGCGTCTGACGGCCCGGGGCGTCCTGTATGCGCTCTCCGCGTCTGGGAGGGCCGTGCCCGATCCCGATGCCGCGTCTCTGCTCATCGATATCGGCGGCGGCAGCGCCGAGCTGATCGCGCTCAGAACGGGGGACGTGCCGGAAACGGCCAGTCTTCCGCTCGGTGCGGTCGGCCTGACGGAACGGTTCCTTCATTCCGATCCCGTCACCGGAGAAGAACTCGCGCGGCTCCAAAGAACGATCCGGGAAGAACTGACGCGTTCCCCTGTTCCGATCACGCCGGCAACCGCCTTGATCGGAACCGCCGGGGCGATCACGACGCTAGCGGCCATGGACCAACGCATGGCCGTATACGATCCGTCGGCCATCACGGGCTCCGTGTTGCAGCGGACAGCGATCGACCGGATGGTGGAGGACCTGCGTATGCGCACGGTTCAGGAACGGCGGTCCCTGCCCGGGCTGGAAACGGGGCGCGAAGACATCATCCTGGCCGGGGCCGTGGTGGTGCAGGAGATCATGGCCTTGGCCGACGTCCCGTCTCTTGTGGTCAGCGACGGGGGGGTGCGCGAAGGAATCGTACTCGATCTCGCCGAACGGACGGCGGATCGCGTTCCCGGCCCGACGACCGCAGGCGGGAAGGAGTTGCGCCATGCATGATGCGCGCATCGTGCTCATGGACGATGAGGAACAAGAGCGGCGCAGGATCGCAGACTCCCTTGTTGCTCAGGGATACGACGTGATCGCGGTCGGCAGCGTGAATGAAGCCATTGCGGCTGTTGCCCGCGATCGGGTCGATGTGCTTCTGACCGACTGCAACATTCCGGGAGTGGACGCCCTCAGGACTTCGGACGAGGCGAGGCGACTGAGCCCCGAGACCGCGGTGATCATCATGACGGCCTACGGGAGCATCGAGACAGCCGTGAAGGCGATCAAGGCCGGCGCCTATGACTATCTCCCGAAACCGATCGACCTCGAACAGCTCGCGGTCCTGATCGAGCGCGTCTCGGAGCGCCGGAACCTGATCCGGGAAAACGCGGAACTGAAGGAGCAGCTGAAGGAACGGTATAAGTTCGCAGAGATCGTAAGCACGAGCCACGCCATGGAGGAAGTCCTGAATCTGGCGGGCAGGGTGGCGGGGAGCACCGCAACGGTCCTCCTGCGCGGCGAGAGCGGCACCGGCAAGGAGCTGATCGCCAAGGCGATCCACTACCATAGTCCGCGCGCCGACCTTCCGCTCGTCAAGGTGAACTGCGCAGCCCTCCCGGAGACCCTCCTGGAGAGCGAGCTGTTCGGCCACGAGCCCGGCGCGTTCACGGACGCCCCTGCGTTGAAGCGCGGCCTCATCGAGATGGCCGAGCGCGGCACGCTGTTCCTCGATGAGATCGGGGCCATGCCGCTGGAGCTGCAGTCGAAGCTCCTCCT
>JBJKRX010000159.1:0-21304 GCA_046704425.1 Nitrospirota bacterium
GGAAAGCTTTGTGGCGACCTCATCGAAAAGGGCCGTGTAGAGGCCCTTCTCGGTCAGGGTATCGCGCATGGTCCAGAGGGTTTTCGGGCTGACATAGGCGTCGGCATCGGCCGTTGAGGTGATGTTCAAGGCATAATGCCACTGGAGGTTGTAAGCGAACTGGTCCACCGCTTCCTCATCGGTCAGATCCTGCATCTGCTGGATGATCATAAGCCCGAGCATGGCGTAGAGCTCCTTGGTGGGGGCTCCCATGACCGGGTCGTACTTGGAAAACACCGTCTCGACCGGCAGAGCGGGCAGAATGTGCTCTCGGAAGACCTTGGCCCAGGAGGCTTCGATGCGCTCTTTGCGCTTCGGCCCCAGGAAGGGGAACGGGTCGAACATGTCGCGGGTTTTGTGATCCTTGGTATAGATCATGCGGGCTCCTCAAAAAAACGAGTGATGCCTGTATGTATCACGAAACCCCTTGTGGTGCAAAGGAAATGTGATGATCCCTGTGATTTTTTTCTGCCTAACTCGCGCAGGGACTTCTTACGAGATTGTCAATATTCTGTGCGATATACGAAAGATTAAACGCCTAGTATTAAACAATATGATGCACGATTGGCCTGGTTTTCGCACAATCGCGCAGAATACACTAAATTTTTAGAAGACGTTCAAGGGAGGAAGAAATGAGGTGCCCATGGACTTAGTTACGCCCTGCGGAGAAAACAAAAATACGTTTATTGCCGGGTAATACTGATCAGGCGATGACCCGCCTGCGCATGAGCCAGAACGGGACAGGGGCCAGCACGACGGCAATGACAGGGACCCAGAGGAGGCTCCAGCCCGCGGCCAGGGGCGTGCCGTCCGAGAAGGCGCGGCAGACGTTCACGAGATGGTAGAGCGGGGTAACGGCAGCCAGGTCCTTGACGAGCGAGGGCATGCTGTCCAGGGGGAAGAAGATGCCCGAGAACAGGAACAGGGGCGTCATGAAGAGGGTGTAGAAATAGCTGAAGGAATCGATGCCGGGCACCACCGCTGCGAAGGCGATCGAGATCTCGGCGAAGATCAGACCGCCCAGGAAGACGTAGGGGATGGCGAGCACGAGCAGGGGCGAACCCGTGAGCCCGAAGACGGCAAGAACGATCATGATCGTAATGCCGAAGATGAGGCTCTTCGTCGCTCCCCAGGCAAGCTCCCCGGCGATCAGGTCCGCCAGGCCCACGGGCGTGGCCAGGATCGCGTCGAAGGTCTTCTGGAAGGTCATGCGGATGTAGGTGCCGTAGGTGCACTCGTAGACCGCGGCGAAGACCGATGACGAGGCCACGATGCCCGGGGCGATGAAGTCGATGTAGGGCTTGCCGTGGATGTCCCGGACGAATGCCCCGAGCCCGAAGCCCATGGCCACGAGGTAGAGCGCCGGCTCCGCGAAGTTCAGGGCGAAGCTCGTCTTGTAGAGCTTGGTGTAGACGGTCCAATGGCGCTGCCAGACCCGGAATGCGCGCTTAATCCGCAAGGCTCCTCCCGGTGAGCGTAAGGTAGACGTCCTCCAGGTTCCCGCCGTGCTTGCGGGTGAGGTTCGCCGGCGAGTCGATCGCCACGATCCTGCCCGAGTCCATGATCGCCACGCGGTCGCAGAGCCGTTCCGCCTCTTCCATGTAGTGGGTCGTGAGCAGGAGGGTGGTTTCCTTCGCCTTCAGGTGGTTCAGCTTGTCCCATACCGCCCGTCTGCTGTGGGGGTCCAGGCCGGTGGTGGGCTCGTCGAGGATCAGGACCTCGGGATCGTTCACGAGCGATCGGGCGAGCTGCAAGCGCCGTTTCATGCCGCCCGAGAGCTTGTCGATGGGGGCCCGCGCCTTGTCCTCGAGCTCCACGAACTCGAGCAGGCTCTGGGCAAGCCGCAGGCCGTCCCGCTTCCTGATATCGAAGTAGCGGCCGTAGACGATGAGGTTCTCGAGGACCGACAGGTCGGGGTCGAGGTTGTCGTCCTGGGGCATGATGCCGAGGCGGGCCTTGATCTCCCCGGGATGCGACGTCACGTCCATGCCGAAGACCGTGACCGCGCCCGCGGTGGGCGGGAGAAAGCAGGAGATGATGCGCATGACCGTGGTCTTGCCTGCGCCGTTCGGTCCGAGGAACCCGAAAAATTCTCCCCGCTGGATCGCGAAGTCCACGCCGGTCACGGCCCGGAATCCTTCGTAGTCCTTGATCAGGCCCCGGGCCGCGATGATCGCCCCCGCGTCGCCGCCCTTCCCCGTTCCGTCATTCCCCACGATCAGGCCCTCCGTTCCCTGCAGCCTCCAGGGTCCGGAGGATCCCTTCGAGCCTTTCCCTGATCTGTGTCCGCCGGGTGCGGTAGTCGTCCAGGTCCCCTGCACGTTCCCGCGCCTCGGCAAGCTGCTGTTCCAGTTCGGCAACGCGACCTGCCAGCGCGCCGTTCTCGGCAAGCAGGGTCCGCACGCGTCGTTCGATCGTGCCGAGCCGTTCCGTCAGTTCGTCCACCCCGTCTCCTGCTTCAGGTGCCCTTCGCCCGGCGCGAGCGCGAGCGTTCCCGCCGCCTGTCCGTACAGCCTGCGGTACTCCGCGTAGTTCCGCAGGACCTTCTTGACGTAGCTTCGCGTTTCGGTATAGGGGATCGACTCGATGAACACGTCCCGTTCGCCGATCGCGCCGTCCGGACCGATCCAGGACGCCACGGCATCAGGTCCCGCATTGTATGCCGCCGCAGCCAGGAGCGGGTCCCCGTGGAAACGCTTCATCAGGCGGGCCAGATACCACGTGCCGATGGCGATGCCCGTGTCCGATTCGAACAACCGCTGCCGGTCGAAACCATGCATCTTGAGCCGCGCGGCCGCCCACGCGCCCGTATCGGGCATGATCTGCATCACGCCGCGGGCGCCGGCAGGCGAAAGGGCCTTGGGCGAAAACTTGCTTTCCGCGCGGATCACCGCAGCGATGAAATAGGGGTCCTGGCCGAATCTGCGGGCCGCTGCGACGACATCGTCCCAGTAGCCTTGCGGATAGGCAAGGAGCCACAGGTCCGGGGGGGTCCCCTTCCGCGGCGCATCGAGCCGCTGCGCGTAATGGTCGAGCACCAGCCTGAGGGAGCGGGAATAGTCCCCCAACGCGGCATACGCCTTGCTCAACCCGATGATGGTGCCGCGCGGCAGGCTCCCCGAGTGCATGAGCGCCGCGAGCTCGTCCGCCGCCTCCTGTTTCATATCCTGGTACATGAGCTCCCGCGTGGTGCCGAACGAGGGGTCCGCGGACAGGAGCCGCTCCGTCTCCGCAGTCCAGAGGGAGGGATCGTCGGCATCGGGACAGTTCTCGTCCGCACAGACAACGGCGACAAGGTCGGGGGAATCGGCCGGCCGTACGGTCCCGCTGGCTGCCAGCCGCGCCATGCGGTCCGCGGCCAGATAACCGTAGAAGGTATAGGGTCCGTGCTCCAGCAGCCTGTCGTAATACTCGGCCGCCGCGTCAGGCGCATGCCGCAGCTCCGCAGCCCTTCCCTGCCAGTATCGGGCCTGGTGTACGAGGAAGGAGCCGGGATACCGGCGGATCAGTTCCTGCAGCGTATCTTCTGCGGCGCGGTACTCTCCCGCCCGGAAGCAGGACCAGCCCGACCACCACAGGGCGCTGTCCGCATACTTGCTGTTCGGGTATTCCCGCACCAGGCGCGCGTAGGTCCTGCGTGCATCCTTCTCGTCATTTGCACCCCGGCGCAGGTTCCCGAAAGCGTACAGGGCGTCGGCGGCCCATTTGCTCCCGGGAAACCGCTTGACCAGGCGCGTCAGGACGCTTTCTCCCTGCCGCACATCGCCGAGTTTGGCTCGGCATTTCCCCAGCCCGAGCATGGCCGCCGGCACCCGGCTGTCGTTCGGATAGCGCCGTACGAACTCGGCAAAGGCCGCCGCGGCCTCTCCCCGCCTGCCGAGAAAGGTCAATGCCGTCCCGAACTGGAAGAGCGCATCCGGCCGCTCCGGGAACGAAGGCGTCTCCGCCAACAGCGGGCCGAGCGCCGCAGCCGCCTCAGCGTACCGGAGCAGGCGGAAGAGCCGCATTGCCCGTGTGTATTGCTCGTGGACGGTAAAGCCGGGCACGGACACGCCCTGCGTCCTCAGTTCGGCAAGCTGCCGAAGCGCCTCCCGATCGGTTGTCCCGCCGGGATAGCGTAGCCAGACCTCCCGCGCCGCCTGCGCGGCATCAGCCAGGCGGCCTTCTCCGGCGAGCGCTTGGCTGAGTTCCAGGCCCGCCTGAGGCGCCCGGTCGCTCTGCGGGAACTCCTGCAGAAATTCCGCGAGACGTTTCGCCGCAGACGCCGGATCACCGAGCCGCAAAAGCGCTCTGCCGAGCTGAAAGGACGCGCGCTCCGCAAGCGGTCCCCGACGGACTCGTGCCGTCACCTCGGCGTATCGCGCCGCAGCCCGGTCATAGCGCGCTGCCTTGAAATAGTATTCCCCGTCCAGGAAAACGGCGTAGGCCGCGAGCGCCGGGTAGGACGTACGGACGGCCTCCATGGCTTGATCGGCCTCCGCGGGCCGGTCGAGCCGGATCAGGGCCCGTTCCGCGAGGAAGAGCGCCCGGTTGCGCCAGACGGAATGATGGTAGTTCGCGGCGACCTGCTGCGCCAGGGAAAGCGCCGTTGTCGGATCGCCGGTTTCGTAGGCATGGAGCGCCGCGCGGAACCCCTGTTCGGGGCCCGTGACCGTCGCCGGAACGGACATTTCTTCCGGGCGTTCCGCGCCTGCGTGGCGCGCATCATCGGCACGGCGCAGACCGTCCTGCATGCACGCCGGGAAGACGAGCAACAGCAGGAACAGCGCTATGGTATTGACCGCAGACTGCATGGCCTCTTCGTCGAACTTCCGCATTGTCGCAGTCCCATTCAAGCACATAATAGAGCCCCCTCCCGCGCCTGTCAAGCGCTTCCCGGGGAGTGCCGCAGGAGATGCCGGAGGTTCAGGGACGGATGCGGAGGAAGCGGGGCAGTTCTTTTCGCGCGGTCGCAAGCCGAAGCAGAAAGGCGTCCTCCGGCGAGGCGGGAGGCTCCCCGCCGCCCGGGGCCGGGGGGGTGTCCGGGCTGTAGACGAGCATATGGAAGGCAACGGAGGTGACCGGGGAATCGGGCAGCGGCAGCAGCTCCATTTCCGAAACAAAGGCGATCCAGGCGTCCGCCATGCGGATCTGGAGCGCGGTGTCCTGATCGCGCAGATAGTCGGCGACCGTGGTGTCAACGGAGCGGTCGAGCCCCTCGCAGACGTTCAGCTCCGGCAGGACGATGTGCGATTCGCCGGAGTCGAACACCCGTCCCAGGGGGTAGAGTCTGCACGCCAGCGGCCGCGACGGGTAGATGCTGCAGCCCGCGCCGGTCCAGAACCGGCACGCGGGATCGCGCGGCAAAAGCACGAGCGGGAACCCCTTGGCCCGCTCGGTCTCCACCACGTCGAGCAGGTCTTCGTACGTCATCCCGCTTTCCCTGCAGATCAGCGCGATCTCGTAGGGGTTCAGCACCACCGGCGCGCTCTTCGTGCAGCAATTGGCGCGACAGCCCGCTGTCCCGCAGCGAAGGCCGATCGGGTCCGCGGCGGTCAGTATCCGGGCGTTGCTCCCGGCAATGGTGAGCGTTCGGGTGTCGAGTTCGGTCATGAAAAAAAAGCGCCGGCCCGTCGGGCCGGCGTCCCTGGGATCAGCGAATAAGCCTGCCGGGCTTCTTCGTATGCCATACCACGAGCACCGGGCTTGCCACGAAGACCGACGAGTAGGTGCCCACGATCACGCCGAAGAGCAGGGCGAGCGAGAAATCGTGCAGCACGGCCCCGCCGAAGAAGACCAGCGGAATGAGGACCAGGACGACCGTGAGCGAGGTGATGACGGTCCGCGACAGCACCTCGTTGATGCTCCGGTTCACGAGCCCGACGAGCGGGTCCTTGCGGTTGCGCTTGAGGTTCTCGCGGATGCGGTCGAAGACCACCACGGTGTCGGTGAGCGAGTATCCAGCCAGCGTCAGGAGCGCGGTCACGATCAGCAGGTTGATCTCGCGATGCATGAGGTAGAACGCCCCGAGCACGGCAAGGACGTCGTGGCACGTGGCGATGGCCGCCGCCACGCCGAAGCGGAACTCGAACCGGAACGCGATGTAGACGATAATGGCGATGATCGAGATGGTAATGGCGACCAGGGCGTCGCGCCGCAAGGCCTGCCCGATCACCGGTCCGATCTCCTCGATGCTGTCCACCTCGAAGGGATTGCTCGGGAACTCCTTGGCAAAGACTCCCTTGATCTTTTCCGAGGTCCCCTCGGACTGACGGACGCGGATCAGGATCTTGTTCCCCTCGCCGACGTTCTGGATCGTGGCCCCGTTGAAACCATTCTTGTCAAGGGCGGCCCGTGCCTGGTCCAGGGGCAGCTTGTCCTTGAAGGCGAGCTGCACCGTGGTGCCGCCCACGAAGTCGATGCCGAGGTTCGCCTTGCCGCGATCGACATGCACGAGCGCTATGATCCCGATCAGGATGAGTATGCTGGAAATCGTAAAGGAGATGTTCTTCCAGCCCATGAAGTCGATCTTGGTTTTATGCAGTATTTGCAGCATCGTTCCCTCCAAACGGTATCGGGGGCGAAAGCCCGGCGGCTCCGCTCCCCGCGCACCTTGCGGTTTTTCAGATACTCAGCTTCTTCAGCTTCCACCGGGTATTGATGATGTCGAAGATCACCTTCGTGCCCACGAGCGAAGAATAGAGGTTGATGATGATGCCGAGGCTCAGCGTCACGGCGAAACCCTTGATCGGGCCGGTCCCGAAGAGGAAGAGCGCCGCGGCCGTGATCAGCGTGGTCACGTGCGAGTCGAGGATCGTGAGGAACGCCTTGTCGTACCCGGCGTCCACGGCGGGCCGGGGCTGTTTGCCTGCCCGGATCTCCTCGCGGATGCGCTCGAACATCAGCACGTTCGAGTCCACGCCCATACCGATCGTCAGGATGATGCCCGCGATGCCCGGCAGCGTAAGCGTCGCGTTCAGGAGCGCCATGGCCCCGAGCAGCAGGAGGAGGTTCAAAACGATGGCGAAGTCGGCAATGACGCCGGATATGCCGTAGTAGACGATCATGAAGACGATGACGAAGATGCCGCCGATGAGTGCGGACCGCACGCCCTTGGTGATGGAGTCCTGGCCCAACGAGGGGCCGACCGTCACGTTCTGGACGATCTTCATGGGCGCCGGGAGCGACTCGCGCAGCACGATGGCCAGCTTCGCCGCCTCCTCATGGGTGAAGCTGCCCGTGATCTGGGCGTTGCCGCCGCTGATGCGGTCCTGGATCCGCGGTGCGGAGTAGACCATGCCGTCAAGGATGATCGCAAGCTGCTTGCCCACGTTCTCCCCGGTGATGCGGTCGAAGATCTTCGCGCCGTCGTTGTCGAAGGTGATGTTGACGTCGGGATTGTTGTACTCGTCGATCCCGACCTTCGCGTCCGTCAGCCGGTCGCCGGTCAGGAGCGTCTTCTTGTACACGAGGTAGGGGCGGCGATTGACCCTGCCGGAGGAATCCACCTCCTCGCCGTAGAGGATCTCACTGTCCGCGGGCACCTTCCCGTTCAGGGCCTTCCCGAGATCGTCCGTCGTGTCCAGGAGCTTGAACTCCAGTTTGCCGGCGGTCTTGATGAAGTTGATGGCGTCCTCGGGGTCTTTCACGCCCGGAAGCTGCAGGGATATCTCGTCGCTCTCCTGCTTGTAGATCTGGGGTTCGGCCACGCCGTACTTGTCGATCCTCCGGCGCGTCCGTTCGAGCGCCTGGGTCACCGCCCACTCCTTGAGCCGCCGCACCTCCTGCGGCTTCAGGGCGTAGACGAGCGTCCCGGCGGCGCGGTTCGCGATGTCGAGATTCGCGTAGGTATTCTTGACGAGCTTCTCCACCTGGTCGCCGATCATTCCCGTGAACTTCGCGGTGATGTCCTCCCCCGTCCTGCTGAACGTGACCGCGACCTTCTGTTCCGCTGCGGCGTTCTGAAGGTCGGCGGCGATGTTGTCCAGCGATGACTCCACGGCCTTGTCCGTTTCGACCTGCATCACCAGGTGGCTGCCGCCCCGCAGGTCGAGGCCCAGCGAGATCTTGGGCACGCTCTGGTGCCACCACGTAGGCAGGTCCGACCGCAGCGGCGTGGACGGCAGAAAGATAAAGAGCGCAACGACGACCGAGAGGACGATGAGTCCCACTCTCCACTGAATGCTTTTCTTCATGTCACGTGCCTCCCAACCGAATCGATCAAGAATGATCCGCGGACGAACGGATGCGCCGCACGACGCGCCCGCCCGGTCCGCGGGATGCTGTCTGGGGCCTTCGTTACTCTTTCTCTTCGCCGGCCTGCACCACCGCGCCCACGGAGCTGCGGGTGATCTTCACCTTGACGCCCTCGGCGATCTTGACGGTCAAGGTCTCGGAGGTGGTGTTCTCGACCGTGGCGTACATGCCGCCCGCGGTCACGATCCGGTCCCCCTTCTTGAGATCGTCCACCATCTTCTTATGCTCTTTCATCTTCTTCTGCTGGGGCCGGATCAGGATGAACCAGAAGATGGCGAAGATCGCGATCATCATCACGATGCCCGACATCCCCCCGCCGCCCGACGGCGCGGCTCCGCCCCCGGCCGGGGCTCCCATCGCATACGCGGTAGCGATAAACATGCGTTCCCTCCTTAGAAGAACTAGGGTGATGAAATCAAAACAGAACCGCGGAGTCGCGGAGTCGTAGAGAGAACCGAATACGCCGTCCTCAGCGTCTCTGCGTCTCGGCGGTTACTCGGTTTTTGCCGCTCCGTTGCCGAGAATCAGCCGACCTCCGCCTCTTCCCGTGCGGCAAGGAACTCCCTCCGGAACGCGGCGAGGGTGCCCTGTCGGATGCGCTCCCGGATCACCCGCATCAGCGAGAGATAGTAATGCAGGTTGTGGAGCGTGCCGAGCCGGAGCGCCGTGATCTCGCCGGCGTTGAACAGATGGCGCACATAGGCCCGCGTGAAGTTCCTGCACGTGAAGCAGTCGCAGGCCGGGTCGATCGGCTCCTGGTCCCGTTCGTAGCGCGCGTTCCGGATCGACACCTTGCCGAAGGTGGTGAAGAACGTCCCGTTCCGCGCGTTCCGCGTCGGCATGACGCAGTCGAACATGTCGATGCCGCGCACTACGCCCTCCACCAGGTCCTCGGGCGTGCCCACGCCCATCAGGTACCGCGGCCGGTCCGCGGGCAGCGACGGCATTGCGGACTCGATCATCTCGTGCATCATGGGCTTGGTCTCGCCCACGGACAGCCCGCCCAGGGCGTATCCCGGAAAGTCCAGGTCCACGAGCGCCTCGGCCGACTGTTTCCGGAGGTCCGGATACATGCCGCCCTGCACGATCCCGAAGAGGGCCTGGCCCGTCCCCTGCTGCGCGTCACGGCAGCGCTTTGCCCACCGGAGCGTCCGTTCGAGCGATTCCCGGGCGTAATCGCGCGTCGCGGGATAAGGCGTGCACTCGTCGAAGGCCATGATGATGTCCGCCCCGAGCGCCTCCTGGATCTCCACCGCGTATTCGGGCGTGATGAGGTGCTTTGCCCCGCCGTCGAGCGGAGACTGGAACGTGACGCCCTCTTCCGTGATCTTCCGCAGCTCCGCCAGGCTGAAGACCTGGAACCCGCCGCTGTCCGTCAGCACGGGCCGGTCCCAGGCCATGAACCGATGCAGGCCGCCCAGATCGCGGATCAGTTCGTGCCCCGGCCGCAGGAAGAGATGGTACGTGTTCGCCAGGATGATCTCGGCCCCCAGAGTCTCCAGGTCGTCCGGGGTGAGCGTCTTGACCACTGCCTGCGTCCCCACGGGCATGAAGACCGGCGTGGCAACCGCGCCGTGGGAGGTGGTGATCGTCCCGAGCCTCCCGCCGTCCGGGCAGGTTGTTGTCAAAGAAAAGGAGAACACTCTTTCACATCTTGTCCGGCGCCTCCACCCCCAGGATCGCAAGCGCGCCCGCGATGACCGTCCTCACCTGTTTCATGAGGAAGAGCACCGCTGCGGTCTGTTCGGGATCGGTGGAGATGATCCGGTGCTTGAAATAGTAGTTGTGCAGCAGCCCCGCCAGGTCCTGAAGGTAGAAGGTCAGACGGTGCGGCTCATAGGCCAGGGCCGCTTCCTCCACGACCTCGGGGTAGCGCGCCAGGGCCTTGATCAGATCATGTTCCTCCTCGCGCTCGAGCGCCGCGAGGTTCACGGTCTCCGGGGTCGGTACGGCGATGCCCCGCGCCTCCGCCTCCCGGAAGAGGCTCGCGAGCCGCGCGTGGGCGTACTGGACGTAGTAGACGGGGTTCTCCCGGGACTGCTCCTTGGCCACGTCCAGGTCGAAGTCGAGATGGCTGTCCGATCGCCGGGTCAGGAAAAGGTACCGGGCCGCGTCCTTGCCCACCTCCTGCACCACGTCCCGGAGCGTCACGAAGGTCCCGGCCCGCTTGGACATGGGCACGGGCTGGCCCTGGCGCATGATCGCCACGAGCTGCACCAGGAGCACGCGGAGCGACTCCGGATCATGGCCGAATGCCTGGATCACGGCGCGCACGCGCGGGATGTACCCGTGGTGGTCCGCCCCCCAGACGTTCACGAGCGTCCCGAACCCCCTGCCCAGCTTGTTCCGGTGATAGGCGATGTCCGTGGCGAGGTAGGTATAGCTTCCGTCCTGCTTCACCACCACCCGGTCCTTGTCGTCCCCGAAGGCCGTGGAACGGAGCCACTGCGCCCCGTCGCGATCGTAGAGATGGCCGCTTTCCCGCAGCTCTTGCAGAGACTGCTCCACGGACCCGTCCGCCAGGAGCGATGCCTCGCTGAACCAGACATCGAAACGGACGCCGAAGGCGTCGAGGTCGGTCCGGATGTCGGCGAGCATGGCCTCCTTGCCGAAGGCCGCGAACCGCTCCTCGCACTCGGCAAAGGGCGTGCCCCGGAACGCGTCGCCGTGAGCATCGGCAAAGGCGCGGGCGATCTCCCCGACGTAGTCGCCGTGGTAGCCGTCCTCCGGAAACGGGACGTCTTCCCCGAGCGCCTGCTGATAGCGTGCATACACGGAGAGCGCCAGCAGCCTGATCTGCCTGCCCGCGTCGTTGACGTAGAACTCACGGGTCACGTCGTGCCCCGTGGCCGCGAGCAGGTTGGCAAGGGCGTCGCCCACCGCGGCGCCGCGGCCGTGGCCCACGTGGAGCGGCCCCGTGGGATTGGCGCTCACGAACTCGACGAGCACCTTCCTCCCCTGCCCCAGGTCGCGCAGACCGTAGGCCGCCCCCTCGGTGTCGATGGCAAAGAGCGTCTTCTTCCACCGGTCGCGCCGGAGGAAGAAATTGATGAACCCCGGTCCGGCGATCTCGGTCTTCTCGATGACGCCGTCCTCGTCCTGGATGTGCGCGACGATGATCTCGGCGATCTTCCGCGGGGGTTTTGCTTCGGGCTTGGCCAGGGTCAGCGCCAGCGTGGTCGCCAGGTCGCCGTGGTTCGCGTCCCGGGGGGTCTCCAGCGTCACCGCCGGCATTGTTGCAAGGACTAATGCGCCTTCATTTTTGGCCCGTTCCAGGGCCTCGATCAGGATGTCGGTCAGCGTCTGCTTCATCAGATCATCGCGATTTCATGCGAAATACAAATCTCAGAGTATAGCCTATCTCCTGAAAAAGTCAACACAATAATCCCTTTACTTGCCCGATGGCCTGTGGTATCGTAAAATCACGAGCGGGGAGGCCCTTATGTGGATCCAGATGTCGGTCAACACCATCCTCTTCGACAGCGGAAACAGCAGTTATATCGTTGTATTGAAGGATGAAACGGGAAAGAAAGTGCTCCCCATCTGGGTCGGCGCCGCCGAGGGCAACTCCATCGCCATGGCCTTGGGCAACGTCAAGGTCGCCCGCCCCCTGACCCACGACCTGATCGCGAACATCTTCGACCGGATGGACATCGAGATCGCCCGCGTGGTGATCAGCGACCTGATCGAAAACACCTTCTACGCCTCGCTCTACCTCCTCCACAACAGCAAGGAGTTCCATATCGACTCCCGCCCGAGCGACGCCATCGCCGTCGCCCTGCGCATCGGCGCACCCCTCTTCGTCGAGGAAGAGGTGATCGCCAAGCAGGACTCGTCCATGATCGATATGTGGATGAAGAACCTGGGGGAGAGCGGCGGGACGGAATTCAACGCCTGAGCGGCAAACTTCGGGCTGAACATCAAGACCTTGTACCGCCAAGACGCAAAGGACGCCAAGGTGTGCTTTGCGAAGCTGGCTATCGCTTTTCTTCGCGTTCTTCGCGCCTTCGCGGTTTGCTGTTTTTCTGTTTTGTATCGGTTCCGCTCAGGGCCTGCAGGATCCCCTGGAGCAGGACAAGAGGCGTGGGCGGACATCCCGGGATGCGGACGTCCACGGGAATGACCCGGTCCACCGCGCCGAGCGAAGCGTAGCTCTCCCCGAAGATTCCCCCCGTACATCCGCAGTCCCCTACGGCAACCACCAGCTTCGGCCCCGGCACGGCGTCATAGGTCCTTTGCAGCGCGATCTCCATGTTCCGCGCGACCGGTCCGGTCACGAGCAGGAGGTCGGCGAAGCGCGGGGATGCCGTGAAATGGATGCCGAAGCGCTCGCAGTTGTAGAGCGGGTTGTTCAGCGCGTGGATCTCGAGCTCGCAGCCGTTGCATGACCCGGCGTCCACCTGCCGGATCGTGAGGCTCCCCTGGAAGCGGCGCCGGACCGCCTCGGCAAGCTCCGTATGGATATGCGCGATCTCCGGGTCCGTGATCGCCGGAAGCGGCTCGGTCACGACGCCGGTGCGGATTATCTGTTTGAGGATGCGGATCATAGGTCATTCCCCGCGTAGGACTGGTTGAAGCTCTTGTTGCAGAGCGGGAAATCGGGCACGATGTTCCCATGGATGCATTGTTCCAGGCCCAGCCAGTTCACGGCCGAGGGATCGCGCACCATGCAGCGGTTGATCTCCCCTTTCGGCCCGGACTGGACCCACGTGATGATCTCCCCGCGCCATCCCTCGACGGCCGCGAACCCGGACCGGTCCGGCGCAGGCCTTCCGTAGGCCGTCAGGGTCCTGCCCGGCGGCAAGGTCCGGAGCTGCTCGCGAATGATGCGGATCGAATCGCGCACTTCCTCGATCCGGACCCAGGCGCGCGCGTGGACGTCGCCGGCCACGAGCACGGGGATGCTCGGCACGATGCGGTCGTAGGGCGGGAAGGGATGCTGGATCCGGCAGTCCAGGTTCAGGCCGCTGGCGCGCGCCACGAACCCGACCATGCCGAGATCGCGCGCCTTCGCGGAGTTCAGGATCCCCGTGTCCTTCACCCGGTCCTCCACGGACGCGTTCCGGTCGAAGATCTTTACGAGCCGTTCGAACTCCTTTTCCAGACCGTCCAGTTCTGCCAGGATCTCCGTGATCCCCTCCGGGGTAATATCAGCGCCCATGCCGCCGGGGATGATCCGATCCATGAGGAAGCGGTGGCCGAAGAGCCGCTGGTTCGTGCGCACCACCTGCTCCTTCAGGCGGTGGAACTGATACAGGAGGAACGCGAAGGCCACGTCGTTGCTCAAGGCCCCGAGGTCGCCCAGGTGGTTCGCGATGCGCTCACGTTCCAGGAAGAGCGCCCGCAGCCAGTGCGCCCGGTCCGGCACGATGCAGCCCGTGATCGCCTCCACGGCCCGCGCATAGGCGAGGCTGTGCGCCACCGTGCTGTCGCCCGAGACGCGGCCCGCGAGCCGCGCCCCTTCGTGCCACGAGAGCGACTCGAAGCGCTTCTCGATCCCCTTGTGCACGTACCCGAGCCGTTCCTCGAGATTCAGCACGTCCTCGCCCATAGCCTGGAACCGGAAATGTCCGGGCTCGATGATCCCCGCGTGCACGGGCCCCACGGGGATCTCGTACACGCCCTCCCCTTCCGCGCGGATCCAGCGGTATTCCGCAGCGACCCGGGGAGGCCGCTCAGAAGCGTCGAAGGACTTCCTGAGCGGATAGACGTCCGCAGGCCAGTCCTCGTGCAGGATCCAGGGCCGCTCGTCGGGATTGCCGGTCGCGGTCACGCCCAGGAGGCTCTTGATCGTCCGCTCGAACCGGTAGGCAGCCGCGAACTGTTTCGTAAGGCTCGGATAGGCAGGGTCGTGGACAGGCGTGTCGGTCCGGACGATCAGATACTCCTGCTCGCGGCGATAGCAGGCATAGACGCCGAATCCCCTGCCCAATGCCGTCTCGTCGGAAGCCCATTCCGCTGCCAGGAGCGCGTATTCCCGCTTGAGCGCCCGGGCCGCTTCGGCAAACCGCTCGCGCGGTACAACGACGGACATGACCGTGGAGGGCGCGAGCGTATCGTCGTCCCGCGCATCGGGCCCGAAGAGGTTCATGATCAGGTTCTTGAGTCTCAGCATGATTTTCTTTTTCTTACTTCGTCCTTCTCGCTTCGTGCGTTATTTGAGCATTCCCACCGCGGTCCGGAACCAGTCGGCTAAAAAGGGCGGCAGATAGAGCCCCAGGACCAAGACGGCCGCAAGGTGCAGGATCACGGGCACATGGGCCGCACGCACCCGCTCCTGGTACGGCGGGACCTCGCCCGCCACCATGGGCTGAAGCCTCCGGAAGAGCGCGGCGAACCCCACGGCAAGGCCGATGAGCAGCAAGGGCGTCAAAAGCGGCACGTCCTTGATCGCCGCGGTCAGGATCAGGAACTCGCTCGTGAACACGCCGAAGGGCGGCATGCCCGCTATGGCCATGACGCCCAAGGCCATGCCCCACCCCACGAGCGGATTGCCGCGGATGAGCCCCTTGATCTTCGCCATGTCCTGGGACCGGTGCATCTGCGACGCATGGCCCACGGTGAAGAAGATCGAGGATTTCGTCAGGCTGTGCATCAGGAGGTGCAGCAGGGCGCCGAAGGTCGCCACGGGTCCGCCGAGCCCGAAGGCAAAGGTGGCGATGCCCATATGTTCGATGGACGAATAGGCGAACATCCGCTTGATGTCCGTCTGGCGCAAGAGCGAGAAGGAAGCCACCACGAGCGAGAGCAGGCCGAAACCCATCATGATAATCCCGGCATGGTGCGTGCCCGTGGAACCGTCAACCAGGACCTTGCACCGGACGATGGCATAGAGCGCCACGTTCAGGAGCAGGCCGGACAGCACGGCCGAGACCGGCGTGGGCCCCTCGCTGTGCGCGTCCGGGAGCCAGTGGTGGATCGGCACCAGCCCCACCTTGGTCCCGTACCCGACCATGAGGAACACGAAGGCCAGGGACAGGATGGTGGGTTCGAGCCTGCCGCTCACCGCTGCCAGGTTCGTCCAGTGGAGCGCCGCCCCGCCCGCGCCGAGCACCTTCTCGGCCGCGAAGTACAGGAGGACCGTGCCGAACAGGGCGAGCGAGATGCCCACCCCGCAGAGGATGAAGTACTTCCAGGCCGCCTCGATCGCCGAGGGCGTGCGGTACAGGGAGACCAGCAGGACCGTGGAGAGGGTCGCCAGCTCCATGGCGATCCAGAGGATGCCCACGTTGTTCGTGAGCAGGCAGAGCAGCATGGCGAAGATGAAGAGCTGGAACATGGCGTGGTAGAAGCGGAGCCGCTTCCGACCGATCGTGCCGTGCTCGCGTTCGAGCCGCATGTACCGCCTGCTGAAGATCGCCGTGGTGAGCGAGACGAAGGCCGTCAGGACCGCAAGGTAGACGCTGAAGGCGTCCACGAAAAAGAAGTCGTTCCCCGCCAGGATCGTGCCGCGGTGGTAGACCTCGAGGGCGAGCCAGAGGCTCGCCGCGAAGGTAGCGGCGGAGCCCAGGATGTTCGCCTCAGGCGCGAACCTCCGGTCGCCGATGAAGGCCAGGGCCAGGGAGGCCGCCAAGGGAACGCCTAAGAGAATGAGCAGAGCCATAGAATCCTCGAACAACTGCTTTCACGCATCAAACGTACTACAGTCGAGAAAAGTCAGGGTTAACCGCAGAGTCACAGAGAGCGCGGAGGAAAGCTTATAATCACCCCGCAATCTTTTCTCTGTGTCTCCGCGCCTCTGCGGTGGATATTCCGAAACCATCAAACCAGGCGCCTTCCCCTACTCTTCTTCCTTCAACCGCGCCATCTGATTCACGTCGAGGCTGTCGAAGGCGGTGCTGATATGAAAGAAGAACATTCCGAAGATGAACACGGCGATCAGGAGGTCCAGGGCCACGCCGAGCTCGACCACGAGCGGCATGCCGTACGTGGCGCTCGTGGCCGCGAAGAGCAGCCCGTTCTCCATGGCCAGAAACCCGATGATCTGGGTCACGGCGTGCTTGCGCGTGATCATCATCAGGAAGCCGAGCATGACCGTGGCAAGGGCCACGGCCAGGGTCGAGCGCGTCACGAGGGTCGAGAGCTCCCGGATCGGCGCGGTCAGGTGGTACGAGAAGATCACGAGCACGATCCCCATCAGCATCGTGGCGGGCACGTTCAGGACCGACTCCACTTCCCGCCGGATCCGGAGCTTCACGAACAAACGGTGCAGGATGTACGGCAGCAGGACGACCTTGATCGCGAGCGTCAGGACCGCCGAGATGTACAGGTCGTGCGCCCCGCCCAGGTAGCCCACCACGGCCGTGCTCAGGGCGAGCAGGAACCCCTGCCAGGCGAAGATATGCAGGAGCGCGTTCATCCTGCGCTGCACCACCAGGGCGAAGGCCGTGAGCAGGATGAGCGCCGCGAGGAGGCTGTTCAGTTGTATTGCGAGCTGGGGATTCATGGCCGTTCTTCTTTCCGGGACCCGCCCCCGTCACTCCAGCATGAAGTATGACAACATCCCGATCGTGGCGAACAGGAATGCCGTGCCGAGGAACTCGGTGACCCGGAAGACCCGCATCTTGGCGAGCCCGGTCTCGACCATCACCAGCCCCAGGCCCACGACGGCGAGCTTGAGCACCAGGACCGGCAGGGCGATCAGGATGTTCATGAGGTTGTCGTGCCGCGCGATCCCCAGGGGGAAGAAGGACGCGAACCCCAGGACCGTGAAGAGGAAGAGCTTCATCATGCCGGACCATTCGATGAGCGCCAGGTGCCTCCCCGAGTACTCCAGGACCATGGCCTCGTGGATCATGGTCAGCTCCAGGTGCGTGGCGGGATTGTCCACCGGCACCCTCCCCGTCTCCGCCAGGACGATCAGGACGTAGGCCAGGAACGCGAAGACCAGGGACGGCCGGAGCAGGGCGTATCCCAGCGAGACCGCGCGGGCCATGTGCGAAAGCGACGTGGACGCGCCAACGAGCGACACGGCGAAGACCGCCATGAGCATGGCCGGCTCGGCCAGTGAGGCGATCATCATCTCCCGGCTCGCCCCCATGCCGCCGAAGGCCGTGCCCACGTCCATGCCCGCGAGGGCCGTGAAGAACCGGGCGATGGCGAAGAGCGCCACCAGGGCGATCACGTCGGCCACGGCCGCGAGCGGCAGGTCCATGGACAGGACCGGGATGATGCAGCCCGCCAGGACCGACACGCCGAACACGATGTAGGGCGTCGTGCGGAAGATCCAGGAGGCGTGCTCCGCCATGGTCACGTCCTTCGAAAAGAGCTTCAGGATGTCGCGCCAGGGCTGAAAGAGCCCCGGCGAGGTCCGGCCCTGGAACCAGCACTTCAGCATCTTCACCCACCCGGCGAAGAGCGGGGCGACCAGGAGCAGCACGGCGATCTGGAGGATCTCGATCAGAAAGGGATGGATATCCATAGCGGCCTCATGAAAAGAGCAAAAGGAACAGGATCGTCACGAACGTATAGAGCAGATAGATCTGGATGCGGCCCTGCTGCATCCTGCCGATCCTGCGCGAGAGCCGGAAGCTCGCCTCCACGACCGGCTGGTAGAGCCACATCCAGAACCGGTCGCGCACCCGCAGCCGGTACTGCAGCCGCTCGGGATAGGCGGGGTGCGCCGTTGAGGGAAGCTTCCGCACCTGTTCCGTGACGCTGAACAGGAAACCGAAGATCCGGCGGATCGGCATGGCAAAGGACGTGGCGGTGTACTGCATGCGGTTCGTGACCTTGGCGAACCCGCAATCCCAGAGCGGTACGCGGCTGATCGCGCCGGGGCGGGCATGGAGCAGCAGATAGGTCACGACCACGACGCCGAGGATGCCGAGGAACACGATCGGCGCCGCGTAGGCGGCCCGCTGCGCCGCGATCGGCGTGAGCCACATCCACCCGAGTCCCGCGGCCGACGACCCGATGGCGCCGTGCACGAGCGTTGCGGCGAGCGGGTCCATCCATTGGATCACCAGCGTGGGCGCGGTCCCGAGGCCGAGGCATGCGAGGGCGGCCAGGAGCATGCCGCTCCGCATGAACCAGCCGGCCTCGCGGACGTCATGGTCCGCGCTTCCGCGCGGGTGGCCCAGAAAGGTGATGCCGTAGGCCCTGACGAAACAGGCGGCCGCGAGCGCGCTCGTGAGCGCCAGGAGCGCGGCGCCCAGGGGGATGAGCAGCTTCAGGAGCGGGCTGGGCAGGGCCGGCGAGAGCAGAAAGGCCTGGTAGGTCAGCCATTCCGACACGAAGCCGTTGAAAGGCGGCAGGGCCGAGATCGAGATGCAGCCCACGAGAAAGAGCACCGCGGTCCAAGGCAGGAAGCGGATAAGCCCGCCCAGGTTCTCCATGTTCCGCTCGTGGGTCGCGTGCAGCACGGATCCGGCGCCCATGAACAGGAGGCCCTTGAACAAGGCGTGGTTCAGCGTATGATACAGCCCGGCGACGAGCGCCAAGGCGGCCAACAGCGGCATATGAAAGGCGTGGAAGATCATGGCCAGGCCTATGCCGATCAGGATGATGCCGACGTTCTCCACCGAGCTATAGGCCAGCAGCTTTTTCAGGTCCTTCTGCATCAAGGCATAGAGCACGCCCAGGACCGCGGAGACGAGGCCGAAGACCAGGACGAGGGCTCCCCACCACCAGGGGAAGCTGCCGATCAGGTCGAAGGTCACCCGGATGATCCCGTACAGGGCGGTCTTGAGCATCACCCCGCTCATGAGCGCGGACACGTTCGAGGGGGCAACAGGGTGCGCCTCGGGGAGCCAGACGTGCAGCGGGATCACGCCCGCCTTTGCGCCGAACCCGAAGAAGGCGAGCAGGAAGGCCGCGGTCGCCCACCCTGCCGGCAGTCCGCCCTTGCGCATGGCGTCGAAGGTGTAGGCGGGGAACCCGTGGAACCCCGTGGCGAGGCCCGCCAGGATGCCGAAAGAAAGAAGGATGGCGACCGCGCCCACGTGCGCCACGATCAGGTACAGGAGCGCGGCCCGGCGGTTCTCGATGCGTTCGTCCTCGAAGAGCACGAGGTAGTAGGAGGACGCGGCCATGGTCTCCCAGGCGATGAGGAAGAAGAGCGCGTCGTCCGCCAGCACCACGAGGAACATTGCCCCGACGAAGAGGGCGCAGAAGAAGACAAGACTGGTCACGGCCCTGCGGCCGAGATAGCCCCGCACGTATTCGACGGAATAGAGGGAAACGAAGAGGGCGAGCAGGCCGATGACCACGAGGAAGAAGCCGGAAAGGCGGTCGAGCCGCAGGTGGAAGGGCAGATCGGGAAGGCCGATCGGCAGGACGACCTGCCGGATTGCTCCGTCCGCAACGGTCCAGGCGCCCGCGGCAGCGGCAAGGAATGCGGCGCAGCCGATGGCGAGGAATCCCGCGGTGATCAGGATTCGCTGGTTCAGACGCAGGAGCGGCGTCAGGACGAGCAGGAAGAACAGCGTCGCAAAGGAGGAATAAAGAAGAACGAGGGGCGAGAGGGTCATGCACTCCCTCCCTTGCCGGACAGAAAAGGCGGCACCGGGGCGCCGGAGAGAAAACGGAGACTACCGAAAGAGAAAAATACCAATATGCCTACAGCGTTCATAGAGCAACTGCCGGGAGGTCCGGCGTACCGCCCGCCACAGCAGAGCAAAGCTGTGCGGGATACGGCGAATCATCAGTTTTCAAAGTCCGACGGTCTGCAGGATCCGTAGAGACCCTGCATTCCGGGGGCATCGAGAGCCGGAATTTACCGCAAAGGCAGGGAGAAAGTCAAGGGGAAATCAGGGCGCCGTTCAGACGCTCAGTGCCTGCGTTCGATGCCGAGCGCCCTGCCCGCGGCAAGGGCGATCGCTGCCGCGCCGAAGCTCAGCATGGCGCCCATCTTGGCTGCGCCCTGATGCAGGGGGTCCGGAAAGGCCTCACCCGCCACGAAGAGCGCCACGGTGAACCCGATCCCCGCCACGACGCCCACGACCAGGAGGTCCTTTGCGCGCATCCGGTGCGGGAGCGGAAATCCCATGCGCACGGCGAGCGACCCGAGCAGATAGATGCCTCCGGTCTTGCCGAGCAGGAGCGCGAACAGCACGAGCCAGGTGACCGTCCCCGTCTCCGAGAACAGGACCCCCGCGTTGGCCAGGCCGAACATGAAGAGCCCGAAGTCCACGATGATCTTCCATTCGTGCTCGAACTGGGCGATCGGCGTGCAGTCCGCCGTGTCCTCCTCGAACATATGCTTCTTCTCGTAAAGCTTATGCGGCAGGAACGGGATGATGAAGACCAAGGCGAGGGCCGGATGGATATGGGCACGGAAGAGCCCGGCCCAGGAGAGCGCGCCGCCGAAGAGGATATAGGGCCAATAGCTCCGGACCTGCATCCGTCTGCATGCATAGGCCACGGCCATGCCCGCAAGGGTCAAGAGAAGCCACTGCGGCTGGACCGGGAAACGGGGGTCCGGATAGAAGATGGCGATGATCGCCAGCCCGATCCCGTCGTCCGCCACGGCGAGCAGGAGCAGAAAGGACACGGCCGGATGGTTCTTGCCGAAGACCAGGCGGGCAGCCAGCCAGGCAAAGGCGATATCCGTGGCCGTGGGGATTCCCCACCCCCGGTGCAGGTCCGGGGCCCCGATGACGGCGTTGAGCGCCAGGTATACGATGGCCGGGCCGAGCACGCCGCCCGCCGTGGCCAGGAGCGGATTGATCGACTTCCCGACCGGATGCAGATCGCCCCCGGGCAGCACGCTCTGGGTGATCTCGACCGCGGCGATGCCGAAGAAGAAGACCATGAAGATGTCGTTCGACAGGAAGTGAAAGTTGATCGGGCCTACAAAAGGGTCTTCGAGCAGGACTGCATAGCCACGGGGATCGACGTTTGCCCAGATCAGGGCAGCGACCACTCCGCACAGGAGCGGAACGGAGAATTCTCTGAGCAGATCGATTCGTTTTCGCATTATGTCTTCCCGGGACAAAGAACGATGGTCCCGCACATTCCGTTGCAGTGGAGCACGATCGTTTCTCTCATGCTACCAGCACAGCTAATTCGTGTCAACCGGCAGCGTTGC
>JBJKRX010000160.1:0-16019 GCA_046704425.1 Nitrospirota bacterium
TGGACCGGTACCGCGAGCTGGAGGACTATGCGGCAGCCAAGGCGCGCATCTTCCGGAACCAGGAACGCGAGGATTTCCTGGTCTTGAATTTCGATGATCCCCTGGTGCGCGGCTTTGCGGACCGAACCGTGGCCACGGTCGTCCCGTTCTCGCGCAAAGAAAAACAGGCAGGCGGCGCGTGGGTCGAGGGCGGCTGGGTCCTGTTCCGCAACCGGAGGATCCTGCCCGTGGAGGAGATCCGCATCCCGGGCGTGCACAATCTCGAGAACGCCCTGGCCGCCGCGGCCCTTGCGTCCTGCGCGGGCGCGGACGACGGGGCGGTCGCCGCGGTGCTGCGCGAGTTCCCCGGGCTGGAGCATAGGCTCGAGTTCGTGCGCGAGAAGGACGGCGTGGCTTACATCAACGACTCCAAAGGCACGAACGTGGGCGCCGTGGTCAAGTCCGTGATCGGCTTCGACCGACCCGTGATCCTGATCGCGGGCGGTCTGGACAAGGGAAGCGACTTCTCGCCGCTTATCCCGATCTTTCGCGAGAAGGTGAAGCTCCTCATCCTGATCGGGAAGGCGGCGAAGACCATGGCGCGCGTGCTGGGTGAGGCAACGGAGACAATCTTCGCCGAAACGCTCCAGGACGCGGTCCTCCTCGCGTCCCAACGCGCGCAGGCCGGAGACGTGGTGCTGCTCTCGCCCGCCTGCGCCAGCTTCGACATGTTCCAGGACTTCGAGGACCGCGGGCGGCAGTTCAAAGAAGCGGCGTGGAGGCTCGCATGACGAACCGGCTGACGGAACAATGGGGGGCGCTGCGCGACCAGGGGCCCTACGACCGCATCCTCCTGGCAACGACGCTCCTGCTCCTTTCCGTGAGCGTCGTGATGGTCTACAGCGCGAGCAGCATGGTCGCGCTCAAGGACTACAACGACGCCGCATTCTTCATGAAACGCCAGATCCTGTGGGCCGTGATCGGCCTCGGCGTGATGGCGGGGACCATGCGTCTCGACCACCGCAGGCTGGGCGAGCAGCGCGTGGTGCTTGCGCTCCTCTTCATTACCCTCCTGCTCTTGGCCGGGACGCTCGTGCCGGGAGTGGGCAGGATGATCAACGGATCGCGGCGGTGGCTGCGGATCGGCATGTTCTCGTTCCAGCCGTCGGAGCTCGCCAAGTTCACGATCGTGACCTATTTGAGCTACTACCTCGCGAAGAAGGGGGCGCGGGTCCGCGATTTCGTGAACGGTGTGCTGCCCGTGTACGTCGTGACCGGCCTGATCCTGGCAGCCCTTGCGCTGGAGCCCGACTTCGGCGCTGCCGTGACGATCGCCGGGGCCGCAGGGGTCATGCTCTTTGCAGCCGGGGCGCGGCCCCTGCACCTGGGCGGCACGCTCGCCGCAGGCATGCCGGTCATGTACTATGCGGTGGCCCATTCCGAATACCGCTGGCGCAGGATCACGGCATTCCTCAATCCCTGGGCGGACGCGCGAAATGCGGGGCACCAGATCATCCAGTCCTTTCTCGCCTTCGGCAGCGGCGGGATCTTCGGTCGCGGTCTGGGCCAGGGCAGGCAGAAGCTGCTCTTCCTGCCGGAACGCCATTCCGACTTCATCTTCGCGGTCATCGGCGAGGAGTTGGGGCTCATCGGCGCGCTCTTCGTGGTGGGGCTCTTCTGCGTTTTCCTGTGGCGGGGGGTGCGCATCGCGCTGCGCGCGAACGACGTCTTCAGCCGCAATCTGGCGCTCGGGATCACGCTGCTCATCTGCCTCCAGGCGGCCGTGAACATGATGGTCGTGACCGGGCTGTTGCCGACCAAGGGCATCGCCCTGCCGCTCGTGAGCTACGGCGGGTCGTCGCTCGTCGTGGCCCTGGGGGCCACGGGCGTGCTTCTGAACATCTCGCGGGAGGCCGGATGAGGGACCGGCGATGAAGGTCCTGATCGCCGCGGGAGGCACAGGCGGGCATCTGTATCCCGGGATCGCGATCGCACGCGAGGTGCTGCGTGACCCCGGAAGCGAGGTCCTCTTCGTCGGAACCGCCCGGGGCATCGAGGCGCGGGTCCTGCCGCGCGAGGGACTGCCGGTCCAATTCGTTGTTGCGGGAAAGCTCAAGGGCATGGGGCCCTTGGCGATCGTGAAGACGCTCTGCGCCCTGCCCGCAGGCGTCCTGCAGGCGATGGGGCTGCTTCTGCGCTATCGACCCGACGTGGTGATCGGCGTTGGCGGGTACGCCTCGGGACCCGTGGGGCTCGCTGCCCGCTTGCTCGGGAGGAGGCTCGTGATCGTGGAGCCCAACTCCTATGCGGGACTCGCGAACCGGATCTTGGGGAAGATCGCGAACCGGGTGATCCTCTGTTTTCCCGGGTCTGCGGCACAGCGGTTCTTCCCGCAGGGGAAGACCCTGCAGCTCGGTCCCCTGGTCCGGCAAGACCTGGTCGCAGGCGATCGCGGAACGGCCCGGGAGGCATTCCACCTGGACCGCGAACGCTTCACTCTCTTCGTCATGGGCGGCAGCGGCGGGGCGCATGCGATCAACCAGACCATGGAAGAGACTGCGCAACTCATGAAAGGACTGGACGTGCAGGTGCTGCACCAGACCGGGGAACGCGACCAGGACGAGGTCGCGGCAGCGTATGAGCGCGCAGGGGTCCGGGCAACGGTCCTTCCCTTTATCCATGATATGGCCGGCGCCTATGCGGCAGCGGACCTGGTGATCGCGCGGTCGGGTGCCACGACCGTGGCGGAACTGGCGGTGGTGGGGAAGCAGGCGATCCTGATCCCTTTTCCCTTTGCCGCGGACAACCACCAGGAGCACAATGCCCGCACCCTGGCTCAAGGCGGCCGGGCAGAGGTGATCGTGCAGAAGGACCTGCGGCCGGATGCGCTCGCCGCGCTCATCCGGAGGCGCAGGGAAGGAACGCCGGAGACGGCCGGGGCCGCGCCGCTACCCGGCAACGCGGCAGCCGCGATTGCGAGGATCGTGAGAGACGATGTTCAAGCGCATTAAACACATCCATTTCGTCGGGATCGGCGGCATCGGCATGAGCGGCATCGCCGAGGTGCTCCTGAACCTGGGATACCGGGTCTCGGGCTCGGACCTGCGGGAGTCGGACTCGACCGAGCGGCTGCGGGGCCTCGGCGCGGAGGTCATGATCGGTCACCGCGCAGAGAACATCGGCGAGCCGCACGTGGTGGTGATCTCCTCTGCCGTCAAGAACGACAACGTGGAGGTGATCGCGGCGCGCGAAAAGCAGATCCCGGTGATCCCGCGGGCCGAGATGCTGGCCGAGCTGATGCGGCTCAAGTACGGCGTGGCAATCGCCGGGGCCCACGGCAAGACCACGACGACCTCGCTCGTGGCCGCGACGCTCGCGGCCGGCGGCATCGACCCCACGGTCGTGATCGGGGGACGGCTCAACAGCCTGGGCGGCTCGAACGCCAAGCTCGGCCAGGGCGAGTTCCTCGTTGCCGAGGCGGACGAGAGCGACGGCAGCTTTCTCACGCTCACGCCGACCATCGCCGTGGTCACGACCATCGACGCCGAGCACCTCGACTATTACCGGGACATCGAGGAGATCAAGGAGGCCTTCCTCGCCTTCATCAACAAGGTCCCCTTCTACGGTCTGGCCGTGCTCTGCCTGGACCAGCCGCACATCCAGGCGCTCCTGCCGCGCGTGGCCAAGCGCTTCCAGACCTACGGCATGAGCACCCAGGCGGACTACCAGGCCCGCGACGTTTCGCTCCGGCCCCTCGGCTCGCGCTTCCGCGTCCAGCACCATGAACAGGACCTGGGGTGGTTCGAGCTCGCGGTGCCGGGCGTGCACAACATCAACAACAGCCTGGCCGCGCTCGCCGTTGCACGGGAGCTGGACGTGGACGTGGAGGTGGTCCGCAAGGCGCTCAAGGAATTCTCGGGCGTGCAGCGGAGGTTCCAGATCAAAGGCGAGGTGAAGGGGATCCTGGTGGTGGACGACTACGGCCACCATCCCACCGAGGTGCGGGCGACCCTGGCAGCCGCTGCCGCGGGCCTGGAGCGGCGCGTGGTCGTCGTGTTCCAGCCCCACCGGTACACGCGGACCCGGAGCCTCCTGGACGAATTCTTCACGGCCTTCAACCAGGCGGACAAGCTCGTGGTGACCGAGATCTACGCGGCAGGCGAAAAGCCGATTCCGGGCGTGTCCGGCGAGGTCCTGTACGAAGGCATCAAGCAGCACGGCCATAAGGACGTGACCTTCCTGCCGGACAAGGCAACGGTGGCAAAGCATCTGGCCGGCGTGCTCCGGAAGGGCGATCTGGTGATCACCCTCGGCGCGGGCGATGTCTGGAAGATCGGGGAAGAGCTCTTGGAGAGACTGCGGCATGGAGATCGCTGATTTTCGCGGGGAGCTCCGGCAGGATGAGCCGCTCAGCGCGCACACGTCCTTCCGGATCGGCGGCCCCGTGGACCTGTTCGCCGTGCCCGCGGACCGGGAAGACCTTGCCGTGCTCCTGCGCTTCCTGCGCGCACAGGGGCTCGCCTTCTTTGTGCTGGGCGGGGGCACGAACCTGCTCGTACGGGACAAGGGGTTCCGGGGCGTAGCGATCAGTCTCCGCCGGCTGCAGCGGATCGCGATCGAACGGGAGTACCGGTCCATCGGCGGAGCCTATACCGCGATCCGGGCCGAGGCCGGGGCCTTGCTTTCCCGGCTGCTCTCCTTCTCCCTGGACGAGGGGTTGACCGGCCTGGAATTCGCGACCGGCATCCCGGGCACCGTGGGCGGGGCCGTCCGCATGAACGCAGGCACCGCAGGGGGCGAGATGGGCGACGTGATCGACTCCGTGACGCTACTGGACCCTGACGGCAACCAGCACGTATGCGACCGCGAAACGCTCGCCTTCGGCTACCGCACCGCGGACATCGCGGATGACGAGGTGGTCCTGGACGCCCTGCTCGTCTTGCGGCGAGATGATCCGGAGCAAATCAAGGCACGGGTGCGGGGGCTGCGGGATAAGCGAAAGAAGATCCAGCCTCGGGGGCTTCCGAACGCGGGTTCGGTCTTCAAGAACCCGATCGAGGGACCTGCGGGCAAGTTGATCGAGGCCGCAGGCATGAAGGGCAGGAGCGTGGGCGGGGCCCGGGTCTCGGAGCGTCACGCGAACTTCATCGTGAACGCAGGCAGGGCAACGGCCCGGGACGTGCTTACGCTCATGGACCAGGTGCAGCAGGCCGTGCGCGATGCATACGGCGTGCTGCTCGAGCCCGAGATCCGGGTCATCGGCGAGGAGTAGCAGGGACAGGACCAATGGCAACGGTGACGCAGAAGAAGATCGGGGTCCTCATGGGGGGGCTGTCGTCCGAGCGGGAGGTGTCGCTCGCCACGGGGCAGGCCGTCCTGGAGGCGCTCCGGACCAAGGGGTACGACGCCGTAGGGATCGACGTGGGCCGCGACGCGGCAACGCAGATCCGGCAAAACGGCGTGGCGCTCGCATTCAACGCCCTGCACGGCAAGCTCGGCGAGGACGGCGCGATCCAGGGGCTCCTCGAGGTGCTGGGCATTCCCTGCACCGGCTCGGGGATCCTGGCGAGCGCCCTCGGCATGAACAAGGTCGTCGCAAAGACGGTGTTCCAGAGCTCCGGCCTCCTGATCGGCCCCTACCGGGTCCTCCCCCGGGAACTGCGGCAGGACGCTCCGGCCGTTGCCGCAGAGATAGGGTTCCCGCTCGTGATCAAGCCCGGCGCCGAAGGGTCGAGCGTGGGCGTGAGCATCGTGCAGGGGCCGGACGAGGTCGCGGCTGCCGTGGAAACGGCGTTCTCCTATGACCCGGAGATCCTCTTCGAACAATACCTTGCGGGGAAAGAGGTGCAGGTCGGGATCCTGGGCGACCGGGCACTGGGGGCGATCGAGATCGTGCCGAAGGACGCATTCTACAGCTACGACGCGAAATATCGGACAGGGGGATCGGAGCATTTCTTCCCGGCCCGCATCCCTGCGGAGGTCTATGCCCGGACGCTCGCGGCCGGGCTCCTGGCGCACCGATCCCTCGGCTGCCGCGGATACAGCAGGGTGGACTTCATCGTGGACGCCGGCGGGTCTCCCTACCTGCTCGAAGTGAACACGCTCCCGGGCATGACGGCTACGAGCCTCCTGCCCGAGATCGCGCGGGGCGTCGGGATCTCCTTTCCCGACCTGGTGGAAGAGATCGTCCGGCTGGCGCTGGACGACAACCGCGCGGGCCGCTAGGGACCGCGCGAGGACTCCGATGCGCGACTACAAGAACGTCAAGGTGCCGCGGTCCGTTCGCAGGGTCACGAACCGCCGGCAGGGCAAGCGCGCTGTTGCGGGCGCACCGCGGAAGGAGCGCCGGCCGGGAGAGGTCCGGCGGCTCGCGCAGGCCGCGCTCGTTCTGCTCCTGATCGCGGCCGGGACTGCACTCGTCTGGCGCGGCTGGTACGAGGTCACGCGGACGAATGGTTTCGTGATCGCGGGGGTGGACTTCCAAGGCGTAAAGAACCTGAGCGACGCGGAGCTCCGGAGCATGGCCGCACTATTCACCGGCAGGAACATCTTTCGCGTAAACCTCGAGGACGCAGCACAGCAGGTGCAAACCGATCCCTGGGTGCAGGACGTCCGGATCCACCGCAGCCTGCCGAACCGGATCTCCGTGGTCCTCACGGAGCGGACGCCCGCGGCGATCCTGGTCTCCGGAGACGGTCGCTACCTCATGGACGACGCGGGGGTCGTGATCGCACGGATACGGAAGGGGGAGGACGACCGATGGCCCCTGCCGCAGGTTTCGATCATGGGTTGTCGCGCCCGACCCGGTGACCCGGTGACGGCGGAGGCCCTGCCCGACGCGATGGCGCTGATCCAGGCGATCATTGCGCGCGGGGGGTGGCAGCCCGCCGGCGTTCTGGTCCGGGCGGACACGCCCCGCTCAATCAGCGTCGTGTACGGCGGCAAGGTCTTCAAGTTCGGCACGGCGCCCTACGACGAGAAGTTCCGACGGCTCGGGGAGATCGTGCCGGACCTGGAGCAGCGCAAGATCGATTTTCTCTCCATGGACCTGCGGCCGGAACGGCAGGTCGCGGTCCAGGTCCGGAAGGCGAAGAGCGGGGCAAGACAGACCAAGCCCGGGAAGGGCTGAACCCGGCCCGGCAGGGGGTGTTCCATGGCGAAAAAGAAGCCCGATAACGTGCTGGTGGGGTTGGACCTGGGCACGACGAAGGTCTGCGCCATCGTGGGCGAGGTGAAGGACGAAGGCCAGGTGGACGTCATCGGGATCGGCATCAGCCCGTCGCACGGATTGAAAAAGGGCGTGGTCGTGAACATCGACAGCACCGTGGAGTCCATCCGGAAGGCGGTGCAGGAGGCCGAGCTCATGGCCGGCGTGGAGATCAACGCGGTCTATGTGGGCATCTCCGGCGGACATATCAAGGGCATCAACTCGCGCGGCGTGGCCGCCATCAAGAACCGGGAGGTGGGCAAGGCCGACGTGGCGCGCGCCATCGACGGGGCGCGTGCCGTAAACATCCCGCTGGACCAGCAGATCCTGCACGTCATCCCGCAGGAGTTCATCATCGACGACCAGGACGGCATCCGCGACCCACTCGGGATGTCCGGCACGCGGCTCGACGTGAAGGTGCACATCATCACCGGCGCCGTGACCGCCATCCAGAACATCGTCAAGAGCTGCTCGCGCGCCGGTCTGCACGTGAGCGATCTGGTGCTTCAGCCGCTCGCCTCCAGCCGCGCCGTGCTCACCCCGGACGAGCAGGAACTGGGCGTGGTCGTGGCGGACATCGGCGGCGGCACCACGGACCTCGCCTTTTTCCTCGAGGGCAGCCTCTGGCACACCGAGGTGCTGCCGATCGGGGGAAACCACCTGACGAACGACATCGCCATCGGGCTGCGCACCCCGGCGGGCGAGGCGGAGAAGATCAAGGTCAAGTACGGCTGCGCCCTCGCATCGCTCGTGAAACACGAGGAGACGCTGGACGTGCCGAGCGTGGGCGGCAGACCGCCGCGGGTCCTGTCGCGCCAGATCCTGTGCGAGATCATCGAGCCGCGCGTCGAGGAGCTCTTCGGCATGGTGCAGCAGCGGCTCAAGAAGACGGGGTTCGAAGACATGTTCGCCTCGGGCGTGGTCCTGACCGGCGGCACTGCCCTTATGGAGGGCGCCCTGGACGCGGCGGAGCGGTTCCTGGGGCTGCCGATCCGGAAAGGGGCGCCGCGCAACATCGGCGGCCTCACGGACGTGGTGAACAGCCCGATCTACGCAACGGGCGTGGGGCTCGTGCTGCACGGGGCCGAGAACCGGGAGGTGGCGTCGCGGCCCTTCAAGGCGCGGGCGCCGCTCGGTCGGCTGTGGAAGTGGATCGGCGAATATCTCTGACAAGAAGCGGGGGGCCTATGGCCAAAGGGAAGAAACCCAGGGAAGAAGAACCGGACGACAACCTGGAATTCGCGTTCCAGGACTTCATGGAATTCGTTGCGGACGCAAGCGACGCATGCGGCCCCGCTGCCGCGCTGCCGGAGGTCCTGCCGGACCCGGCGCCGCGGTCGCTGCCGCGGGAGGAGAGGAGGGCACACGGGATGTTCCAGTTCGAGGAGGATCGGCTGCCTGCCGTCATCAAGGTGATCGGCGTGGGCGGCGGCGGCAGCAACGCCGTCGGCACCATGGTCCAGGCGGACATCAAGGGAGTGCAGTTCATCGTGGTGAACACGGACATGCAGGCCCTCGACCTCGCCCGCGCGCCGGTCAAGGTCCAGATCGGATCGAAGCTCACCTGCGGCCGCGGCGCCGGCGCGAACCCCGAGATCGGGCGCAGCGCGGCCCTGGAGGACGCCGAGAAGATCAAGACGGCCCTGGCCGGGGCCGACCTGGTCTTCATCACCGCGGGCATGGGCGGCGGCACCGGGACCGGCGCAGCGCCGGTCATCGCGAACCTGGCGCGTGAGGTGGGCGCCCTGGCCGTGGCCGTGGTGACCAAGCCCTTCAGCTTCGAGGGCGCCACGCGCATGCAGAAGGCCGACGAGGGGATCGCGGACCTCAAGAAACAGACGGACGCCCTGATCGTGATCCCGAACGAACGGCTGTTGAACCTGGCGGAAAAGAAGACCACCCTCCTCGAGTCCTTCAAGCTCGCCGACGGCGTCCTGGGCCAGGCCGTGAAGGGCATCTCGGACGTGGTGATGGTTCCGGGCTACGTGAACGTGGACTTCGCGGACGTGAAGACCGTGATGGCGAGCCGGGGCCGCGCCGTCATGGGAACCGGCATCGCGCGGGGCGAGGGGCGGGCCGTGGACGCGGCGCAGCAGGCCATCGCGAGCCCGCTCTTGGAGGACGGGTCCGTCAAGGGCGCGCGCGGCGTGCTGATCAACGTGACCGGCGGGAACGATCTGGGCATCTACGAGTTGAATGAAGCCACGGCGATCATCAAGGAAGAGGTCGATCCGGGCGCCAACATCATCTTCGGCGCGGTGATCAATCCGGTGATGAACGAGGAGGTGATGGTCACGGTGATCGCCACGGGCTTCGACGAGGAGGGGATCCGCGAGCGTGTCAAGCGGCCCGCGAGCCTTCGGGAGTTCATGAAGGTCGTGGAAAAGCCGAAGCGCAGGCAGGAGGCCTTCGACTTCCGGAACGAGGCCCTCGGCATCGCCCAGGATGACCTGGACCGGCCGGCCTTCCTCCGGCGGCAGGCGGACTGACCGGAACTGCGACCGTTCCTTAATTCGTGGCGAGCCAGGACTTGGCCTGCTCCACGGTCTCGAAGGCGTGGAGTTTGCGCTTGGAGAAGAGCATGACCGCCTCGAAGAGGATCTTCTTGAGTCCCGTGACCCCGACGACCGCGGCAGCCTTGACATAGGGCTTGTTGTGCGCCGTGAATTGTTTCATCCGCTCGGTCAGCTTGTCGTCGAAGCGCAGGTTCGTGACGTCCGTGAGCGTGAGCAGCGAGTTTTCCGGGCGCGTCCGGATCATGGCCTCCGCCTGTTCGATGATCGGATAGGCCTCCGCAGCCTTGCACTCCGTGAAGTTCAGATACAGGATCTCCTTGCCGTTGTGCTGCATGAACTGAGTCCGCTCCATGGTCCCCCCCCCGCCCCCCCCGTTTTTTAAAAGCGGCCCTACTATAGCATAAGCCCCCCTCGTCTGCAAGCCCTGCATGCCCCCGTTGCCAGAACTTTCCTCCCTCCCGCGTTATACTATACAAAAAACCTCCGGAGGTGATAGGTATGGGTTGCAGCACTGCCGCTCGGGCGACCGGGACGGCGATGGTCCTTCTGGCCCTCGCCCTTGCCGTCCCCGGCCGCACTGCGCAGGCTGCAGGACAGCCGCTCCGGGGTGAGGCGTTCAGCAGTCCCGCGATCGTGACGCCCATGCCCCGGGCCTGGATCGCGAAGCCGATCGCGCACGACCCGGCTGCGGCAAAAGCGGACGTCTCCGTGGTGCTCGACCAGGGCGCCTATCCGGCGCTTCTCCCGTTCATCCAGGAATATGCGAAAGCGCGGGGGCTGCGGATCACGGTTACGGAAGGCACCTGCGGCATCTCGGCCGGTGCGCTCGCGCGCAAGGCCGTGGACATCGGCGGATTCTGCTGCCCGCCGGGAAAAGAGGACCGCCTGCCCGGCCTTCGCTTTCATACCCTGGGCATCGCGAGCATCGCCTTCTTCGTGAATCCGGCCAATCCGATCGACGATCTGACGACGCGACAGCTCAGGGACATCTACCGAGGCAGGATCTACCGGTGGTCGGAGCTCACTACCGCCTCAGGCACGCGCGGACCCGCGGCGGTCATCCGGGCGATCGGCAGGCTGCACTGCAAGCTGCGGCCAGGCCACTGGAAGCTCCTGCTGCGCAACGAGAACCAATTCAGCCCGCGGATGAGCGAGGTGGGCTCCATCCCGGACATGATCGCCCAGGTGGGGGCCTACCGCGAGGCGATCGGATGGGAGGTCCTGAGCATGATCGCCCGGTACCGCGACGTGGGGACCGTGAAGGTGCTGCAGATCAACGGCGTGGACCCCCGCGATGGGGCGGCGCTGGCAAGCCTGCGCTATCCCTTTTACCGCGTCTACGACCTGACGACCTGGGAAGGAAAGAACGTGGAGAATCCGGATGCCCAGGACCTGGTCCGCTATCTCCAGAAGCGCGTCGACGCCCTCGACACGACCGCAGGCGGGTTCGCCTCCGCCCGTGCGCTCCGGAAGGCGGGATGGCAATTCGCCGGCGATGAGCTGATCGCGGAACCCCTGCGGGGCGTTGCCCCATGACACCGGCCGATCTGCTCCGGCGCGTCCCCCTCACCCCCAAGCTCCTGCTCGTGACGCTCCTGGTAGGCGGCGCGGTCTGGGGCGTGGTGGACCGGGTCCAGTCGCGGGAGCTGCAGGCGCTGATGGAGGACCACCTGCACGCCCGGCTCGCGGAGCAGGCACAGCAGGACCGGCAGCGGTTCGACGCCTACATCGCCTCCTACCACCAGGCGGCCAAGCTGCTCGTCGCGCAGAAGCGCATGGTAGATTACGTGGAGCGCGGGCTGGGGACGAGACGAAGCGCTCCTGCGGTCTATACCGTTTCGGACATTCCCCGCTGGCTGCCGGACACGTCGATCCTGCGCGCCTTCACCCCCATCGACTACGCGTTCCTGCTCGATCAGCACGGGCGGGTGCGGGAGCTCTACGAAGGCAGGCCCGACCCGCCGCCGCGCACCCTGTATACGCCCTCCCTGCTGCTGCGCGATATGAGCCATAACCAAAGCTTCCTTACGTCGCTCGATCACAAGCCGTTCCTGCTCGCGTCCGAGGCGGTGCGGGACGACAACGGCGTCGAACTCGCCACGCTCATGCTCGCCGACGAGCTGGACGACGCGTTCCTGCAGCAGTCGCAGGGAGCGAGCGCCACGCAGAGCGTGGTCGCCCTTGCCGCAGGGACGCCGCTGCGGATCATCGCGAGCAACCGCACGGATGCGGTCCCCGACGGGACGCCCCTTGCGTCGCTGCATCACACCTATCTCGTGACCGGAAAGTCCTTCTTCGATTTCGGCGGGTCCGCCCTGACCGTCCAGTTCCTCTCGCTCGTGTCGCGCGCAGAATTCAAGGCCCTGGGCGCGTCCATCCTGCGCGGCGAGCGGCGGCAGCGTGCGTTCGCGTCGCTTGCGCTCCTGGCCGCCTTCGGCGCGATCATCTTCTGGATCAGCCGGCACATCCGGCATCTTTCCCGGAGCATCCTGCGCTTTTCCGCCGACATGCTCGGGACGAGCGGCGCGACCTCGGAACGGGGGGACGAGCTTTTTCTTATCGCGAAACAGTTCGGGACGCTCGCCAGCGAGGTGTTGACGGCCCGCGACGCCTTGCAGCGCGAGGCCGACGAGAAGCTCGAGCTCCAAAAGCAGGCCCTGGTTGCGGAACGCCAGAAACGGGAGCTGGAACTTCTGCAGGCGCTGCGGCTTTCGGAGGAAAACTACCATGCGATCTTCGACTCGGCCAATGACGCCATCTTCGTCCTCGACGCGCCGAGCGGCGCAATCCTCGACGTGAACCAAAAGGTGCGGGAGCTTTACGGCGACCCGGCCGAGGAAGCGAAGGGCCGCGGGCCGGGCATGTTCGGACCGGGCCTGGACTTGCGTGACCGCGAGGCGGTCCGGGAACACCTGCACCGGGCGGCCGCGGGGGAGCCGCAGCTCTTCGAGCTGCGCACCCGGGACCGGGAAGGGCGTCTGCTCTGGGTGGAGGCGAACATCAAGCAGGCGATGATCGGCGGCAACGACCGCTTGCTCGCCGTGGTCCGGGACGTGACGGAACGCAAACAAAACGAAGAAGCGCTGCGGGAGGTCCACATCGAGCTGAACCGCCGGGCCGTGGAGCTCGAGCTCGTGAACAAGGACCTTACGGATTTCTCCTACAGCGTCTCGCATGATCTCCGCGCTCCGCTCAGGAGCATCGAGGGGTTCACCCGGGTCATTCTCGAAGACGATGCGGACCGGCTCGATGCAACGGGCAGAGACGCCTTCGCCCGCATCCTCGCGGCGAGCCGCAGGATGGGCCAGCTTATCGACGCGCTGCAGCACCTGGCGCGTTTCACGCGCCGGGAGCTGCTCGATAAGACCGTGGACCTGAGCGCGATCGTAGAAGCGACGGCCGACACGCTGCGCCAGAAGGAGCCGGGGCGCAACGTCCGGTTCGTCATCGCGCCGGAGGTGAAGGCGCACGGCGATGCGGCCATGCTGCAGGTGGTGCTGGAGAACCTGGTCGAGAACGCCTGGAAGTTTACGGGGAAGAAACCGTCGGCGACGATCGAGTTCGGCGTGGAGCAGCAGGCGGACGGCCCGGCGTATTTCGTACGCGACGACGGCGCGGGATTTCCCCCCGATTTTGCGGACAAGCTCTTCACGCCCTTCCGACGGCTGCACACGGACCAGGAATTTCCGGGCCTGGGGATCGGCCTGGCGATCGCGCACCGCATCATCCTGAGCCACGGCGGCTCGATGCGGGCCGTAAGCGCGCCCGGCCACGGCGCGACCTTCTCCTTCACCCTGGGGAAGGCACCGTAGGCGCCGCTGGCTGCCTCTGCCTGTTTTGTGCTATCCTCTAGACACCCGGTTCGCGGAGAATCGGGACCGCCTGCAGCGTTTCGTTTTATGCTGCACCGAAGACCCGAGATCGCACACCGAAGCCCCCTACAAAGCCGGGAGCTGTGACCATTTCACCTACGAGGAGGACAACACAATGAAGCTGGGAGACGTCAAGATCGGGACCAAGCTGATCGGCGGCTACGTGGTCATCGTGGTGCTGCTGGCCGTCGTGGGGATCGTGAGCCTGATACAGCTCCGCATCGTGTCGCAATCGGCGGACGTGATCCTGAACCGGGAGGTCCCGGTGAGCGACGCCGTGATGGAAGCGAAGACCGAGATCATCCGGGCGCGGGATATCCTGGGCGAGTACCTGCTCGCCGTGGATCTGGGCAGGCTCAGCGCGATCCGACAGGAATACGATCAGGCCATGCAGCGGTTCGATGCCTATGCGGACGCCGTACTGATGGGCGGCAGCATAGACGGGATCGCGATCCCGGCCACGACGAACAAGGACGTCGTCAAGGAGCTCGAAGCCGCGCAGGCGGTGCACGACCAGTTCGCCCGGTATGCCGCGTCAGCCATGGACCAGCATCGTCAGGCCCTGCGACAGGCGGCCGTGAAGCTGTCCGCAACGGAGCAGCAGTCGCGCGCGGGCATGGCAGGCGCAGACGGGGCGAGCTTGAAGATCGTCCAGGCCATGGAGAACGCCGAGAAACAGTCCGGCTCCGAGATGCAGGCGGCCATGGGCTCGGCCGACGCGGCGCAAGGGTTCGCGCGGACCACGGTCATCAGCCTGACGCTCCTGGGCGTGTTGCTCGCCGCGGGCATCGGCCTGTTCCTGACCGCGCATATCAACCGGCCGCTCGCCGAGGCCGTGGCCGTGAGCAACCGGCTGGCGGAAGGGGACCTCACCCGCCGGTTCACGGTGACGCGCAAGGACGAGGCGGGCCAACTGCTCGCGGCCATGCAGCACACGGTGGAACGGCTCACGCAGGTGGTCACGGACGTGAAGGGCGCCTCGGACAACGTGGCATCCGGGAGCCAGCAGCTCTCGGCGGGCTCCGAGCAGATGTCCCAGGGCACGACGGAGCAGGCCGCATCCACGGAAGAGGCGTCGTCCTCCGTCGAGGAGATGAACGCCACGATCAGGCAGAACGCGGACAATGCCATACAGACCGAGCGGATCGCGCGTAAGTCCGCAACCGACGCGGAAGAGAGCGGCAAGGCAGTGGCCGAGACCGTGGAGGCCATGAAGGATATCGCCACGCGGATCTCGATCATCGAGGAGATCGCGCGCCAGACGAACCTCCTGGCCCTGAACGCGGCCATCGAGGCCGCCCGGGCGGGCGAGCACGGAAAGGGCTTCGCCGTGGTGGCCTCGGAGGTCCGGAAGCTCGCGGAACGCAGCCAGAACGCCGCGGCCGAGATCAGCAAGCTCTCGGGATCGTCCGTTGCTATCGCGGAAAAGGCGGGCGCCATGCTGATAAAGCTCGTGCCGGACATCCAGAAGACCGCGGAGCTGGTGCAGGAGATCAGCGCCGCGTCGAAGGAGCAGACCTCGGGCGCGGATCAGATCAACGCCGCGATCCAGCAGTTGAACCAGGTGGTGCAGCAGAACGCGGGCGCGGCCGAAGAGATGGCGTCTACGGCCCAGGAGCTGGCGTCCCAGGCGGACCAGCTCAAGGACAGCATCGAATTCTTCAAGGTAACCGACCGGGCCATGGTTGCCGCGCCCCAGATCGCTCCCGGAAGCGAGCATCACATCAAGGTGGCGCATCTCAAGCAGTACCGGAGCAGGAGGGAGCAGGCCGCAGGCATGAGGCCTGCGCATCAGACCGGCGTGGCCCTTGCCATGGGGCACGACGCAGCCCCGGACCCGGACGAACACGACGAGGGGTTCGAGAAGTTCTGAGGACATTCACCGCGGGCGGCCGTGCGTGGCCGCCCGCGCCGCAGTGCTCGCCGATATTTCCCTTGACATTTCCGCGGGAATAATAGATATTGTCACTCGTTTTTCGGAGGAGGAACGCGGGCGGATAGCTCAGCTGGGAGAGCACAGCCCTTACAAGGCTGGGGTCACAGGTTCGATCCCTGTTCCGCCTACCAGAAATTCCAGTTCATAGTTCAGGGTACAGAGTACAAAGAATGATGCAGCATCGTTCTTTGGCCTACACTGAACCGCGAACTTTGAACTCTGTACTGTGTGTCCTTAATATGGGGTGGTAGTTCAGTTGGTGAGACCGCCCCGACCAGTCGGGGAGGTCGCGAGCATCACTTCTTCTTCGATTCATGACTTTACAGTGACAGCTATATGGGGTGGTAGTTCAGTTGGTTAGAACGTCGGCCTGTCACGCCGAAGGTCGCGGGTTCGACCCCCGTCCACCCCGCCATTTTTCTTTTCGAAGAGGTCTCGGGTCATAGCCCCGTGCCTTTCCACCTGTACATCCTCCAAAGCGAAAAAGACCAGTCGTACTATATCGGCCA
>JBJKRX010000161.1:0-10132 GCA_046704425.1 Nitrospirota bacterium
TCCTGATCCTGCCGACGCTCTTTTCGCTCCTGCCGCGGCATCGGACCGAGGTCGCCTTTCCCGACGTGGGCCAGGGCGACAGCGCGCTCATCCGGCTCGCCTCGGGCAAGACCGTCCTGATCGACGGCGGCGGCGCGCGGGACTACCGGTTCGACGTGGGCAGGCGCGTGCTCGCGCCCTATCTCTGGAACAAGGGGGTCCGGACGATCGATCTCATGGTCCTGTCCCATCCCCACCCGGACCACATGAACGGGCTTCTGGGCATCGTGAAGAAGTTCCGGGTGCGCGAGGTGTGGGAAAGCGGTCTGGACACCGGCCTGCCCGGGTATGCCGATTTCCGGAAGGCCGTGGAGGACCGGCATGTTGTGCTGACCGATGTCTCGGCCAAGAGTGCGCCGCGCTTGCTCGGAGAGGCGGAGCTGCGCGTCCTCCATCCCGCGGCCGGCTATCGTGCAGCCGAGCGCGAGGCCTATGCGGCCGAGAACGACCGCTCGCTCGTCCTGCGGATCGCCTTCGGCAACCGCGTCTGCCTCTTCCCGGGCGACATCCATGCGGGCGCGGAGCGCGCGCTGCTCCGGACAAACCCGGACATCGCATGCGATCTCGTCAAGGTCCCGCACCACGGCAGCAGGACCTCGAGCAGCGACGCCTTCGTGTCGCGCACCCGGCCGAAGATCGCAATCGTGACCTGCGGCTACCGGAATGCCTACGGCCATCCCGCGCCGGAGGTCGTAGCACGCTATGAGCATATCGGCGCGACCCTGGTGCGCACGGACCTGGGCGGGGCGCTCACGATCATGATGCAGGAGCGGGGGTTCGACCTCGTGCGCTGGGCCGATCTCTTGCTCGAGCGGATCGATCCCGGCGATCGTCTTTCCTGGTGGGCGCAGGACCGGGAGAACCTGCGCCGGCTCGCGAAGCGGGCCGTGCTCTATCTCCAGGGCTATCGCTGAGGCACTCCCGCGGCACGGGATCGCTTGCCATCTTCCGCCTTCCGTGGTACAGTTTCCCCATACATCCCACGCATAGGAGGCGCGCTATGGAACCGTTCCGGTATCATGTCTATCTCTGTACGCAGGAGAAGCCCGATCCCAAGGCCCCGAGCTGCACCAACCGGGGAAGCAAAGAGGTCCTCGATGCGCTCCGCGCGGAGCTCGGCAAGAGCGGCCTGGGAGACGAGGTGCAGGTGACCGCTTCGGGATCGCTCGGCCTGTGCGAACGGGGGCCGAACATGGTCGTCTATCCCGACGGGATCTGGTATTCCGGGGTCCAGAAGACCGACGTGCCCGAGATCGTGCGCGAGCACTTCCAGAACAACAAACCGGTCGAGCGCCTGGTGAACAAGGACGCGACGGCCCTCAAGGCCGAGGTGCTCGAGAACAAGCGGAAGTATCTGGCCGCGCTGGCAGCGGCCCAGGCAGCGCAGAAAAAATAAGGAGCGCAGGGAAAAAGAGAGGATTCGGAAACGCCGCTTGCCGTCGGCAGGCGGCGTTTTTTTGACATCTGCATGCGGATGTTTCCCTGCGCCAGGGCGGGCTCAGCGCCTGCCGCCCGGGCCTGCAGGCGTCCCGGGGCGATCTTTGCGGCAAAGTCCGGTTTCTTGTGCTATTGTCATATATCCCCGTACCCGAGAGGTGTTCATTGAAACCGGAAGACTCCGTGGAGACCGTACCGCAGGCCGAGGCGACGAGCGCGGGGCTGCCCCCGACCATCGGATGGAAGAGGACCTTCTCCGCATTCCGCAATCCGAACTACCGCTATTTCTATTCCGGCCAGACCGTTTCCCTCATCGGCACCTGGACCCGCTCCGCGGCCCTGGGCTGGGTCGCTTTTCAATACACCCGTTCGGAACTGCTGCTCGGCATCGTCTTCATGCTCAATTCCCTGCCCATCTTCCTGTTCGCCGTGTACGCCGGCTCCCTGGCTGACCGCATCCCCAAGATCAGGATATTCAGGACCACGAGCTGGTTCTCGCTGCTCTCCTCGCTGACCCTGGCCCTCCTGCTGTTCCGCGGCCCGGTGCACGTCGCCGTGCTCATGGGCTTTGCCTCCCTCTGGGGGCTCTCCATGGCCTTCGAGATGCCGGCCCGCCAGAGCCTCATCGTGGAGCTGGTGGGCAAGAAGGACCTGGTGAACGCCATCGCCCTGAACAGCGCCATGGTGAACGCCACGCGGGTCATCGGCCCCGCCATCGGCGGGATCCTCCTCGCCTCCGTGGGGGCGGCCTGGTGCTTCCTCCTCGACGCCCTGAGCTACCTGGCGGTCCTGTACGCGCTGCACAAGATCCGGCTCCCCGCTTCGCACTACGCGCCCCGGAAGGTGCAGGCCGGCTGGAAATACATCTTCGAGGGATTCAAGTATCTTCGGACGAATTTCATCATCTCCCAGGCGGTGATAATGCTCTTCGTCATGGGCCTGGGGGGCTGGGCCTACCTCTCCCAGCTCCCGGCCTTCGTGGTGACCCAACTGCACATGGACGCCCAGGGCTACGGCTGGCTCCTGGCCCTGAACGGCCTCGGCGCCTGCACCGCCGCGCTCTTCGTCGCGACCCAGGGGTCGCGCATCGTGCGCGTGCAGACGCTCTATACCGGCGCGGGCATCTACGCAGCCTTCATCATCCTCTTCGGACTCATGCATCACCCCGTCGGCGCGGCCTTTCTCCTCTTCTTCGCCGGGTTCGGCATCATCCTGTTCTTCTCCATCGGCAACAGCATCATCCAGACCCAGTCCCCGGACCACCTGCGGGGACGGCTGATGGGCATCTGGGCCCTGGTCTTCGGCGGGAGCATGCCGGCGGGGAGCCTCTGGATGGGCGTCGTGGCCCAGCGCGTGGGGTCGGGCCACACCCTGCAGATGGGCGGCCTCTTCTGCGCCCTGGGGGCCGGCGCGGTCTATCTTCGGGAGAGGAGGAAAAAACGTCATGCATGAGATCGTGCGCAACATCGTCGACCGCCGTGCCCGAAGCTCCTTCGTCGACTCGCTCATTCGCTGGAAAACCAGGAGGCTTTTTTTCTACGGCGTGTTGGCTGCGGTGGCGCTTTCGGAGATCATCGTCGCGACGATCCATTATACGCTCTGGGGCGGCGGCAGATGGGGCCGGGAAGTCATGGTTGACGGATTCGTCACTCCCCTGCTGGATGCCTCGATCATCCTCCTGCTTATTGCGGCGATCATCGTGCGGCTGAAAGATTCGCGGCAGGAGCTGTCCAGGACGAAACAGCTGCTCGAGGACATCACCCAGGGAATCGCCGAGAGCATCCTGCTCGTCTCGAAGGATCTCAAGATCCTCTGGGCCAACAAGGCGGCGTTGCAGCAGACCGGCCTTGCCATGCAGGACCTGGTCGGCATGCCCTGCCATCTTGCCACCCACCGTTCCCACAGCCCCTGTGCCCCTCCGGACGACCCCTGCCCGATCCTCGATCTCGTCGCGTCGGGGACAGAGGTAGTCGAGCACACGCACTATGATATAAACGGCGACAAGATCACGGTCGAGGTCTGCGCATATCCGATACGGGACGAATACGGCAAGGTCGTCTCCTACGTGCACATCACGCGGGACGTCACCGCGCGCAAAAAGGCCGAACAGACGCTGCGGCTTCTCTCGACGACCGACGAATTGACCGGTCTTGCCAACCGGCGCGCCTTCGACGCATTTCTGGAGCAGGAGTGGCGGCGCGCCATCCGGGCGAAAAGCATTCTCTCGGTCCTGATGATCGACGTGGATTTTTTCAAGCGATACAACGACGCGTACGGCCATCTCAAGGGGGACGCGGCCCTCAAGTCCGTTGCGGACGTTCTCAAGACCATCGCAAGGCGGCCGGGCGACATCGCAGCGCGTTTCGGCGGCGAGGAGTTCGTCGTCGTATTATCGGCGAGCGAACAGCACGCCATTTTCTCGGCCGAACGGCTGCGCAATGCCGTGGAAGTGCTTGACATCCCGCACCCGGGTTCTGCAATTGCGGATCATCTTACGATCAGCATCGGCGTCGCCTCCCTGATCCCGCGAATGGACCTTTCCCCCGTCGATTTGATCAAACAGGCCGACGAAGCCCTCTACCATGCGAAAAAGGAAGGCCGCAATATGGCGGTACTCTATGACCCGAATTCCAATTGACGGTCTTTCCCGGACGCCGCAGGACACCCCCGTGCTCAGAACCGCTTCCCGATCACGATCCCGGCGAACCCCTTCCCGACCACGGGAACGGCCGCCAGCCCTTGGTACGGGGTCGTAAAGAGCAGGCTCGATGCAATGCCGATCGCCGCTCCTGCGTATACGTCATGCCAATAGTGGTTCTTCGACTCCACACGGCTGTACCCGACGAACGAGGCGACGAGATATGCCGGGATGCCGGCCGCCCATCCGTAGCGCTGCTGGAGAAAGGTCGCGCCCATGAAGGCCGACACCGTATGCCCCGATGGGAACGAATGCTGGCTCCCGTTGGGACGCCGTTCATGCACCGTGTATTTCAGGGACTCGTTGGTCGCCAGCGCGACGCTCCCGCTTTCCACGAACTCCTTCGTCCCCTCCCGGTCGCGGCAGGCAAGCGTCGTGATCAGACCGGCTGTGGGGAGCGCTATCTCGCCGATGTCTCCTGCAACGGCGATGTGATCTGTGGCTCCGGCCGCGCGGCCTCCCAGGAGGCAAAAAAGCGCGATTGCCGCTGTCGCGGCGGAAAAACCCTTCATCTCATCCATCCTCGCGTTTATGAAGTGATTTACCCTGTCGGTATTGTAAATCAGATGCGTTAACGGTTGCAATGAGCACGAAAAACTGCGGCCGCGGGTTGCAACGCACGGGATAACCTCCTATAATGCGAAATGGAAACGCGTGCCCCCCACCCCGCCGCGATCACCGTGGCCACCATGCTGGCCACCATGATGCAGGCCGTGGACACCTCCGTGGCGAACGTGGCCCTGCCGCACATGCAGGGCTCCTTCTCCGCGGGCGTGGACGAGATCACCTGGGTGCTCACCTCCTACCTGGTGGCGAACGCGGTGATCATCCCCATGACGGGGTGGCTCGGGAACTATTTCGGCAGGCGCCGCCTCTTCATCCTCTGCCTGGGCATCTTCACCCTCGCCTCGGTGGGGTCCGGCGCGGCCGCAACCCTCGGCATCTGCATCGTCATGCGCGTGCTGCAGGGGCTCTCGGGAGGGATCATCGTGCCCATGAGCCAGTCGATCCTCCTGGAGGCCTTTCCCGCGGAGAAGCGCGGCAAGGCCCTGTCCTACTTCGGCGTGGGCGTGGTCTTCGGCCCCATCATCGGCCCCATCCTCGGGGGCTGGATCACCGATCATATCGGCTGGCGCTGGATCTTCTACATCAACCTGCCCATCGGGCTTCTGGCGATCTACCTCGCCCTCGCCTACATCTTCGATCCGCCCTACATCCAGAAGCCGAAGGGCCGCATCGACTTTCAGAGCCTCCTCTACATCATCATCGGCCTGGGCAGCCTGGAAGTCGTCTTGAGCCGCGGGGAGCGCTTCGACTGGTTCAGCAGCCACTACATCCAGTTCTTCCTCGTACTGGCCATTCTGGGGGTTGCCTTTTTCATCTGGCGGTCGATCACCTACGAGCACGCCATGGTCGATCTGTCGGTGCTCAAGAACCGGGAGTTCGGCGCCGGGCTCTTCCTCTGCTTCTTCCAGTACTTCGTGCTCTATGCCACCCTCGTGACCCTGCCGCTCTTCGTGCAGGAGATGATGGGGTATACCGCCACCTGGGCGGGGCTGATCCTCGCCCCCGGTGGAGCGGCGTCCCTGCTCTCCATGCTCCTGGGCGGCAGGCTTATCGAACGGGTCGATGCGCGCTGGCTCCTGCTCTTCGGGGTCATCATCATGCTGATCTCGCTCCGCATGCTGAGCGACCTCACCCTGGACGTCACCTTCGGCTATATCGCGACCGCCCGCGCCCTGCAGGGGTTCGGGACCGGCTTCTTGTTCATTTCCGTTGCCGCGGCCGCGTACCGGACCCTGCCCGCAAGCAAGATGGGCTCCGCCACCAGCCTGTACAACCTCCTCCGGAACGAATCGTCCTCCATCGGCATCGCCATCGCATCCACGCTCCTTGCCCGCCGCTCGCAGTTCCACCTGTCGCGGCTGGTCGCCCACGTCAATCCCTTCAACCCGGCCTTCCAGGCCCGGCTCGCGCAGGGCGACAGCCTGCTCGCGGTCCGCTCCGGACTCCCCTCGGCTGCGGTGCCGCAACTGACCATGGCCGCGATCCACCGCCAGCTCGAACAACAGGCCATGGTCATGTCCTACCTCGACATCTTCTGGATCATGAGCGTCGTCCTGATCTGCTTCATCCCGCTCATCCCGATCCTCCGGGGCAGCGTCAAAAAACGTCCGGTCGCAGTGAGCGAATAAAACACGGTGTTTCGTGGTTTCTGGAGCCCCCCCCAAATTCCCAAATCGACCCCGGACCGAGCATTAACACAAGCGGTGACCCCGTAGCAAGCTACGGGGAATTGCATGTTAATTAGGCTAAGATTACTTTATTACAATTTGAATATTAGCCAATTGCCGAAAGCTCATCAATTTCGCTGGTTGCGTCATGTTATTTTAATCAGATTGATCTTTCAGCCATTCTATGCTACCGTAATCCCGTTGAATTAATTACTAGGATTGGACGATTTAGGTTTCATTAATCGATCTCCTAGTTAAATGCTATCACTGGATTTATTTGGACAATGCTGTGAGTCTAAAATACTTAATTAAAACGAGCCTGTTATTATTAGTATTCTGTCTGAATGGCCAAGTGAATGCTATCGCTTCCTGGCATGGCCCGTTAGTCATTGTGCAAGGTGCGTGGGGATCAGGTTTAAAAGAATTCGGTTATTTTGAAGGAGAGACTATAGATAGCTTCCCAGATGAATTCCATGTCTTGCCGGATGGGAAAATAGCAATCTACGATATTGACGGAAAGCTGAAAATATTTAATAGGGATGGAGCCTTCGTTAAAGCAATAGATAATATTGGTTTTGGATTATATGAACTGGGTCTAAACAGAGCAATTGTAGCAAGAAAAGACCGACGCCGGAAGATTAATAAATATAGTATTGGGCTTTACGATTTAACAAATGAGCAATTTGTATGGGTCGATCGAGAGAGATGGTTTAGTTATACACCAGACCTGTTAGTACATGTTGCTGTCGATAACAGCTACTTTGTAGTCTGGACCGGCGCTTCCGGCATGAAGTATTCCGCCTCAGGCACCTTACTTGGCATGTATACAACTAAGCCACTCATATTTGGCCAAGAAAAATCAGCTTACAAGCTGTCTGACAGAAATTATGAAACAACAATCGTTTTCAGCGACGCTACTTATACTTGCCATACACCAACTGCCTTGGATCCAGGCCAAATATCATTTACAAGGGATCGTTCGGGCTTCCTTTATGGCTTTGCGACTGTTTCCGATAAGTCCAATGAGATGACTTCCCATCGCCGCATATACAAAATCAATAAATGCGGAAAAGTTGTCGCGTCACTTGATTTTCCACCTAAACGCAGCCATGCCGTAGTGATACATGACCCTTCGCCTGCTACCGATATTGTGACTGTTGATGAGGAATATGGAGAGCCGGTAATAACACCAACGGGAGATGTTTATACGTGGAAGCGTACTCCCGCAAGATACACTATCCTCAAATGGTCTTGGGTGCACGACCGGGATGGCACCATGAATCAGTGCTCAAGCAGGTGAGAATAAGTCGTTCAGAAGACTGGGCAGAACGACGTGCACCCGCGCATAAACCTAACGAGGTGGGTCGAGACCGACGCGAAAAAAAGATGCGCGTCTCGCCCGCATGTTAATCTACAACTGGAGGGCGTAATGGCCGAGCAAAGTTCAATCCAATTTATTGAGAACAAAGAAAATATTTCTCTCTATATTGACACAGCAAAGACTTTTTTAAATCTTAGTACCGGGGCGCTCGCTTTAACGATAACCCTTCGTGATAAGATACTAGGTGATGCAGGTTCTCATATCAGCAAAGGAATGCTAATTTCATGGTTTTGTTATCTGCTCACGATCGGCTTTAGCGCCCTATATCAGTATTTTGCAGTCAAGTTCTTAGATTCATTTTCTCGGGTCCCTGGAGAAGAAAGTATAATTCCAGCCCTTCAGAATAATCCAGGTTTGCTTTATGGAGGCATGCTGATATGCTTTTTCATCGGTTCATTGTTTCTCATTATTTCTGCACTGCAATTAATCCCATGAAGCTGAGAAGAGCGAATACAATCGTTATCTACAAGAACTCCGCTCCTCCGGGGCGGGCCAAGACAAGCATTTGAAATGTTTGGTGGATGATTAATAAAGTGCCTGATTTTAACGCTTAGAATACTGTTTTTAATGCCGAAAAGAGGCTCCTAAGAAAAGGGGAATAACGACAGCAGATGCCACGAACGAACCGACTTTACCTGCGCGGTTTAAGGCAGCAGAACAGCCATTTTTGAAACGATAACGCTGGAATGTCAGTAGGTTAGCTTGGTCCGACCTGGATAGAACGCGAAAGAGCCAAAAATCGGCAAAGGAACTGCAAAACGCCCCTCCGCCATTCATGCAAGCGTACCGCATTTCGTACTAACTTTCCGGACTAACTGCAATGGCTACCCCACAAGGAAGACTGGCTAATCGCCGGCATTTCAGGTACAATGTGGCCTTCCTCGCAGGCATTCTTCATCCCGCGGGGTTGAGGCAAGTTGCCGGACTTCCCCGGCAGAGAGTGGCGCGTCGCAACGCCGTGCTGCTGACACCTGCCCCCCCCCGTCCTTAATCGGCTGCGGGGATGACATCATGAGGCAGGGCCCCTGACCATGCGCAAGAAGAAGCTCATCGTTTTTTTCTCCTTCCTGATCGTGATCATCGCGATCATCCTCGGCTACGCCGCCGTCCTGTACTGGAGAGGCGGCAGCAGCAACTACAAGCCCCCGAAACAGACGTATGCCTCGTCACGGGAGCAGGCGTTGTCCGACCTCCAGAACCTTGCAAAGGCCGTAGAAGCCTACTTCGTCGTCAACATGGAATACCCCCGGAAACTGGAACAGCTCCGGCCCGCGTTCCTCGATCATATCGGCAACGATCCCGCGAGCGGAGCACCCTACGTGTACACCCGGTCCGGGACCAAAAGCGTCGGCCACTATCGCATCAGCGTGCCGGATCCCAAACTGTATCATGCAAAGGAACTCTCCATTGAAGACGGCAAACTGGTTCAACAATAGATTTTCCGCACAGTTCCTCGCGCGCGCACTTCCGATCCTGTCGGTCGTTCTCGTCCTTTTCGCCGCGTCCGATCTCCATTCCCGGGAATCCCTTGACGGGGAGATCGCGAGGGCACTGAGAAGAACCGTGAAATGCGAACGCGTAGAGATAAAAACGAGCGCTGCGGACGATACAAGCGGGAACCCGAAGTCCTTGTTCATAAAATTCGTGTCGCTGCCGGTAAACGGCGTCCCGGTCGATGTCGCCGTGCAATATGACGATCCGAAAATCGATTTCAAGGCGTTACGGAGCGCGCACACGTTCAAAATCACTTCGCATGCGAATCTTGGCGTCAAGGTACTGATTCCGGAACGGACGATACAGGATGAATTCGCGAGGACGGCGAAGCGGCTCAACTTTCGCTACGATAAGTTCCTGATCAAATTCAGCCCCCCCTACGTTGAATTGGAGTTCAGCATTCCGGCCACTACGCTGGCCCCGCAAGACAGGAAACTCGTCGAAAAGTTCATGGTGAACGATCGCTTCGACGGCTATGCGGCGCTTCGCCTCGAGGTCCGCGACAACCGGGTATTCGTAGCGCCGGCCAAGGTCATCCTGAACCATTTTCTCCTGCCGAAGGCGGTGCTCGCGGAACTCCAAAAGCGGGTCAATCCGATATATCAAATCCCCCGCATGCTGCCGTTTCACTATACGCTGGGGAAAGCCGATCTGCTGCAACACTATATTTTCCTGAGCAACTGAGCCATCGCCGGTTGCTCACCGCCGGAGCACCTTTAGGTAATCGCGGTAGGGATGCCTGTTGCCAGGCACCCCCCGCACAGATCCGTACGAGAACGATTAGTTCATACGGCTCCTACCTCGGGTAGTTCACGCAAAGCCTTTGGCTCGGGTACGGATGTTTTACTT
>JBJKRX010000162.1:0-20880 GCA_046704425.1 Nitrospirota bacterium
GACAAACACAAAGAATCATGACATAGTGGCTTCACCCAGCGTCACATCGCGGGGTGGCCTGAAATCAATGGAATGGGTGGCCGATTTCGGCTGGAATCGCTGGCCTGAAATCAGCGGAATAAGAACGATGGCGGCCGCATTCACCACCGTGAAGGTGAGGTAATTCAGGTGCAGCCCGTCGAGCATATAGGGTGTGAAGTAAGGGGCCGCGAGGTACACGCTGAAGTTCATGAATCCGAGATACAGCACGAAGCGGCCATGGTTGCGATGCCGGGCCTGCTGTACGAATTCCAGGAACCCGAAGGCCGGGCGTTGCTGGGGGGTAGAGGGGGGCTCGTACTTTTTCGAGAGGAACAGGACGGAGACCATGCGGCAGGCCAGGGCAAGGAAGAAGATGAGCACGAACCCGTTGTACTGCGTCCAATGGCCGCTGCCCTCGAACTTGCTGAGGATGCATCCTCCTGCGAGGAGGGCAACGAAGGTGGCGGCGCCCGTGATCTTGCTGCGCCTGCCGAAGTAGGAGCCCCGCTGGTTCTCTTGCACCAGATCGCCCATCCAGCTGTTCCAGGCAGGGCCGAGGATCAGGCCGAAGGACCAGTAGAGACAGGCGAAGAGGATGAGGTATTGAACGCGGGCGAGGCCGGTGAAAAAAACGAGGGCAATGGGCACGTACATGAGGCCCTGGCCCAGGGCGGCAGTGACCACGGTCCGCTTGCGCGAGCCGAAGGCGCGGGTCACGCGGTTCGCGAAGAACTGAAGCAGCGAACCCAGGGCCGGGGGCAGGGCGCTGAGGAGCCCCACCTGCAGCGCCGTGGCCTTCATGAGCAGGGCGTAGGCCGTGAAGAAGGACTCGCCGAACCCGATCATGGCCGCGGAGAAGCCGCCGTCGATCACCGAGTAGCGCAGGCTCTTCGTGATCCGCTCGTCCTGCCCCGGAAGAGTCGCGCTTTTTCCCTCGCTGTCGCTGCTCATATCGTGCTGTCCCCTTCCCCACATCTTACCAAATACTGAGATAAGCGCTAGATAAGACTGGTCCCGACAAAACCTTTTTTAGCCACAGAAGGCACATAAGGCACAAAAAGTCTTGAAAAACCTTTTTACCGCAAAGGCGCTAAGGCCGCTAAGGGAATCCAGGATTGCCTTTGTAATCTTTGCGTTCCTTGCGGCAAATTCCGTCTTTTATCGATCTTCAGGAATTCAATTTGTGCCTTATGTGCCTTATGTGCCTTATGTGGCAATCGTTTTTATGATTCTGTGTCGATGGAAGAACTATGGAAGGATATAAAGAGGGTAATTCGGTTTTATTCTCAACTTCTTCGCGCCTCTGCGGTAAAAGGGTCTTACCCTTTGGATAGAGTTTTTTCGCGATCGATTAGCTCTGCGGCTTGATCCTTAGCCCCTTCGGGACGAGGAGCCGCTCCGCCAGCTCGAACCCGCCCTGCATAAGGAGGGCCAGCACGGCAGCGGGCACGGCGCCCTGCAGGATGAGCCCGATATCGTCCAGCCGGATGCCGGTCAGGATGGGCTGACCGTATCCGCCCGCGCCGATGAGCGCCCCGAGCGTGGCGGTGCCCACGTTGATCACGGCGGAGGTCTTGATCCCTGCCAGGATCGTGCGCGACGCCATGGGCAGGTCGATCAGCCGGAGCCGTGCACCGGCGGAAAGACCGAGGGCCTCGCCGGACTCGCGCAAGGCGAGGGGGACGTCGTGCAGGCCCGCGAAGGTGTTGCGCACGATCGGCAGCAGGCTGTACAGGAAGAGCGCCATGATCGCGGGCGGACCGCCGATACCGAGGAGGGGGATCATGAACACGAGCAGAGCCAGGGACGGGATGGTCTGGATGATCCCGACCACGCCGAGGATCACCTGTCCGAAGCGCGGAAGCTTGGCAGCGGCGATGCCCAGGGGGATGGCAAGGAGGATCGCCGCGGACAGGGAAATGGCCACGAGCGCCATATGGTCCTTCGTGTTCCGGGCCAGGCGATCAAGGGCAGATTCCTGATGTGTGCTGACGACGATCCCGAGCTCCTGCGCGAGAAAGTCGGCGGCAACGACTTGCGACGGGACCTTGTCGATCTTCACCCTCCGGTTCAGGGCGGACATCTCGGCTGCCGTGATCTTTCCCTCCAGGAGATGGAGCGCAGCCGCCACGCGGGGCGCGCGTTTCGCCAGGTCGGCGCGGTAGAGGAACACGGCGTTATAGACCGGGAAGTGCCGCAGGTCGTCCTTGAGCACGCGGAGATGGTAGTAGGAGATCTCGGCGTCCGTTGCGTACAGATCCATGACGTCGATGGAGCCGGACGCGAGACCGCGGTAGCACAGGTCATGGTCCATGCCCCGGACGTCTTTCTGCGGCAGACGGTAGCTCCGCCGCAGGCTTGGCCAGCCATCCGCGCGGTCCATGAACTCGTTGCCGAATCCGAACGTGAGCCGGGGATGGTCGCGCAGGTCGGAGATCGCCGTGATATGGAGCGCAGCGGCGCGCTTCTCGTTCATCCCGATGGCGTAGGTGTTATTGAACCCCAGAGGCCGGGTCATCTCGATCCCTTGCTTCGCGAGCGCCTTTTTGATCGCCTCGTAGCCGTGCAGTCCCTGGCCCGCAAGGATCTCCTCGCTGATCGTGCCGGTGTATTCGGGATAGACGTCGATATCGCCCTTCTGCAAGGCGCTCCAGAGGATGCGCGTGCCGCCGAGCTCCCGGCGATGGATCGCCGGCCCGCCCGCTTCCCGCACCAGGTCCGCGGCCATATCGCCCAGGATCACCGACTCGGTGAACTTTTTCGATCCCACCCTGACCATGCCCCCCTGAGCGTTGTCCGCGGCCTTGGCAGCACAGGGGGCCGAGGCGACGGCGAGCAACAGAAGGCAGGCCGCGCCTGCACGTGCCTTCATGCGTCCCCTCCCTGCACGGACTCCAGGGGACTCCGCTGGGCATTGATGAACCGCGTCACAAAGGGATCGGCCGGCCGGTGCAGGAGATCGTCGATGCTGCCCTGCTGCACCACGCTGCCCTCGCGCAAGAGCACGATCGTATCGCCGAGAAATGCCGCCTCCCCCATGTCATGGGTCACCAGGACCACGGTCTTGCCGAGGGTGCGGAAGATGCGCTTCAGGTCCGCCTGGAGATCTGCGCGGATCAAGGGATCGAGCGCCCCCAGGGGCTCGTCGAGGAGCAGCACGTCGGGATCGAGCATCAGGGCGCGCATCAGGCTCACGCGCTGCCGCTGGCCGCCCGAAAGCTGGGCCGGAAAGCGATCCAGGCCCTCCCGGGGGAACTGCGTGAGATCGGCAAGCTCGTCGATGCGGTCCTCGATCCGGACGCGGTCCCAGCCGAGATAGCGCGCCACGAGCGCGGCGTTGCCCCGGGCCGTCAGGTGCGGGAAGAGACCGCCTTCCTGGATGACGTAACCCATCTTGCGCCGCAGCGGGATCATGTCGCGCTGCCCGATTGCGGCCTTGTTGAAGAAAACAGCGCCCGTGTCGTGGGGGATGAGGCCGATGATGAGCCGGAGGATCGTGGATTTTCCGCAGCCGCTCGGTCCGATGAGCACCGTGGTCCGGCCTTCGGCGAAGAAGAGGTCGAGGGGATGGATCGCGTGGCGTTGATCGTAGGTCTTGGAGACGTCCTTAAGTTCGATCATGGGCGGAAGCGATGCAAAGAGAAGGACTGCTTAGCCGCAAAGAACGCAAAGAAAACAACGGAACATTATAAAGGCAAAAACGATTAGCGCGTCAAGACGCCAAGACGCTAAGAAAACCTTGAATTTATGCTTCTGCCGTTCTTTGCGACTTAGCGACTTTGCGCGAGTGGATCTTTCGGCTTTATGTTTTGTTCTACCTTGTTCGAACTAAGAAGTATCGCGCTACACCGGCCGTTCGGCCCAGCGGGCCACGTTCGCCAGGATGATCTCGGGCTGCGCGAAGACGTTCTTGAAGATGTCGAGGTAGGCCGCCTCTTCGGCGGACCGCAGCTTGATGCCCTGCTCGGCTACGCGCCCGTTGTTCTTGCCCGGTACGCTCCGTTCCTGAAGCGCGGCCACACCGCTCCCCTCGTCAAACTGCTCCTTCACGCGCCAGGCGATCTCCGGCGGCAGCAGGTCCTCGAAGGCCTTACGCAGGATCCACTTCTCGATCCTGTTGTTTCCGGAGAGCTTGAGCTCCGGCGGGATGCGCTGGCCGAGGCTGATGGATTCGAGATCGAGAAAGGGAACGCGCCCCTCGATGGAGTGGGCCATGGTCATCCGGTCCACGCGTTGTAAATTAATGTTGTGCAGGGAGGACACGGAACGTCTGAGCTCGCGGTTCAGTGTCCCGGGATCGTCGATGTCCTTGTAATAGGTGTACCCCGCATAGAGCTCATCCGCCCCTTCGCCGGTCAGGATGACCTTCACGTGCTCCGCCGCCAACCGGGACGTGAAGTAGCAGGGGATGGCGCTCCGGACGAGGTCCTGGTCGAAGGACTCGAGCGCGTAGATGATCTCCGGGAGCTTTTCCCGGATCTCCTGCTCCGTGAGGAGGTATTCATGGTGAATGCTGCCGATATGGCGGGCGACCACGCGCGCAGCCTCGATGTCGCGGCTCCCTTCGGTGCCCACGGAAAAGGTGTGCAGCTCGGGCAGGTGCTTGCGCGCCACGGCGGCGATGATGCTGCTGTCCAGGCCGCCGGAAAGGAAGGCGCCCACAGGCACGTCGCTCATGAGCCGCTTCACCACGGACCGTTCCACCGTCTCCCGGATCAGGCGCACGCAGGCCTCCGCGGTCAGGTCCTCAGGCTCGATCTCCGGAACGGTATAGAAGGCCTCGAATCCGCGCTGCGAGTGGTACCACGTGCCCGGGGGGAACTCATGCACCGTATCGCAGTAGGGGGAGAGGGCCTTGATCTCCGACGCGAAGAGCAGATCCCCTCCCCGCTTCCCGTAATAGAGCGGCTTGATGCCGATAGGGTCCCGGGCCGCGAAGAGGTCGGCGCCGTCGGCGATGAGAAAGGCGTACATGCCGTCGAGACGGGAGACCGTGTCCGTACCGCGCTCTTCGTAGAGATGGACGATCGCTTCGCTGTCGTTCTTCGTGCTGAATTGGTGGCGTTTCGCCAGTTCGGGCAGAAGCTGCGGAAAGTTATAGATCTCGCCGTTCGCCACGATGGCCTTCTTCCGGTCCTCGCTGAAGAGCGGCTGGTGCCCTTTCTCGGGGTCCATGATGCTGAGCCGCGTATGACCCAGGACGCCGCCGCCTGCGGGTGAGGAAAAGACCCCCCGGTCGTCCGGCCCTCGATGTCCCAAGCCCTCCATCATGGCCTCGACCGTCTTGACGTCAACGGCGCCCCAGATCCCCGTTATACCGCACATACGTTACCCCTTTACGATCTCCCACACCCCCACCAGCCCATGGCCCGTGCCCATCCCCTGCTGGAACCGCATCTCCAGTTCCCGCAGGCAGTAGCCGAGCTGCGGCTCGATCACGTTGGAGCGCACGTCGCCCCACCGCACCCAGCCCATACCCTCCACGACCTGCAGCATGGACTGCATCGTACGCTTGAGCGGCTCGGGGTAGTAGGGAAGGATCTCGGGGACCCGGCCGAATTTCCGCGCCTCCGGATCGTACTCCCGGAGCAGCGAGATCGTGAACGTGACTAGGGCGTTGCAGGAAAGAAAGAAGGATTCCAAAAACGCGTTTAAATGGTCGAAGCCCGGCCGCGGCACGTAATCGACGAAAAGCCGCTCCAGATCGGTGCGTACGTACCCCTCGAACAGGGAGTTGACGGCGGACCGGATCGAAACCGTGTTCTTGTTATAGTCGTTCGTGTCCATGTGCCTGCCGATCAGCATCGACCGGTCGAAGAGCGCATGCTGCTTCACCGAGACGCCGGCCTCCTGCGCCGCGCGGGTCACGATGTTCGTAATCTCGTCTCGATTCATGAGTCGGAGGGGGAAGCTCGTGACCTCTGCTGCGGCCCGCTCTTCTTCCGGGTAGATGTAGGAGATGCGATAGTCCATGAAATATTCCCGGTCCGCGGGATGGTGCCACAGGTCCTGCCACTCGTAGGAATACCTCCCGAGCCAGTCGCCGACGAAGAGCGCGTTGTTCGCCGCGTGCCGGAACACGTCGGCGATCAGCCGCACGTTCTCTTCGTCGTGGAAATGGGAAAGTGTGCCGTAGGAGGTGAAATAGATATCGAAGGCCTCCATGTCCCGCACGTCCTGCGGAAGGCCCGTGGACAGGTCTCCCTGGAGGAACCGCGCCTTGGGATTGCCGGCGTGGTCCACACTCGCCTGGGCCAGGAGGTCGGCGTTGAGCTCCAGCCCGATGTATTCCCGCAGCATGTCCTGGGTGAGCGCCTGGGTGATGTACTCGTAGATGCCCGGGTCCTTGGTGTTCACCCCCATGATGAGGTCGTAGCCGTCGCCGCTCCCGCAGCCCAGGTCGAGGATGCGCACGCGATCCAGTTGCGCCCGCTTGCGCTCCACCAGCTCGTTCAGCGCGGGGCGGAGGAATATCCCGGTGATCTGGTCCTCCCAGAACCGGCGCACGTTGTCGTACTTGCCCAGGAGCCCGGAGGTCTTTTCATACTTCCCCGTGTTCGCCGCCTGCGAATAGGCCTGTTTCGTCATGGGGTCTCCTTGTTCGGCAGTTTCCCGTTCCGGGAACGCGCCGCGCTATGCCGCGGCCGGAGCGAACTGCTTCAGCGCCTCGATCGCCTGGAACGCGTCGCGGCAATGGGCGTCGGCGCCGATCTGCTTCGCGAATTCGGTCGACGTGGGTGCGCCGCCGATCAGCACCTTTACCTTGTCGCGCAGGCCTTCCGTTTCCAGCTTCTGCATCACGTCGCTCATGTTGCGCATCGTCGTGGTGAGGAGCGCCGAGAGGCCGAGGAACGGCGCATCCTGTTCCTTGACGGCCTTCACGATCCGGTCGGCAGAGACGTCGTTGCCGAGATCGACGACCTCATAGCCCGCGCCTTTCAGCATGATGGCCACGATGTTCTTCCCGATGTCGTGCACGTCCCCGGCGACGGTCACGATCACGAACTTGCCCTTGCTCTCGATCCCGGACTGGAGCAGGTGGGGGCTCAGGATGTCCATGGCCGCGCCGACGCATTCGGCGGCCGCGAGCATGTCCGGGATGAGGTATTCCCCCTTTTCGAACTTGCTGCCCACTTCCTCCATGGGTTTCGTCAGCCCTTCGAGAACGATCTTCTCCGGGGCGACCCCCTGGTCCACGGCCTCGGTCACCAGCTCCGAGGTCGCGGGTTGCCCTTCGAGCCCCTCCTGGACGCCCTCGTCGCCGGCTTCGACCCGGCCCTGGATCACGTTGAAGGCGATCTTCTCGATCAGTTCGGTTTGTTCCATGGTGTGGTCTCCTTTCCTTTAAAAACCTGTGAACCGCAAAGGTGCCAAGACGCTAAGCAGATCGCGAATGAAGAGCTCAACCCCTCGGCCTTTTCTTGGCGCTCTTTGCGTCTTCGCGGTTTAAGAATTAACGTATAATCCCTCCCGGAGTCCCGGCAGGATACCCGGCACCTCCCGGTAGATCCGGTCCACGGTCTCTTTATCCAGATGCGGGGCCGGCTGCTTTTCGAGCTCCGCAAGGCGTGCCACCGCGTTCTCCAGCACGCGGTCCTCCTGGTCCTTGGCGGCGAACAGATAGGGGTCCGACACGTCGCCCGCGTGCAGTGCCTTGCGGGCGTGGCGCGTGAAGAGGCGATGGGACGTGGCCATCACCTGCTGCTCCATCTTGACCGCGTCGTCCACCACGGCCGCATCGATCTTGGCGCTCCGCGCGCCGTGCTTGATCTTCCCGATCTGCTCGTTGTCGAGCACTGCCTGCAGCGGCGAAAAGGTGTTCGTCCGGTCCAAAAGACCGAAGGCGTAATGGATGTACTGCGCGCCGCTCATGGTCATAGAGGTATGGGTCAGCATCTTCTCGTAGAGCGCCTGCATGCCCGGGACCTTCGCGTCACCCACGCCGGCCGAGGAATAACAGGGAATGCGGTAATGCCGCGCGAGCTGCACGGAATCGATATTGTACTGGTTGAACTCCGGGCAGCCGTAGAGATCGAACAGATCGTCGAGCCGCGCCCGCACCGCCACGCTCCCGTAGAGCACCGGCGCGCCTTTCCGGATGAGCTGCGTCATGGCCACGCCCGCGAGGATCTCGGCATTGATCTGGGCCACCATGCCCGCCTCCTGGATCGGCGCCGACGACCCTCCCTGGGGAGACGAGGAGATGACCAGGGGCAGGCCTGCCTCGACGATGGCGAAGACCTTGTCCGCCGTGTCGTCCACGAGCTGCAGCGGGCTCTTGAACAAACAGGCGATGAACGAAATGACCGGGTTTGCGCGGAGCGCCTCGGGCCCGCCTGCCACGATCTCGGCCATGCGCACCACGTCGGGCAGCCGGTCGAGCTTCGTCAATCCGGCCTGGACGTGCTTCGTGATGTTGTTCAGGCTCGCGAAGAATTTGTTCGCGTCGTGGTTGTTCCCGTCGATCCCCGGGTCCTGGATGTTGAGCGGCCGGATGAAGAAGTCGAGGTGTTCGAGGCGGTCGCAGAGCCTGGCGGCGCGCGCCAACAGGGCCGTCGAGCCCCGCAGCTCGGCGTGGCGCGGGAGCAGGAGCTTCCGCCCGCTGTCGCTCGTGCTCGCGAACTCCTCCAGCTCTGTTTCGAGCCACACGTTGGCCTCGGACCCGGAGCCGAAGTACACGCGCGGCACCTCCGCGTCCAGCATGAGGCGATTCTCCGGAGCCCGCGCACCGAGCACGATCTTGGACGGCGATGAGGCGATCGCGTCCTCGACCAGCTTGGCCGGGATGCTGATGCGCCAGTACTTCGCGTCGTGCGCGGTTTCCTCGCGTACCCGGGCGCCGTGATCGCCGAAGAGCCTGGCCGCCCGCTCGTTGTAGCACCAGATCCCCGGATCATCGAGGATGCGCAGCGAGGCGTTGTGCAGCAGCTCGATCTGCTCGGCGTTCAACCGTTCATAGGGTTTGACGACCACTCCCGGTCTGAATGTGTCGGACAAAATGAATCCTCCTCGAAAAAGATCAAAATCAATAACCGCTAAGGCGCAAAGAACGCCAAGGAAAACACGAATACCATATTATCGTTTTAGCGAACCTTCGCGCTCTTTGCCTGCACCCAGCGGTTACGAGTGCCAGCGCGAGTGCAGGGTGCGTCTTCGCGGTGAAAAGGTTTTCTATTCTGCCTATTGCACGATCCCCTCTTTCGCGGCCCTGAGGTAGCGGCGGCAGTGCCGGTCGCATCCCGCAAGGACCTCGGCCGTGCGGATCGCCGCGATCATCTGTTTGTCCATGGGGTTCACCAGGGCCGAGTCGAGCCCCGCAGACACGGCCATGTGCATGAAGGCCTGATTGACCCGCGGCCGGACCGGCAGGCCGAAGGAGATGTTCGAGAGCCCCATGGTGGTCTTGGCCTGCGGAAACTTCTTCTTGATCTCCCGAAGCGTATCGAGCGTGCACATGCCTTGGCTGCCGTCGGTGCTCACCGGAACCACGAGGGGGTCGAAAAAAAGGTTCGCAACAGGCACGCCGTGCTTTTCGCAGGCAGCAGCGATGGCTTCACAGGCCTTGATCCTGCCTTCCACGGTCTTGGGAATCCCGGTTTCGTCCATGGCCAGGCCCACGAGCAGGGAATCGTATTTCTTCGCAAGCGGTACGATCGCCGCGAGACTGGATTCCGCGGCTTTGACGGAATTGACCAGGCACTGACTTCCTGAAACGGCGGCGAGCCCCGCGTCGAGCACGGCCGGGTCCGCGCTGTCGATGCAGAGCGGGGTCTGCACGTCCTGCCGGATGGTCTCCACGGCCCAGCGCATTGCCGCAATCTCGTCTTCCCGGGTGCCCTCACCGGTGCCGACGTTCACATCGATGAAGTTCGCCCCGGCGTCGGCCTGTTCTTTCGCAAGCGCGCGCAGACTGTCCGCGTCGCGCGCCAGGATGATCTCCCGCGCCCGCTTCAGCGTGGCATTGATCTTTTCTCCGATAATGATCATGGCGTTCCTTTAATTCATGATGAACGGCTTGATGCCCGGGATCTCCTTCTTGATCCGCTCCCGCACCGCCGCGGACAGGACCGGCTCTGCGGGCTGCGCCAGGATATCCCCGGCCTGTTTCGCCGCACGCTCCCGTGTGTCCTGTGCCCCGGCCTCGTTCCAGCGGTCCCGCGTGCTCCGGTCGCTCAGGGTCGGATGGTACTGCTCCGTGTGCATGTAGCGCCGCGTGTGGCGAGACGACACGAAGTGTCCGCCCGGCCCTGCCTTCTTGATCTCGTCGAATGCCAGGGTCGTCTCGTTGACCGCAATGCCTTCCACCGCCCGCATGACCATGCCGATGATCTCGTTGTCGAGCACCAGCTTGTCATACGAGGCGGTCATGCAGAACTCGAGGAAGCCCGCGGCGTCGTGGATGAAATTCGCGCCCGCCAAGGCCGCCATAACGCTCCCGATGCCGGACTCATACCCGGCCTGGGCGTCGTTCACCTTCGAGTCGGTCATTCCGGCCGTGGCGTAATACGGCAGGGCATAGAACTGCGCCATCTGGGCCGCGGCGGCGTTCATCATCCCCATCTCGACCGCGCCGGCGAGATATTTCATGTCGCTCAGGTCCGTGATGGAGGAGATGCAGCCGTAGATGGTCGGGGTGCCGGGGTTGGTGAGCTGGGCGAGCATCACGCCCGAGAGGGAGTCAACGTTCTGAATGACCAGGTTGCCGGCGAGGGTGATCGGCGCCGTTGCGCCGCAGAGAGGTTCCGAAGGGACGACGACGGGAATGCCGTGACGGGCGACCTCCATGGTGAGTGTACTGTAGTGGTCGTCCATCTTGAAGGGGCTCACCAGGCAGGTCACCATGGAGATGAACGGCCGCTCCCGCAGTTTTTCCGGCGAACCCGCGATCGCCTCGGCCATCTTGATGACGTTGCGCACGCCTTCGATGGTGTAGACGCCGCCCATGATGTGCTTGCGCGTACGGTTCAGGGCCGCACCGAAACGGTTCACGTCCACTTCCTCGCCCGAAAGGTCGTTGGGGTAGACGTTCAGCATGTAAAAGTGGATGTTTTCCAGGGCCTCCACCACGCGTGCCATGTCCTGGACGTCCCGGAGCTGCGACGGACGCGATTCGGTGCTGCCCGGGTCCTGCACGTTCAGGGCCGTGCCGCCCGTGCCCAGGTTCACCTTCGTTCCGCCGACCTCGCAGTCCAGCTCGCCGTTCTCCCCCCTGCCGCAGAGGGTAATCACGGACGGCGCCTTGCCCACAAGCTCCATGACCAGCTCTTGCGGAAAGGTGACCACGTTGCGGGACTCGTCCACCGACGCGCCGGCGTCCTGGAACAGCTTCCGGGCCGCGGCCGAGTTCACCAGGACCCCCACTTCCGCAAAGACCCGCATGCTCGTCCTGTGGATCTGTTCGATATCGCTCTCGGTAAGGGGGCGGTATTGACCGCCTTCCAGTCCTTTTCGTGTCATCATGGATTCCTCATTTCTGATAATCTCGTGTTGATCGCAAAAGCGGTGCAGGGGAACTCAGCCCGCCTTTCGTGCCGCACGACGGGCGATGCATCCCTGCTTGCCGCACTCGGTGCAGGGGTTGTAGGACGCGACAATGCCGCCGTTGTCGTACGGCAGAATGCCGAAGAGGCCCGACACGGACTTGCGCGGTCCCATCAGGAACGAATCGCCGCGCAGGGTAACCGGGACCTTCCCGGCGTCGAAGAGGCCGAACAGCTTCTTCTGCTCCGCGATGTTCCAGTCGCAGTAGCCCGGGCTGAACCGGATCGTGACCGATCGCCCCTTGCCCCGCTGCTCCGTTTCCGTGCGCCCATGAAACTGATTGACCATGTTCTCAACGGCCACGGAACCCATGGAATCGAGGATCGAGGCCTCCGAAAGCTTCCGTGCCTGCATGAGTGCGTTTACCTTGCGCTCGATGCCGTCGTCGATCGTCGCGATGAAGCAGACAACAGCATCGCACTCACGCAGGGTCCGGCTGATCCGGGCGCTCGTGAAGGACACGCCGCCCACCGTGAAACCCTGCGTATCGATACGCTCGATCGGCCTGACCAGATAGGAAAGATGGGGCTCGATCAGCCCGCTGACCCGTCCGGACCAGACATCGAAACTTTTTTTGATCGACGAAGAAACAGACCCGCCCCTGCGGCCGCCCAGCAGCCGGATCACGTCATCCTTTCCGATTTTCGGCTCAATATGCGCCACTCGCATAAGTACCCTCCAAGTCAAAATAAGAGCACGTCATTCCTCGCTGCGGTAGTTGCATTACCTTTGGGCAATAAACTACCCTGCGAGGATATATCCTCGGAACTGATAAAAACACGCTAAATGGGCTGATGCTGATATGCTGCAGGAATGAACGGGGTTTGCCGGAAATCCGTCAAAACGTTTTGGTTAACCAGATGATATTATGAGAGAAATTTATTTTTTGTTACCTTACGACAGAATGTTTTTTTTCATAGCCCTCTTTCTGTGTATAACAAATTTTATTTATTTTTCAAATAGGTAAATACAATGAAGCCTGGTCAAAGTTGCATGTCCATATTTTATCGGTATCGCTGCGGTTTGGTTCTGAACACAAGGAGGCGAGATTGCAACTCAGATAAGATAGGACAATTTGTTGAAAAAGGCAAGTACTTCTTGAGGGTGAAGGGGGCAAATATGATGACAGGCAGGTCTTATCTATATATCATATTGTAAAAATAAGTCTTTATGAAAAAATGCTGGGACCAGCACCTTCCATATATAGAATCCAGGAATCCATATTTTACCTTCGAAAGACGGCTCGGGCTCTCCAGCAGGAGCAGCAGTTAGTTGTTACTATATTGAATATTTAGTGTTTTTATTGCCGGTCCCGTGTCATCGCGCTGACCTTTTCGGCGTCTTGCCTCTGCCCGCTTCGGTTTTCTATTACATCACTTCGGATCTATCCCATGCGTAACCTCGTCGTTGATGAACCGGCGAATGATCTCCCCTGCCTCCGGCGAGGTCCGGAGGAACTGCAGGCCGATGCCCCACATCACGGACGCCCCCTCTTCCGGAGGGCTGTTGTAGGCGACCCGCGCCGCGGCCTCGATCTTTTCCTCGTTTAACGTCGCCACGATGCGGACTTGTGCTTCCACGGGATAGGCTTTCCGGGTCCGCAGATGCATCCCGTTCACGGACAGGTTCGTTACGCATTCGCCGTCTGCGCAATCCAGGGGGCGGTCATCCACGGTCACGGAGAGGCGGGTCGCGATCCGGACGTGCGCGCGGCGGGAGCCTGGCTCGATGATCGGCTGGATGGCCTGGTAGAGGTCCGTGACTTGGACCGGTTTTTCGAGACAGGCAGCGGCACCGGCCGCACGGCAGCGCTCCTCGATCTCCGGCGTACGATCCCGGGCCATAATGATGACGGGTACGGGTTCCGGTCGTTGCCGGAGAAGCTCCAGCAGATCCAGACCGCCCAACCCTTTGAGATTGAGTTCGGTTATCACCAGGCAGGGCGTCTTGGCACTTGCCATCTCCAGGGCATTGCCCACGCCGAGCGCCGAGCAGGCATGATACCCGAGACGCTGGATGATCATGGACAAGGAGATCAGGCCCTGGGGCTCGCTGTCCACGACGAGGATGAAATGATCGACGCGGGATCCGGTGTTCCAGGCAGCTGGCTGTGTCATTGCCCCCCCGATACGGCATGTGAGAAGGGTGAAGAAAGCAGTGAGGAGGAAAACTATGTCTCGCTCGCCACTTTTCTCGCGCCCCGGCAGCGGGGACAGACGCTCGTTCCCTTGCCGTGGCAACTAAGGCAGGGACGCTGCGAAGCGTTGGAGCTGGGACGCCGTCCCTGGCCGCGGCAGACCGGGCAAGTGACGGAACCTTTGCCCTTGCATTCCGGACAGGAAATAGCTGGTTTATCGGCCATGGGGATCGCCCTTTCTTCCTTCTTAATTCTTACTTGTCATTCGCACGTGCTCTAGAGCATATGCCAATTTTCGGGAAAAGGCAAGCAGTTCCGTGGAGCCCGGGTCGTTGTTCGTACATTCGCGCCGCGCGATTCGGCGCGTAGGCCACGGCATTTTTTAGTATAATGATGACAACAACGAAGCTTCTTTCCCGGGGGCGCCTGACGCTCCGGGGGCCCGAAGCGTGAAGGCATGAATCTTCCGGACCTCTTCCAATCCCTTGCAGGCAGGTATGTGACGCAGTCCTTCCTGCATGCGTTCATCGCCGTGATCATAGCGGACGGGGCGCTCCGCGCCTGGAAGATCGAAGACCCGGCCGTGAAGCAGCGCTACCGCGTACTCACCGTGCTCTTCCCCGTCTTCTCCTTTCCCCTCTTCCAGGCCATCAATCCCGGCCGCGGTTCCCTGTTCTTCCGGGCAGACGCTCTCTTCGACAGCGGGCGATGGCTGGCACTGGAGCTCTTCGGGACGATCCCGTTCTCCGTCTTCTTTCTCCTGCTCCTGGGCGGGACGTCCCTGGTCTTTTTTTTTCAGGAACTGCTGCCCATTCTGCGGCACGCGCGTGAATCCGGCAACGGTATCGAGGAGACGGACGACCCTGCGATGCGGGAGCGGCTGGATGAGGCATTGCATTCGCTCCCCCTTGCCAGGCCCAAAACCGTGATCATCGACGACGATGAGATGGTGCTCTTTTCCTCGACCGGCAGAACGGCGATGGTCTTCGTGTCGAGCGGGCTCCTGCAGGCCCTGGACGGGGAGCAGGTCCGTGCCGCCCTCGCGCACGAGATCGCCCATATCATACGCAGCAGGCGGCCGGTCCTGCTCGCCGCGTTCCTGCTCCGCATGCTCCTCTTCTTCAACCCCCTGGTGCTCGTGGAGTTCCGGCGGGCGGTCAGGAACGAGGAGAAGATCTGCGACGACATGGCAGTCGCGGCCACGGGAAGGCCGGACGCCCTTGCAGCGACGCTCAAGAAATTCTATTCGCGGCCCGGCCAGCCCCCGGGCCCCGCAAAGGAACTGCGCGCAACGGCAGTTCCGCTTCAGGAGTACAGCCACGATCTGCAGCTCCGGAGCAGGATCGAACGGCTCAAAAACGCGCCGCGCAGGCAAAGCGACGGCGGGTGGCCACTCCTTATTGTCGCGCTGCTCGTCATAACGGGGATATGCTATTTCGTCGTCTGACCGAGGGAGACCGTATGCGCGCCAGGATCCGGAGCTTTCTCTTCTTTGCGCTGACCGTCATCGCGGTCCTCGTCGTTTTAACGGCGTTGAACCGGGTCCCGCTCCTGCAGCAGGGCACCCTGCGCACCTATGCCAGCGTCGAAGCGGTCCGGGCGAAACTGCACATCCGGGACCTCCGGGTCCCCGCTTACTTCCCCCAGGACGTGACGTGGCCCCCCGCGGAGATCTGGGCGCAGACGCAACCCTATCGGGCCACGCTCCTGGTCTTCAATCGCGCAGGCCTTGCCGGGCCCGTGCTCGTCATTTCCCAGACAGCGGCGGGACGGGCCGCGCTCGATGACCGGATCAGGATCCGCGAGGTCACGGAGTCGGTGCCCTATGACCTCAAGGGGAGAAAGGCGCTCCTCCTGGTCGGCCGCTGCGGTCGGAACGAGGTCTGCAGCAGGGTTTCCTGGGACGCGGGAGACAGTTCGATGATCGTTGCGATGAAGTCCCCTCCCTTTGCGCTTCTCAGGATCGCCGAGAGCATGGCGCCGTGATACACCGATCTTTCGAACCGAAAGCGCCCTCTCCGTCAACGTCGGCAAGCACGTCCTAATCTCCCGGAATAACGACGCTTTTCTTCTTTCCCTGACGCCTGCGTCACGCCTAAGCTTTTCGCCCATCACCGCTCATCCCTGAGCCCCCGCATTCTAGGACATCTTTTCCGCAAAAATAGGACGATCTTCCAATTTACCGAAAGCGGTTTTTTTGATATCAATGAATTAAAAGAAGAGGAGAGAAGGGGAAGAGGATGGACGCTCCGAAGAAAAGCAAAAGAACGCGGAGATGCAGGACAGGAGGTGGCGATCATGCTTACATACACGGGAGGACATAAGGTCGGCAAAGGTACGTATTGGAACGTGCGGACCGGGCGCCGGGTGGAGATTGCCGAGGAAGCGGTCCTGCCCGGCGGAGAGGCGGCGCGCTACGTCAGGCTGCCCGTCGGGGTCATGCTGCTGTCAGGGCCGATCATCGGGCTGCTCTATGTCGTGTTCCTGCCCTTCATGGGCATCGTCATGGTAGCGATTGCGCTTGGCCGCGAGATCCTGGCAGGGGTCATCAGCCTGTTCGGGAAGAGCATCTCCTACGACTGGAGACCGCAGAACGCGTACCTGGCTGGGAAGAAGAAAGAGAAGACCAAGAAGAAGGAACAGAAAAAGTGATGCTCCGGCGGCGGTGTTGTCCGGGTGCGGGGATACCCAAGCGTATCCGCAGAAGACTTGAGAAAGGAGGCACACCATGTATACGCTCGTCGATTATATGACCCATATCAAGGGCGTCGAATACGTCCTGTCGCTTCTGGCGATCGCGGTGTTCCTGGTATTCTGGGAAATCCTGAAGCCCCGGCCGTTCCGGACCGTGGTCACGACCGGCAAGGACGACCTTGCCTATATCCGGGAGACCGGAGGGATCAAGCACCTCATGAAGACCGCCGGGAAGATCGCGTCGGCGCCGTTCATCGGTCTCGCCTATATCGTAATGCTGCCGATCGGCTTCTTCGTTGCCCTGGCGGCGGCGACGGTCAATCTTGCCGCAAAAGGCGTTGCACTTCTTGCGGGCAAGAGCCTGACCTTTGAATGGAGACCCGTGGAGGCCTACTTCGCGGGGCGGAAGCGGAAAAAGGAGAAAGCCGAAGCCAAGAAACACGCCGGCAAGTAGCACCCTTGCCGACACGCAATCCCCAAGCCGGGGGCCGGACCGCTCCAGAGGGTCCTTCCCCGGCTGTTTTTTTGCCTGCCCGGTCCCCTCTTCCCGGACCAGCGCGAAATCGATGCACCGAAGCTTGATCCCGGCGCGCTTGCACGGGAAGGGACCGGATCAGGGTTTGATAAATTCTGCTAGAATAGAGCCAACATGAGAACAGGAAAGGGCCGAAGGGAGCGCATCGCCCCGGGAAACAAGGCGAAAAAAGCGGTATCTTCATCCGCTTCCCGGGAAAGAAGGGAGATAAGACCATGAAAAAGAGAGCATGCATTGTTCTGCTGCTGTTCTTGGTGGTGCTGTTTGTTGCATATCTCTCTCTCGGGGAGCAACCGGGCATGGCAGCTTCGTCTTCGGCAACACGTCTTCCCGGAGTCCGCGTCCTGAGCTCTCTGGTGGACCAATACGGGCCGGTCACGTTTGACCATGCGAAACACGTATCCCTTGCCGGCAAGTGCGATGTCTGCCACCATCACGCCAACGGCGCAGCCGCGACCTGCGCGCAGTGCCACAACCTGAGCCCTGCGGTCTTCCGGAAATCGGTCGTGAGCAGCTTCCTGCCCTGCTCCTCCTGCCACAGCGCTCCGGACCCCGGAAACCCGTCCATGCCGGGGCTCAAGGTCGCCTATCACCAGAAATGCTTCGCCTGCCACCGGGGAATGGGCGACGTGGGGCTGGCCCCCAAGGGATGCACGGAGCTTTGCCACGCAAAAAATAAAAAGGCCCGGCCATAAGCCGCGAAGGGGCGGAAAAAGACGACACAGAAGCCTGTGACAGAAGGAGGGTGCCATGCCAAAAGAAACCCGACAGTCTGCAGACGTCCCCCGCGATGAGCGGAAAGAAGAGGAGCGGGAAGGTTCCGGGACCCTCATGAACAGACGGGTCTTTCTGGGAACGGCCGGCGCCATCGGCGGCACGCTCTTGCTCGGCCCGACGGCCCGGTCCTTTGCCGCCGAGGAATTCTCCGGCTATCCCAACAGCTTCGGCCTCTTGACGGACCTGACGGCCTGCGTCGGATGCCGGAGCTGCGAAAAGGCATGCAACGAGGCGAACAACCTGCCCGCGCCGGACAAGCCCTTCGACGACGCCTCCGTGTTCGCGGAGAAGCGCATGCCCACGGTGAAGGCCTACACCGTGGTCAACCGCTACGAAAATCCGAAGGACCCGGACCGGCCCATCTACCGGAAGATCCAATGCAACCACTGCAAGGAGCCTGCCTGCCTCACCTCCTGCCCCATCCACGCCTACACGAAGACGCCGGAGGGGGCGGTCATGTACAACCCCGACCTCTGCTTCGGGTGCCGCTACTGCATGATGGCCTGTCCCTTCTACATCCCGGCCTACGACTACTGGAGCGCCTTCGAGCCGCGCATCCAGAAGTGCACCATGTGCTATCCGCGGATCAAGGAGGGCAAGCTCACCGCCTGCGCCGAGGCCTGCCCCGTGGGCGCGATCACCTTCGGCAAGCGCGAGGAGCTGCTCAAGCTGGCCCGGGAGCGGATCGACAAGAACCCCGGCAAGTACGTGGACCACATCTTCGGCGAGACCGAGGTGGGCGGGACAAACTGGCTGTACCTCTCGGGCGTCCCCTTCGAGCAGCTCGACTTCCCGACGAACCTTCCCCACAAGCCGCTCATCGAGGAAACCACGGGCTTTCTCTCCGCGGTCCCGATCGTGCTGACTGCCTGGCCGGCCCTCTTCGGGACGATCTACGCGGCCATGCGCCACCGGGATGAGTTCGAGAAAGAAGAGAAAGAAGAGCAGGAACGACAACAGAAGGGCGAGGAGGCGAAAAAATGAGCGAGAACACGGCAGTCAAGACCGGGTCGGACAGCTTCGGGTCATGGTTCATGAACAAGCTGCTCATGGGCATGACCTGGCCGGATTACGTCAAGAGCCTGATCACGCCCTTCAATATCCTCGCCGCGCTCATCCTCTGCGTGGGATTGCCGCTCATCGTGATCCGCTTTACCTTCGGGCTCTATACGGTGACTCACGCGTCGAACGTCAACCCCTGGGGCCTGTTCCTCGGCTGGGGGCTCTTCGGCGGCGTGCCGCTTTCGGCCACCGGATTCGTCATGGCCACGGCGTACTACATCTTCGGGTTCAGAGGGTACCAGCCGGTCCTGCGGCTTGCGGTGCTCACCGGGTTCCTGGGCTATTTCTTCGCCGTGATCTACCTGCTCTGCGATCTGGGAAGGCCCTGGCGGATCTACTATCCCATGATCATCGGATTCGGCACCCAGTCCGTGCTGTTCCTGGTGGCGTGGCACGTGGCCACCTATCTGACCGTCCAGTTCGTCGAGTTCAGCCCCACCATCCTCGAATGGCTGCGCTCCCGGCGGGTGCGGCGCTGGGCGCTCCTGCTCACGATCGGCATGACGATCGCCGGGATCGTGCTTTCGACCCTCCACCAGTCGGCCCTGGGCGCCATGCTGCTGCTCGATCCGGGAAAGCTGCACCCGCTGTGGTACAGCCCGTACATCTGGGTCTTCTTCCTCTGTTCGAGCATCTATGCGGCCCTTGCCATGGTGATCGTCGTGAGCACGCTGGCGATGCGCTTCCTGGCGAACCGGACCGACGAGCGGTTCCGCAGGACCCTGCCCAAGCTGACGCTCGGCCTGGGACAGGGCGCCGCCGTCTGCATGTACGTCTACCTGGTGTTCCGGGTCATCGGCGTCGCCCACGCCGACGCCTGGGGCCTCCTGAACACCCCCTACGGCTACTGGTTCCTGGTCGAGGTCCTCGGTTTCGTCCTGGTCCCTGCCCTCTTGTTCACCTACGGGGTGAAGGAACGGAACGTCGGCGTCGTCCGGTTTGCAGCGTTCTGGGCCGCCGCGGGGATCATCGTCAACCGGATCGATACGGGGCTCGTCGCCATGAACTGGAACCTGCCGAACCATCTGGAGGAGATCATCCCCGGGTGGCGCGAGACCATGGTGGTCCTCTCGATCTTCATGATCCACATCCTGATCTTCCGCTGGATCCTGAACCGCATGCCTGTGTTGCACGCGGAGCCGGACTACGAACTGCACTGAAGGAGATCACGGCAGGGGACGGGCGCGATGTGGATGCCGCTCTCCCGGTTTTTCTTCCGAAGGAGTGCGCGACCTGGGGTAGCTATGGAGAAAGTACAGCGAACAGCCGGTTTCGCGGTATTTCTTCTTGGTGTGTGCCTGCTCTCCGTCTGCGCTGTCCCCGCCCGGGGCGACGGCCTGTCGCCGGAAGCACAGGCCTGCCTCGCCTGCCATGGCCAGCCGGGCATCTTCGTCGTATTCGGGGACAACGAGCGCATGGATGCCTCCGTCGATGCCGATGCCTTCCGGGCCTCGGTGCATCATGACCTCCCCTGCACCCGCTGCCATCCCGATTTCTCCGCGGGGCGTCATCCCCGGCGCTCTTTCCGCGACCGGGCGCAGTACCGGATCAAGGCCGCGCTCGTATGCAAGCGCTGCCACCGCGACGACCAGCTCCGGGCCGCGGGCGTCCACGCCGCGCTGTTGCGCGAGGCTCAGGAAGGCACGCCCATGACCTGCACCAACTGCCACGGCGCGCACACGATCCAGCGCGTCGCGGGCGACCGGCGGTTCGCGAGCGAAGAGGCCTATTGCATGACCTGCCACGGCCGCTCCCTGCGTCTGACGTTCCGGGACGGCGAATCGATCTCCGCCCAGGTGCCCATCGCCGCGTTGCAGCGTTCGGTGCACGGGAAGCTCTCCTGTTCCGACTGCCACTATGGCTTCTCCTCCGAGGCGCACCCGAAACGGACCTTCGCGAGCAAGCGCGCACACACCCTGGCCCTGGCCGAGAACTGCCGACGGTGCCATTTCGACAAATACACCAAGCAGCTCGAGAGCATCCACTACACCGTCCTGAGCAAGGGCAACGCGAAGGCCCCGGTCTGCCTCGATTGCCACGGCGCGCACGCCATCGCCCACATCGCCAAGGAACGAACCCTTATCGCGAGCCGCTGTCGGCAGTGCCACCCCGC
>JBJKRX010000163.1:0-6450 GCA_046704425.1 Nitrospirota bacterium
CCGAGGGGGTGGGTGAATGCTCGTGAAAAACTCTACCCGCGGGTGGGTGAATGCTTCTGAAAAAGGGTGGGTGAATGGTCGTGAAAAATTAGGCCGTCAGGTGGGTGAATGCTCGTGAAAAATCACACTTCCCTTCCGTTACCGCGATTCTAAGAGCCTTGAGGCGGTTCATGGTCAAAGGATACACGGGTAGCACTGAGCTCCTTCCGTTACCGCGATTCTAAGAGCCTTGAGGCGGCTTTAGTAGCGTCCGTTGTGCCGTCCGTTGTGCCCCTTCCGTTACCGCGATTCTAAGAGCCTTGAGGCGGGTGGTGTTTCTTGCAGCGATGAGCCTGGGGCCGTGCCGCCCGTTTACTGGCGCGATCTCAAGTTCTACTGGAAGCTGATAATATTATTTTGGATGGCCGATGAAGTGTTGTAGGTGAAGGTGAGTCAATACATGAGAATTGAAATGACAAAGAGCCTGTCTGGTGTGCTTTTCGGTCTGTCGATGGTAGCCGTTGTGGTTTGCGTAGATTTGCTTTTCTTCAGGCATCGATTCTGGGAACGGCTGATGGTGAATGCCGGCATCGTCTTGGTGTTTGGAGCCTTCTACTTGAGATTTTTTAAGAATCCCTAGACAGGGCGCTGAATTACCGAAGGCCGAGGCTTCGATAAGAACTACACGATTCTGAAAAGATAACGATTTGCGGTGGAGTGATCAAACAAAAGGGATAACTACGTGACCGATGAACCTGTATTTCTTGTGACGGAAATGTGGATGATGCCCGGTGCATTTCAGCGTTTTAAGAACTACAGAATGAGAGTGCTTAGCGTTCTGGAAAAATACAATCCGAAATACATATTTCACAATCACGCTTTCGAATGGGTGTTTGGCGGAAATGAAGAAAGTTGCCCGACCGGGATCGAGATTATACGATTTAAGAACGAAGCTACTGCCAGGGCCGCTGTGGCCGAACTAGAAGGTAATGAAATTAAAGAAATGGAAAAAGAGGTTTTTAGCCGTGTCCGCTGTTATTTCAGCCGATATGCTCCGCCGACTGGATTAAAGGATCAAGTCGATATATAACGACCTATCAACCTAGACAAGTAAGGACGCTGCTGTGCATTACCATTGTATGCCTGGTAATTTCAAGCATTGACTTGGGACATGTTATGAAAAAATCCATAGGAGTTATGGTCGGCGCAATTATTGCGCTGGCTGTCTTTTTTGCCATCGCCGGGACCGCGGCCTGGTGGAATGCGTGGGTCTTCCTCGTGCTCATGACGGTGATTGGAGCATTTACCGCCCGGGTCTTCAAGGCGTCACCTGGACTAGCAGAGGAGCGGCGAAGTGCCGCGGAAAAAGCGGCTCCCTGGGACCGCACACTCGTCCGGCTGATCAACCTGGCTCTGCCTGTCATGCTGCTAGTCTCGGCCTTCGAGAAGCGCTTTCAATGGTTCCCGCCCGTATCCTTCAGTCTATCCGTGGCCGCGTTCGTTGCCATGGTTCTCGCAGCTATGCTCACCTATCGCGCCATAGCGGCAAACCTGTTCTTTTCCAGCCACGTGCGCATCCAAATAGATCGCGACCAGACCGTAATAACAAACGGACCCTACAGCATCATTCGTCATCCCGGGTATGCGGGGTCAATCGCATTCAACCTTCTGGTCCCTCTGGCCCTGGGTTCTTGGGCTGCGCTGCTACCTGCGCTCGGTACAATCGGGCTCCTGACCTACCGTACCGCCAGGGAGGACCGGGTGCTGCTGGCTGAGCTTCCCGGCTATGCAGCGTACAGCAAGCAGGTCCGCGCACGTCTTATTCCCCTGGTCTGGTAAGGCGTCGGGGCAAGGTCAAATAGTAGGGACCCGGGTCGCTTGAAGGTGTATGAGCAACTATCAGGATATGAAGAAATCACGACTCTTGATAAGTAAAGCCGTTTACTTACTGCCTCTCCTGCTCCTCTTGGCATCCGGCTGCGCCGTTCCCCGACCGCCGGCACCGATGAACGCACAGGACATTCGTGCGCTCAAGGCTCGACTCGGACAGATCGGTATTGCCCGGGCGTCCTATCTGCCCCACGTAGAAGTACAGGTGCCGTCGAAAGGGAGAGCGAACGGGGCAAAAGACGGGGCAAAGGTCGGAGCGATTATGCCGATTGAATTTGCGCTCGAGGCGGTACAGGGATGCGGTGATCCCTCCTGTGCTTATATCCTCCTTGGCGGGTTTGCATTGGCGCCGGTGGGGGCCGTTATAGGCGGCGTGGGCGGCGCGATCACCGCCGACCCGGCGAAAGCGGTCAGCCAGAGAGAAGCCAGGATCGATGAGGTCCTTGCGAAACTGCGTATGCAACAGAAGATGGATGCGCAATTTGTTTCGCGATTGTCCAGCCTCAAGACCTTCACCTTCACCGAGTTGGCCAAAGCGGGGCCTGTTACGGAAGCCGCACGGCCGGATTACCGCCGCTATCGAGCGAGCGGGATCGATACGGTCAATGAGATCGACGTGAAGAAATTGACGCTTACCGGCTGGGGCAAGGTCCAGCCCGATCTGTCCTTGTCGTTGGACGTACAGGTCCGGCTCGTAGCGACAGCGGACAATAAGGCGCTCTATTGCAGGGAGTATGTCTGTACCAGCACGGATGATAAATTCGCGGCGTGGGCTGCGCAGGATGCGAGGAAATTTCGAAAGGAGATCGGGGCGTGCTATCACGACATCGCGGACTGGTCCGTGCATGATCTTTATGTCAACGATACGATCATCCGGCCGGTACCGGAACCCGTTGCGTCCAATGGGGTCATTAGCAGACGTTCGACCGTGAAATGCAGCGACGCCGCAAAAGACGTTGCAGTGTCACGTCCGAATCAACATCCGCGCAAAATCTGGAAGGGGCAATGAGATTGCTGGTGCCGTCAACCGCCGCCTTGGTGTAGTGCGGGCGATACAGGCGACGTTCATGCCGAAAAAGTGATTTGATGTGTGAGGTTTCCGTGAAACAACGGGAAATATGCCGCCCATGGTAGCGAGGCGGTCGCTGGGACGGGAGTTCGGGTGGCTCTGGGCTGCCTATGGGGTCAGCACCTTCGGCACGTGGTTCGCCTTCGACGCGCTCCCTTTGGTCGCGATCCTTGCACTGCACGTGGGGCCCGTCGCGGTCTCGACGCTTGCTGCCGCGGGGCTGGCAATGGGGGCCGCAATTGCCGTGCCGCTCGGGCCGTGGGTGGAGTTCCGGCGCAAGCGGCCGGTGATGATCGGGATGGACCTGGTCCGGTCCGCGGCCTTGCTCAGCATTCCCGTGGCGTACGCCTTCGGTCTTTTGAGCTTTGCCCAGCTTCTGGTCGTGGCGATCATCGCTGCCGCTGCGGACATCACCTTCAAGGCTGCGAGCGGCGCATATTTGAAAGCGCTCGTAGCGCGCCAGGACCTGCTGATCGCAAACAGCCGGTTCGAGGCCACGACCTGGACCGCCACCCTGGTCGGGCCGCCGCTCGGCGGCGCAGCGATCGGGCTCTTCGGCCCGGTCGCGACCGTGATCGCGGACGCGATCAGCTATCTGCTCTCCGCAGCAGGGATCCGCGCGATAGGCAGGCAGGAGCCGCAGCCTTTGCGAACCGATGCGCCGCGGCTCAAGGCAGGCGATCTCCTCGAAGGGTGGCGCTACATCCTGGGGCACGGAGCGCTGCGGCCGCTCTTTTTCAACACCATCCTGGTCAACGGCCTGATCATGGCGACCGCGCCGCTGCTCGCCGTGCTCATGCTCGGCCGCCTCGGTTTCCCGCCCTGGCAGTACGGCCTCGCCTTCGCAATCCCCTGCCTCGGCGGCCTCGTGGGCTCGCGCTACGCTTCCCGGCTCGTTCACCGCTTCGGGCAACATAAAGTAATGTTCGTTGCCGGCGCGCTGCGCGCCTGCTGGTCCATTGGACTCGTCTTCATCCAGCCGGGGATTGCCGGGCTCGTGCTCGTGATCGGCGTGGAACTCGGGCTCATCACCTGTGTGGGCGTGTTCAATCCAATCTTCGCCACCTTTCGGCTCGAACAGATCGCGACGGACCGTGTCAGCCGCACCCTGTCCGCATGGGCGATCGGGAGCAAGGCCGTGATCGCGGCCATGACCGCTTTGTGGGGTCTCCTTGCCGGGCTTACCAGCCCCCGCACGGCGATCGCCGTTGCCGGGGTCCTGCTCCTGGCCACCCCGCTTCTCCTTCCCCGATACGACCGGGTCAAAGCGCTGCAGGATACACAGGAGCCTGTTGCCGAGGAGATCACTATCCGTTAATATATTGGAGGAGGGAAGAAGCATGCTCGATCCGAACAAGACCGCGGTGCTCAGCCTGGACATCCAAAAGGGGATCATGGGGATCGTCCCGGGGGCGCAGGCGATCATCCCCAAGGCTGTGCAGGTCGTCGCGGCTGCCCGGAAGAACGGGTTTCTCCTGATGCACGTGGGCGTCGGGTTCGAGCCCGGGTATCCCGAGATCAGCCCGCGGCATCCCCGTTTTTCCACGGTGAAGGAACGGGGGATCTTCGTGAAGGGCTCGGAATCTGCACAGTTCCATCCCGAGATCTTCGCAGCCGGCGATCTCACGGTCTACAAGCACCGCGTGAGCGCCTTTGCGGGAAACGCGCTCACCATGATCCTTCGCTCCCGGGGGATCGAGACCCTGGTGCTCTTCGGCATCGCCACGAGCGGCGTTGTCCTGTCCACGATCCGGGCCGCGAGCGACCTCGACTATCAGTGCGTGGTGATCAAGGACGCCTGCTTCGACGCGGACCCGGAGGTGCACCGCGTCCTGACGGAGAAGGTCTTTGTTGCGCAGGGAAAGGTCATGACCGCGGAGGAGTTCCAGGCAGCCTGCGCAGGATCGTAAGGCGCGTAACAGGAGGGGACATGGACATCGCAACAGCCAAACTCTTGGCACAGTATAATCAGGCAGCGAACCGGAAGATGAACGCTTTTAGCAGCATGAACATCAGCAACGATTTCAGCAGCCTCCTGCCCCTGGTGTAACAACAAGCCATGAAGCTCATCTCCATCGCGATCCGCGACTTTGCCGTGCCTGTTCCCCGGATCGGGAGCATCGAGACGCTTTCCGGCTACGGGAGGGCCGCTGCCGAGGGGCAGGAGATCCATGCCCGGGTGCAGAAGAAACGGGCCAAGGCCGATCCTGCCTACGAAGGAGAAGTGCAGGTCAGTCACGAATTCGATCGCGCGAAATATCGTTTCCGGATCGCCGGGCGCATGGATGGGTTGTTCCAAAAGGAGCAACCGAAGATCGAGGAGATCAAGACCGGATTTTCCATCCATGAGCTCGGGGAGCGCCTGTCCCAAGACCCCTTCCGCCATCCCTACTGCCTCCAGCTCCTTACCTACGGCTACTTCTACTGGCTCGAACACCGGATCGTGCCTGAGCTCTCCTTCCATCTCGTCTCGACCCGGAACAACCGTGCCCTGGATCTTGCACTTTCCCTCGACCTGCCCGCGTACGAGCAGTGGCTCGAACGCCGTCTTGCCGAGCTTGTGGCTGAGGCAGCGAAGGCCGAAAAGCGCGCGGCACGCCGCAGGAAGATTGCCGAGCATTTCATTTTTCCCTTCGCTGTCCTGCGGCCCGGCCAGGCCGGGCTCATCGAGACCATCGAGGCGGGGATGCGCGAAAAGAAACGCATGCTCATCCAGGCCCCGACCGGCATGGGAAAGACCGTAGGGGTGCTCACGCCGCTGCTCAAGGAGGCAATGAGCCGCGGGCAGCAGGTGATCTACGTGACGCCCAAGAACAGCCAGCACGTAGTTGCCGAGGACGCGGTAGCGCGGTTCCGGGAAGCGGGCGCGAAGGTCAAGTCCCTCACCATCACGGCAAAGGGGAAGATCTGCTTCAAGAACGAGCCCTTCTGCGATCCCGAATACTGCGAATACAGCCGCGATCATTACGCCAAGCTCCACGAGAACAATATCCCGGACCTGCTCGCGCGCAAAAAGAAGCTCACCGCACGGGTCTTCCGCAGGCTCGGCGAGGAGTTCGGCGTCTGTCCCTTCGAGCTGCAGTTCGACGCAGGCCCGGAGGCGGACGTGGTGATCTGCGATTATAACTATGTCTTTGCCCCGCGCTCCGCATCAGGCCGTCTTGGCGCGTCCGGGATCGACCAGGAGGGGAGGCCGAACTTGGTGATCGATGAGGCGCACAATCTCCCTGCGCGCGCCAGGGAGTACTACTCACCCGTGCTTTCGAGCGCCTGGCTCGAGGAACTGCGCAAAGAGCTAGGCAGCCTGCATCCCCGGTTTGCGCGCGAGGCCCTGGGCCTGCTCGATGATTGTATCAGCGTGATTACATCCTGCCGACCGGACAGCGCAACAGGGCCGACCAGGATCGATCCCCCGCTCCCGGTCTTCAGCGAGCAGGACGGGAGGCTTCGCGCCTTCCTCGCGCGCTATCTCGATTCCGATGCAGAGGTCCTGCCCCGCGACAGCGTGCTGC
>JBJKRX010000164.1:0-18433 GCA_046704425.1 Nitrospirota bacterium
GTCCTCCCCCCGGACGGTTCGCTCAAGACGGAATGAGCATACCACCCGCGCTTTTCGGAATGCAAGATTTTTTCCATCCGCTGCGCGAAACAACGCTCCGCAGAGCCCGCCGGACACCATGCCGCTATTTCGTCAGGCCGTGGGCGGACAGGAACTCCTTTGCGCAGACCGGGCAGGTCCGTTGCCGCACCCCCCGCTCCATGCGCTGGGTCACGGACTCATGCATGTCCTTGGAGAGACAGAAATCGCAGGGCTGCACGCCGGTTGTGGACGCGTCGATGTAGGGTGCGTCGTCCGGCCGCCGCATGCCTTCCGCGACCCGGGCCTTCGTGACCACAAAGGCGCGGGAGCAGCGGCTGCAGATGTCCACCGTATTCTGCGTTGCACAGTGGCCGCAGGTCAGGATCTTCATGCCGGCTCGTGTCCCTTTCGCGACGAATTATTCTCCATCCTGCATGCGCAGTTCCCCGGGCTCCCTGGGTTCCAGCGACTCGACGGCCCGCATCGCGGGCTGCAGTGCCCGGATCGTCCGGCTGAGCGCTGCCGGCGCCTCGACCCCGGTCGCGATCGCCCCGAGCGACGACAGGCGAGCGAAGAGGCCCTTCCTGCGCGGGATGACCGTAAGCTTGAGCGGCGCCGTATCCGGAAGCTTCAGGGCGCGCCGCACCAGCACGAGCGCCTCCGGGAACCCGCCCAGCTCGTCCACCAGGCCCAGGCGCTTCGCGTCCTCGCCGGACCAGACCCTGCCCTTCGCGATCTTCTCGACCGCGTCCTTGGTGAGCCGCCTGCCGATGCTGACTTTGGATACGAAGTCGTCGTAGATGCGGTCGAGCCATACCCCGAACCGGGCCTCTTGCGCGGGCGAGAGGTCGCTCGTCTGGGTCCAGACGTTCGCGTTGGCGCTGGTGTGCACCTCGTCCCAGGTCACGCCGAGCTTCCGCCAGAACGCCGTGGTGATGAACTTGCCGCCGAGGACCCCGATCGATCCCGTGATCGTCGCGGGCTCGGCCACGATCTTGTCCGCAGCCGCGGCGATGAAGTAGCCGCCTGAGGCAGCGACGCTCCCCATGGACGCGATCACCGGCTTGCCCGCCTTCTCAGCGTTCCCCACCTCGCGCCAGATCGCATCCGAGGCAACGTACGAACCGCCGGGGCTGTCGATGCGCAGCACGATGGCCTTCACGCCGTCGTCCTTGACTGCCTGCCGGATTGCGGCGCAGAGCGTGTCGGAACCCAGGAAGGTCCTGCCGGTCGCGGCCTGGTAGCCGCTCTCGCCCCGTTCGATCTCGCCCACGGCGTAGATCAGGGCGACCTTCGTGCCGTGGGTATAGGGATTGCCCGTCCGTTTCTGGTATGTCGCGAGCGAGAGCGTCTCGGCGCCCGATCCCGCCAGGGCCCGTACCTTTGCGTAGACCTCGCCGCGGTACGCCAGCGCGTCCACGAGCTTCGCGTCCACGGCGTCCTTGCCGATGAAGGGTCCGCGGTTGATGAGCGTCCGGACCTGGTCCTCGGAGAGCCCCCGCGCCTTCGCGATCCCCGCAACGAGCTGGCCGAATTGGGAGTCCATGAGTGCCCGGACTTCCTCGCGGTGCGGCGCCGTGTAGTGCCGTTCCGTGAACAAGTTCCGGAAGCTCTTGTATTGTTTGCGGGCTTCGATGCGCGGGATGATGCCCAGCTTGTCGAGCGTCCCGCGCAGGAAGGGCTGCTCCGCGATAAGGCCCGTGAGCCCCACATCGCCGGAGGGTTGAAGGGAGATCGTGTCGAAGGCCGTGGCCAGGTAGTACGATGCGTTGCCGGGCCCGGCCTCGCCGAAGGTCTCGGCATAGGCCACGGCAGGCTTGCCCGATTTGCGGAAGGCGATGACGGCATCGCGCACGGCCTGCACCTGGGCAAACGACATACCGGATTCGCCCACGCGCGCCACGAAGGCCTTGACGCGATCGTCCTTGGCCGCGGTTTCGAGCGCCTCGACCACGCCGCGCACCGTCAGCTTCTTCCCGAGCAGGACACGGGCCACGGGATCGTCCGGCACCTGCTCGATCATCCCCTTCTCGAAGTCCGCCGTGAGGATCGTACGGCGCGGAACACCGGGCTGTGCGAGCCAGGCGTACAGCCCGATCGCGACGACCAGGATCGCCAGGATGCAGACGCACTTGGAGCACGGGCCCCTGCTCTGCTTCTGCTCGTAGTCTTTGCGCAGCATGCTCGGTCCCTCCCTCGCGCGTCGGGTGCGGAAGCGGATACCTGAAAACAGTACAATAATCAGCCAAAAAATGCAAGGCGGGATGTGATGACCACTACGGATTTCGAAACGGAAAGCCGGATCGCTAGTGAACGGTCAGGGTGTAGGTGCCGTATCTCCCTGCCGATATGGGCGGAGACGTGGAGGACTGAACGGAAATGAGATAGGTCCCCGACGCAGGTGCGGTAAAGGTCAGACGGGAGCTGAGGATATCGTATCCATTCTCGTGGCAGGAGCCGTAGGCGTCGCAGATTCCGGCATCGATATCGCTGGGTCTGCTCGGATAGCGGGTCGTAAGGGTTGTCCCGGAATAGACGACGTCGTTTGCATTGTCATCGGACCCGAGCAGCGCCTGGCCCGGCGTGAAAATCTTGACGAACGTGTCCGCACCGTTCTTGAGGTTCGAGGTACCGATGGTATACGCCTTGCCTGCGACGGCGCTCAGGGACCAGTAGTCCGCATTACCCGCGGGATAAAGGCTCCCGGTCGTCGAGGCGTCGGTGACAATTGTCGCGGCAGCGGCGGGCGTGGTGTTCGTGTCAGCAGTATAGAGGACGGACCGGCCTGCAAAGCTCGTTGCGAGCGCCGACACCGTGTCCGCCGGATTGACGGCCAGCCACCGGTCCCAGAAGAGCTCGAGATTCACGGGGGTGGTCGGCCGATGGGCCTTGAAGTCGGCGATCACATTCCACACGTCCTGCTCGGTACAGGTCGCCCCCAGGTCGAGCAGGATCTTCGCGACCGCAACTTCGTTGCCGGCATAGCGGTAGGGCGCCCCTCCCGGGTCGTCCATGTCCATGGCGAATGCGGTGTTCCCGTAGGTGTCCACGTATTCCGTCAGGGGAGTGCCCGGAGCGGACGAGAGCAGGTCCTGCTGCCCCGAATCGACGAGCCAGCGCTTGATCGCGCCGGGCATGGCGTCGCCCCACCCCTCGCTGAAGGAAAGCCGCAGATCGAGATCGTTGTCCGTTACGTAATGCACCCCGCCGGGGGTGTCGTAGATCGAATAGAGGGCCGTCGTATAGTGGCCGAACTCGTGGTACAGCACGTCGTCGTCGTACTCGTCCGTGTCGGGACCGCCTCCGCATACCGTGCCGTTGGGATCGTTCATGACGTAGATGTCCGTACCGTCGAAGTAGGTTCCCTCGCACGTGTTCGCCTGCCAGTACGCCACGACGGGAGACACGGGGTAGGTGCCGCCGGAGAAATGATGATCGAAGGCGAGCCCGTTCAAGAGCACATCCAGGATGTTGAACACTCCGCCGATGGACGACGCGGGGACGGTCAGCGCAATCGTTGCGGGGCCGGACGTAGTGAAATCGGCGCTCCGCATTGCATAGAGAGCGCCGGCATGATCCTTGACCATGGCCTGCGGCGAGACAGGGCTGCCGGGGATGGTCGCTTCCGCGTCCACGCGGACATAGGCGCCGGCCGGACCCGGGTTCGTGGCGAGCGCAAACCCGCCGATCGAGTCGGTTGCCGCCGTAGCGAGCACGGACCCCGTCGTGGCGGAGACAAGCTCCACGGTTGCATAGCGGACAGCCTTGTCCGGCAGGTTGCCCGTGAACCCGTCGATCCCGTACTCCTTGTCCTCATACTGAATCGTACCGTTGATCGTGACAAAGGACGTTCCAGCGGCACCAGGGGAGACCGCGACCGCGTCGGAGGGTGCGCTTTCATTCCCTCCGTCCAGGGCCGTTACCGCGTAATAATAGGTCGTCCCATTCACCAGGCCGCTGTCGACATAGGTGGTTGTTTCCGTCGACACGATCGCGTTCGCAGGAGGATCCGTCGTGGATCGATACACCCGGTAACCCGTTGTCCCGGCAACGCTGCTCCAGCTCAGGGTCGCAGAGCCGTTTCCGGCAATCGCGACGACCGAGACGGGCGCAGCAAGGACAGCGGGGGAGGATGACGGCACAATGGTGTGCGACCCCTGATGCCCGCAGCCGCCGATGAGCAGGAAAAACAGGAAGGGGACAACGATCGCGGCAAGCGCATGGGGCCATTGGAAAAGGAGCCTATCGGTATTCAATGATACTCCTGCCTGCGCGGCCCTGCCGGCGGACCCCTTTCCGGATCGGCTGGAGATCCTGCGTGGGTCCGAGCAGGAATCGGGCCTGGGCCGTGAAACGTGCTGCCCGCGCGGGAGCGACGCTGACCCGGGCCCGGATCGATCCGGCCCCCTTCGCGGGCGATGCAACGGTTACGTACAGGCGAATCACTTCATTTTTTCGTGCGGGACCGATCCAGGACGTGTCCCCGGTGACTAGGCGTGCGCCGCCCTGCAGTTCGACCGTGATGCGCATTGTCTCCGTATCGACCAGGGAGCGGGCGCTGACCACGAATGCAGTCGCCGTTCCGGGTCGGATCGTGTCCGACGTGACGCCCGCCTGGACCGGCGCGATGGTGATTTGGAGCGGCGGGCGGGGTTTGGCTGCGGGCCCGGCCATGCCAACGGGCGCCCCGAGCAGCAGCAACGAAATTCCGAGAAAAAGTCCTTTCACCGCGCACCACCTCGTGGGGTCTGTTCGGAAAAAAAGGGGGTGGAGCATCCGCTCCACCCCGTGCAATGGCTTGATTCCTTCTGGGGCGCTACCTGCCCCGGGATCCCGTCGAGAGCATCCGCTTCAGCGCCTGCTGTTCCTCGTACGCTTTGCGGCTCGAGGGTCCGGACGTGCGGGGCGCGCCCGGCTTGTAGTAGTATGCGGGCCCTGCGTTGGGATCGTTCACATCGATCGATATCCCGTGGCTCGCATAGGTCACGTCGTCATTGGCCCACACGCTGATGTATGCCTGCATCCCGGTACCGAAGTTGACATTGAAGCTGAAGTTCGTACCGTCGAAGGTGAGCGGGCTGTCGCCCAGCGACGACTGGTCCTGCGGATCGCTGGAATAGTTAATGTAGCTGCTTGATCCGGTTACGGTGTCGTAGAGCGAGGCAGACGCATACACGCGGGTCGGCGCGAACCCGGACGACGTCGCGAGGTTCCCGGTCACGGTCTGGACCCCGGTGATGCCTGTGGCTGCGTTTGCCGGCGACGTGACGAAGACGAACTGCGGCTTCTGGATGCCGTTCGCCGTCGTGATATCGACGCCCGTATAGTTCCAGTTCGCGTCGTTGATGTTGAAGTTGTTGTCCCCGTTATAGACCGCGATGTTCGTGAGCGTGAAATTGCCGGAGCTGTCGATCGTGAATTGATGATTCTGTCCGGTGGAATCCATGTAGTTGCCGGTCCCTGCGCCCGCGTCCGAATGGCCGCTGATCGTGACCTGCGTAATGCCTGTGCCCGCGGCGGTCGCGTCATACTGTGCGAAGCCGCAGCCGGCAGTCGAACCGGGAGACAGCGTTCCGCCGCTGTAGGATACCGAAATGATCTGGATCGGCGGCACGGGTTGCACGCCGTTCGTGCTCGTGACGCCGAACCCGAAGCTCATGCCGTTTCCGCTGTTGATGTTGATCCAGTCGGAGCCCGTGTTCGTCGTATCGTAGACCGCCACGTTGCTGATGGTCCAATTGTACGTGCCGGACCCGTTCGGCGTGGTGGACGCCGTGCCGGAGTAGTTCTGGTTGAGACCGCACGCACCCATGAACGCGTTGACGGTCAGACCGGGGCGGTTCGTCGTGCCGTTGATGGTGATCGTCTGGCTCGCCCCGGCAGTGTAGTTCCCGTACGTATCCTGTGTCAGCGGGGTACTCGATGCGTCGACGACCGAGGTCACCGTGACCGTCGGCGCCGTGTACGGGCAGTTCCCCGTGGTCGTTATGGACATGCCCATCCACTTCCAGTTCGCGTCATTGAGGTCGATGTTGTTGTAGCTGCCCGCGCCGCTCACGAGCGGCACCGTCACGCTGAAGGTGCCGAGCGTCCCGGTGCCGGTGGACTGCACGCTCTGCCATTCATTGTACGAGTTGACGCCGTCGTACCCGCTCCAGTTGACCTGGACCTGGCCGACGATCGCCTGGCCGGCAATGGTGGCATAGCACTGCGAGGCCGTTGCCGTCCCCATCCCGCCCGTGGTCGGAGGCGTATAGGTGGCGCCGTTGATCGTGCTGATCGTCATCTTGTAGACGGGGAGGCCGGCCGAGGTGTAGATGTTCACCCCGTACCAGTTCCCGTTGGCGTCGTTCATGCCGATGTTGTTCCAGCCGTTGTACAGGGCCACGGTCAGGCTGAAGGACCCATCGGTCTGGACCTTCAGCGTGCCGCTGGAGTTGCTGCCGTCGCTGTTGATCCAGTAGGTGCCGTCGTTGGGGTTCTTGAGCTTCCCGGTGATGGTCACCGAATTGCTTGCCACCGTGCTCGCGTCGTAATCCGCGCTGTTCCCGTAGTTGTTCTTGGGCGCGAGGGTCGTCGTGGACGAGGACCAGACCCGGACATTGGCGAAGGGCGGCACGTAGATCGATCCGGTGTCGGTGTATACGCCGAGGTTCGCGCTGTACCACGACCCGCCCGTCGTGTTCCCGTCGATGTTGATCCAGTTGTCGCCCTTGTAGATCTCGACGGTCGCCGTAACGTGCCCGCCGTTGGCGTCATAGGTGACCGGCGCCTGGGCGTAGAAGTTCGCCTGGAGCGAGTCGTTCCACACATTGACGTTCAGGCTCTGGATGGTGCCCACGCCGGCGGAGACGAGGCCGGTGATCGTCACCTTCTTGCTGCCTGACACGAACCCGGTGCTGTTCTGGCCGTTATAGTAATGGTCGAACTGATTGTCCGACTGGAGCGTCCGCCCCTGGTCGTCGACGACCGAGCTCAGCGTGATGACCGGCGGGATGCCGCCCGTCGTCTGGATGCTGAAGTCCTTGTTCAGGCCGGCGCAGTCCGAGATCCAGATGTCGTTCCAGCCCTGGAAGAGCTGCGCGTTTACCGTGGCGTTCCCGTTCGTGAAGGTCAGCGGGTAGCTCTGCGACGAGCTGCCGTTGACATTCAAAGAAGCGCAGGCGTTCGCGTTGGTCACGCTGTCGGGGTTCATCGTATGCACGGCGATCGCGACAGTCCCCGCGCTGCCGGCATCGTAGCCGCGGAACTGCTCGTTGTAGGTAAGCGGGGTCGACGAGCCGGACGGTGTCACGGTGGCCGTTAACTCCTTGTAGGTCCCGGCAATGCTGAAGTTGTCCACGTCGCTGATCGCGATGATGTCTGCGATGACATCGGAGATCTTGGAGGTGTCCACGGAATTCATGCCGATGGACCCGAGGCCGATGACCTCCCAGTAGTACTGGCCGCCCGGCACGAAGGGGCCATTTCCTCCGCCGCCCGAACCGCCGGTCGTGCTCCCACCGCTCGAACCGCCGTTGTCCTGATTGCCGAACCCGAACAGCGCGGACACGTCCTTCGCCCCCAGCGAGATGGGATCCACGTTCGTGGAAAGAGAGGTGATCGTGCTCGGCACGGCGAATGCCATGCCCTGCTGGGGGTTCCGCGCATCGACCAGGATGACGACGTAGGTGGCGACGTTGGAAACGGCGCCCCACGAGAACGTCACCGTACTGGGCGAGACCGAGCTGGTTGCCGCGGTCGAGAGCTGACCGCCGTTCGCGATCGAGTTCCCGTTTTCCGTCAAGGACAGCGTGATCTTCGCCGGATTGACGATCGGCCGGGTCCGGGTATCGATACCGTCGGACGCGCGCACGATCGTCCAGGCGCCGTTGATGTTCTGGAGCGTGGCGTACAGCGATTCCCGGGGCGCTGCGTCGGCGCATTGCTGGCTCGTCACGGTCGAGCTTGCCGACAGCTTGAATTCGAAGTCCGCCTCGCTGCCGACGACGTTGATGATGCCGACGATGCTGCCCGAGATCGTCGTCCCGCAGTACTGCCACATGGGGAAGGCGTTCGTGGACAGCATGTTGCTGAACTCTTTCATCGAGTATCTGCCGTCCCGGTTCACGTCGGATTGGTTGTCGATGCCCTGCGATGCGACGTCGTATTCCATGTAGAAATTGCCGGACATGACGCCCTGCATCTCCGTCAGGTTGCGGTCATTGAGTCCGCGGATCCACTTCCCGAAGACGTCCTTCACGCTCGCCTGGGCGTTCTGAGTCGCGGTGTCCGCCGTGGCGGAGATGCCGGATGAGAGGCCCGCCGAGACCGTCGTCAGCGAACCGGTGAGGTCGTTCATCACGTTGCCGGCCAGGTCTTTCCCGCCCGAGACCTTGAGCGTATAGGTGGTCCCCAGTTGCAGCGGATGACCCAGATTGAACTCATAGATATACAGACCGGCAGCGTCTTTGCCGACGAAAATAACGCCTGGTTTTGCACCAAGGCTCGGGGTCCCTTCCAGGAGCAGGGAGTTCACGTCGAGCACCTTGTTCGACCCGATCCGGATGGGCGTCGTCACGTCGACGGGGCTCGCCATTTGCGCCACCGTGGGGCTGCTCCACACGCCCGTCGGCGGAAGGGTATCCGCCCCCGACGTGGTCGTAAAGGTCCCGACCGCGGTCAGGGCGATGGGGTTGCCGTACACGTTGGTCACCGCCGGCACGGCCACCGTCGCCTGGTCGTTGCCCGTCACCGTCACCGTATAGGTGGTGTTCGGCGCAAGGGTCACGCCGCTGTCGGGATAGAAGGTGGCCGTGGTCCAGTCAGGCGAAAGGGTCCAGTGGCCCGACACGGCCGGCGAAATGATGATGCTGCTCAGGTTGTCGCGCCACATCGCCATGCTGAAGGATATCTGGATCGCCGCGTTCGTCGGCAGGGTCACGCCGGAATTGCCCCAGGTCTGGGTGCCGTCCGTGTTCTTGGCGTAGCCGAACATGGTGCGCACCGTCGGGGCCGCGTCGCTCGGCTGGGCCACGAGGTCCTGCCCCGTCACCGCGCCCGTGTACTGGTTCACGATGGTCTGCGTAGCGACCAGGGGCTTCTGGCCGAGGGAGAACTTGTATGCGACCAGGGTGTATTTTCCGGCAGGGATCGGATCGCCGTCCGTATAGGCGGAGTTGTTCTTCGCCGCGTTCGTCAGAGAGGTGAACGTGTAATTGCCCGAACTGTCCGCGGTCGTTTCCGCGACCGGAGCGAGCCATTCGGGATGGTCGGCATCATACAGGTCGACCGTTGCGCCGTCGAGCGGCGTCGGCGTCGCCGTCGCGAGAAGGGTCTGGTTAACTCCCGCGGCCGGCAGCGTGGATTGGTACAGCTTGCTGCCCGGCCTTCCGTACGGCGCGGACCGCGCAACCAGAGCCGGTTTCGCCACGGTGCTGGACAGGGTAACTTTCCCGGATATGGTCGTGGAGCTCGTGCTGGGCGGCGGGGTCCCCCCTCCGCCTCCCCCTCCGTGGCCGCATGCAGTCATCAACCCAACAAGAGAGAAGACGATCGCCGTTTGCGTAAGGATCCTTTTCATACCAAGACTCCCCCTTCAGATAAAGAATGGAATGCAACGAGAACGCATCAGGATGGACGATGCGATTTGGCCCTGCACAGACGGCTAATGCGGCTAATGCTGAGATTGCTTGTCAGGAATCACGAGAGGAACGGAGATTGTATGACTTATTAAAACTCCCATACCCCCATTAGTCAAGGTAATAGTTACCGTGAGTGCTATTTTTAGTCAAAAAATTTCTATTATTCAGATTTTATTGGATAAAGAGGGGATTTTATTTTTCTGAAGAATTGCGCCGCCGGACGCGTCATTTTCCGCCAGGGAAGACGCCGTAACGCAACAGAACGAAGCAATCTGTTTGTTTTCAAATGGTTCTCGTGACGAGTAAACGCCTGCAGTGCTTTGCGTAGCTGCCGGACTTTTTCTCCGCTGAGGTAATAAATACAAAACGGGCCCGGTTTCCCGGGAGCCCGCCCGGAAGGTCGTGCTTTGCCGTCTCCCGCTCATCGACACGCATACTGCACCATGCTGAGCGTTGCCACTGCCGCAGTCTCGGCGCGCAGGATATTCGGGCCGAGACTGACAAGGCGGAAGCCCTGCCTCCGCGCTGCTTCCGCTTCTGTCCGCGAAAACCCCCCTTCCGGACCGATCAGGATCGTAATCTCCTGCACGCCCCGGGGCTCGCGCAGCACTTCCTTGAGCGGCATGGTCTCCTCTTCCCAGGGCATGAGCAGCAAAGTCGCGGGGCCGGCAGTACAGGATTCGAAAAAACCGGTAAGATGCTGCGGCTCGCGGACCTGGGGGATGTCGCAGCGGCTGCTCTGCATGGCAGCCTCGCGCGCGATCTTCTGCCAGCGGTCGAGCCGTTTCACACCGGCGTGGGGCCGGGCGACAGTACGCTCGGTCAGAAGCGGCACGATCTCCGCGACACCCAGCTCTGTGGCCTTCTGGACAACCCAATCCATCTTGTCGGATTTCGGAAGCCCCTGGCCGAGCAGCACGCGGGGAGAGGAGGGGGTATGAAAACGCTGTGATTCGATCTCTGCTGCGATGGCGCTCCGGGTGACCTCCGCGATCCGGGCGGAGTACTCCTTTCCCGTGCCGTCGCAAACCGTGAGCATATCGCCGCGCTGCATGCGCAGCACCATGGCGACATGGCGAGCGTCCTCGTCCGCGAGCGAGATCCTGCTTCCCGTCACCCGGTCCGGGGAAACGAAAAAGCGGGGGGGCCGGGGCATCAGCTCGTACCGTCCTTGGTCCCGGGTTTCTTCCGGGACCACGGACGTCTCCGTCTCCGCCTGCGCTTCGCAGGCCGCGGAGGCTCCGTGCGCTTCTGTTCAGCGCCCTCTTCCGAATTCTCCGCGCCTGCGGCGATCGGGTTCGCATGGATGAAGTCCTTCCACCAGGCGCGCAGGTTCTGTTGCTCGCCTGTGGTCTCGCTCGAAAAGCGGAGGTATTCCCAGGCGTCGCGGAAACCCGGCCGCCGCAGGAAGTACCGCGGGTGCCTTCCCTCCCGCTTGTTGAACCGGTGCTGGTTCCAGTACATATCGCGCATCAACAGTCCGATCCGTCGCGGGATCTGGACGCGCTCCGCCTGCTCGGTCAGGGTCTCCGCCACCGCCGCGGTGATCGCGTCCAGGGGGTGCGCGCCTCCTGCCTCTTTAGCTGTTGCCTGCTCCACGATGCACTGACCGTACAGCAGTCCGAAGGCGATATGGGGCTCGACCTTTCTCCCGGCCTGCACGCAGGCATCGATCCACGCCAGGGCCTTGCCGATCCAGGTGTGCGGAAAACCGCCGGACTCCTTGTCCACCCAGGCGTTCAAGCGTGGAAAGATGACGCTGAACAGGCCGGTCTTGCGCAGGAGCTGGTAGGTCTTCTCTCCCGCGCCGAGCAGGAAGAGCTTCTGGACCTCCTCGTACATGCGGGCCGGCGAGGCCAGGGCGATGCGGTCCTTCAAGGCAAGGAGCGCCTCTTCCGTAGCGCGCTCGATCGTGAATCCGAGCATGGCCGAGAACCGCACGGCCCGCACCATGCGGACAGGGTCTTCGGTGAACCGGACCGCGGGGTCCCCGATGAGCCGGATGAGCCCCTGCCGGACGTCTTCCATGCCGCCCACGTAGTCAATGACCGAATAATCCACTACGCTATAGAAGAGCGCGTTCACCGTGAAGTCCCGCCGGATCGCGTCCTGCTCGGGCGTGCCGAAGACGTTGTCGCGCAGGATCATGCCGTCGTCGGTCTTGAGCATGCGTGGTGGGCGCGGCCGGGGAGGTGTTTCCGCGACCGGATTGTCCACTCCCACAACGGGCTCCGGAGGGGGCGATTGCACCACGGGAGGAGTCTCTTCGGATGGAGGCGTCTCTTCCATGTTCGACCGGAAGGTGGCGACCTCGATGATCTCGTTGCTGAAGTGGATGTGGGCGAGCCGGAACCGCCTCCCGATCAGCCGGCAGTTCCGGAAGATCTTCTTGATCTCGTTGGGTCGGGCGTCCGTGGCGATGTCGAAGTCCTTGGGCTCGCGGCCGAGCAGCAGGTCCCGCACCCCGCCGCCGACGAGGTATGCAATATGGCCGCGCTCCTTCAGACGATAGAGCACGCGCAGGGCGTTCGGGCTGATCCATCTCCGGGAAATGGAATGCTCCGTGCGGGGAATGATGAAGGGCTGGTGGCTCACGGGGTCCTATAGTAACACAGGCTTCGGGGAAAGGCAAAGGTCAGCGAGCAAGCTCCTCGCGCAGGGCCTCGGCGTTCCAGTCCTTGGTAATCACGACCTCGCCGATCTTCGTGGGCAGCACGAATTTCACGGTCCCGCCTTCCGCTTTTTTGTCCACCTGCATGGCGTCCATGAGTTCGGCGACCGCGGGCCTGCGGCCGAGGGACGCGAGCCCGGTGGGCAGGCCGTAGGCTGCGAGCAGGGCCTCGACGCGTTTGGGCAGCTCCGGATCGCACAGACCGGTGCGTGCCGCGAGCCGCGCGGCGTATACCATGCCGATGGCCACGGCATAGCCGTGGCGCAGGGTGTACTTTTCCGCGGTCTCGATGGCGTGGCCCACGGTGTGGCCTAAGTTCAGGATGGCGCGCAAGCCGCCTTCGCGCTCGTCCCTGCTCACCACCTCTGCCTTGATCTCGCAGGACCGACGCACGATGTGTTCGATCGCCTCGCGGTCGAGGGCGAGGATTGCTTCGCGCCGCTCTTCGAGGTAGGTGAAGAGCTCGGCGTCGCGGATCACGCCGTACTTGATCACCTCCGCCATGCCGGCGAGGAACTCCTCGCGCGGAAGGCTCGTGAGCGTCCCCAGGTCCATCAGCACCTTCTTCGGCTGGTAGAAGGCGCCGATCATATTCTTGCCCATGGGGTGGTTTACGCCGGTCTTGCCGCCCACGCTGCTGTCCACCATGGCGAGGAGCGTGGTGGGGACCTGCACGAAGGGCACGCCGCGCATGTAGGAGGACGCGGCGAACCCGGTAAGGTCGCCGATCACCCCGCCGCCCAAGGCCACGAGACCGCACCGGCGGTCGAATCCGTTGATCAGGAGCGCCGTATAGATCGCGTTTGCCCACTCCAGGGTCTTGTACTGCTCCCCGTCGGGGATCTCGATGGAGAGCACGCGAAACCCGGCGGCCTTGAGGCTCTCGGAAAGGGGCGCCTGATAGAGCGCCTTGACCGTAGGGTTAGTGACCACGGCGATCTTCTCGCCCAGACCGAGGCCGGTAAGGAGCGCACCGGCGCGGTCCAGGTATGTCCCGATCTCGATGGCGTAGCTCCGGTCCCCGAGGGCGACCTCAACAACAGGCATGGCGGATCCTTTCTTTGATGGCGCTCACGATCTCGTCGATGGACCGCTCGGAGGTATCGATGGTCATGTCCGCTGCGGCATAAAAGGCGGCCCGCGCAGCGAGCAGATCGCGGATCGTGGCCGCGGGATCGGGCGTCTTGAGCAGGGGCCGATGGGTCTCGTGCCGGATGCGCGCGAAGATCACCTCGGGCCGCGCCGTGAGGCAGACCACGAGCCCCCCTGCTTTGAGGGCCCGGCGGTTCTCGTCGCGGATCACGGCGCCGCCGCCGGTGGACACGACCTGCTTCTCGCCCGCGGCCACGGATTGGATGATCTTCGTTTCCACGTCGCGGAAATAGGGTTCGCCGAAGGAGCTGAAGATCTCGGTGATGGCCATGCCCTGGTCCTTCTCGACCAGCTCATCGGTGTCCACGAAGGCGTATCCTGTGTCCTCTGCCAGCCGGGTGCCCACGCTCGTCTTGCCCACGCCCATGAACCCGGTGAGGATGATATTCCGTGCGATATTCATCGTCTTACTGCGGCTTCTGCTCTTCCTCCGCCTCCATGCGTGTCGCGAGGTGTTTGCAGTAGCCGCGGTGATTCCGCCGCATCTCGTCTATGCTGTCCCCGCCAAACTTCTCGACCATGAGCGCGGCAAGTTCGAAAGCGACCGCGGCCTCGGCCACCACGCCGGCCGCCGGGACTGCGCAGACGTCCGAGCGCTCCACGCTCGCCTTGAAGGGCTTCTTGGTCGCCAGGTCCACGGACCGGAGCGGCTTCATGAGTGTCGGGATGGGCTTCATGGCGACGCGCAGCGTGATCGGCTCGCCGTTGCTCATGCCGCCCTCGATCCCGCCTGCATGGTTGGTCTTCCGGTGGAATCCGTCCTTCGCGTTCCAGAAGATCTCGTCGTGCATCTGCGAGCCCGGCAGGTTGGCTGCCCCGAAGCCGGCGCCGATCTCCACGCCCTTGATGGCCTGCACGCTCATGAGCGCCGCCGCCAGACGGCCGTCGAGCTTCCGGTCCGGGTGCACGTGGCTGCCGAGCCCCACGGGTGCGCCGGTCACGATCAGCTCGATCACGCCGCCGAGCGAGTCGCCCGCGCGCCGCGCCTCGTCGATCCTGCGCATCATGCGTTTCTCCGCATCGGGGTCCGTGCATCGCAGCTCCGACGCCTCGGCGCGCTTACGCAGCTCTTTCGGCTGGGCCTTCGGGATCTTGGCAAAGACGTTCCCGATGGAAAGGACGTGGCTCATCACCTCGATCCCGAACTCCTCCAGGAGCCGCTTCGTGACCGCACCCACTGCCACCCGCATGGCGGTCTCCCGGGCGCTGGCGCGCTCCAGGATGTTCCGGATGTCGGTCATGTTGTACTTGAGCGCGCCGGCCAGGTCCGCGTGGCCGGGCCGCGGTCGCGTGACGGGGTCGATGCTGTTCAGGAACATGGTGTCCGGCGACATCTTGTCGCGCCAGTTCTCCCAGTCCTTGTTCCGGATCACGAGCCCGATGGGACTGCCGAGGGTCTTGCCCCAGCGCACGCCAGCGAAGAACTTGACCGAATCCTTCTCGATCTTCATCCTGCCGCCCCGCCCATACCCGCCCTGCCTGCGCGCCAGGTCGCGATCGATGTCGGTAAGGCGGATCAGCAGCCCTGCGGGCATGCCTTCGATGATGCCCATGAGCAGCTCCCCGTGAGATTCTCCGGCCGTCAAATATCGCAGCATCCTGCTTCCCCCCGTCCCTTTGGCAGATAGGGGATAATTCCTCCCTCTCTTCTGCCGTAATACGGAAAAAACCTTTAAAATCACGGCATCATAGCAAATTTGACATGGAAGTGCAATCAAAACTATGGTATAGTTCGGGGTATTTTTCGGGGATATGGGGCTGCACGCATTGGGAGCGGCATTCCTAATGCCATAAAATCAATAAGTTGCATCGTCCGGAGATTAACCGTGATCGCCCTTCTCTGTTCTGTAGATGCCGAGGCTGCGGATTTGCTCGCGGCCATAATGGACCTGAATTCTGCGTCCCGAGGCTCCAAGGCCTTCGCGACCGGTCTGCTTTTCGGGCAGCAGGTCGCTCTCTGCGCCGGGGGAATGGGCAAGGTCAATGCGGCCCATGCCGCCGCATTGCTCTTCACGCAGTACGCTCCCGATCTGCTCGTGATCTTCGGCATCGGCGGCGCCTATCCGTCCTCCGGCGCGCAGGTAGGCGATTTAGCGCTGGCCCGTTCAGAGACCGCTGCCGATGAAGGCGTCGTGACCATGGACGGTTTTCACGATACCGAATATATCGGCATCCCGCTGGTCCGGACCGGTGCGCAGATCAGGTACAACTCCTTCCCTGCTCCCGAAGCACTGCTCGCACAGGCCGAGGTTGCTCTCCGGAAGGCTGGCGGGCCAGACACGGCAGCAGTCCATGTGGGACCGTTCCTTACCCTCTCTACCTGTACCGGGACCGATGCGCGGGCGCGGGAACTTGAGGACCGGTATGCCGCACTTTGTGAGAACATGGAGGGCGCGGCAGCCGCACAGGTTGCCGTGCTGCACGGGATCCCGTGGATCGAAGTGCGCGGCATCTCGAATATCGTCGAGGACCGCGATATGCGGAAGTGGAACATCCCGCTTGCTGCTGCCGCGGTCCAGCGCGCGGTCCGAAGCATCGTGGAGGACATTACGCTATGACGCGGACGCTCACGCTCGGCTACTCTCCCTGTCCGAACGATACCTACATCTTTTACGGTCTTGTCCACAACAAGGTTTCGGTGCCGGGCTGCGCGTTCCAGGAGCAACTGGAGGATGTTGAGACCCTGAACCGCATGGCCCGGGAGCAACGACTCGACGTGACCAAGGTCTCGTACCACGCCGTGGCGCTCCTGCGCGAGCACTACGGTCTGCTCCGCTCGGGCGGCGCGCTCGGGCGCGGATGCGGCCCGCTCATCGTGAGCCGTCCCGGCCTCTCGCGCGACCGCATCGGCGAAGGCGTGATCGCCGTTCCCGGTACGCTCACCACGGCCTATCTCCTGCTCCGACTCTTCAACCCGGCGATCACGCAGATCGCGGTCATGCCCTTCGACCGCATCATGGATTCCGTGGCCCGGGGCGAGGTGCAGGCAGGGCTGATCATCCATGAAAGCCGCTTTACCTATCCCCGCTACGGACTGGAGCAAGTGGCCGACCTGGGGGAGTGGTGGGAAGGGACCACGGGCCTGCCGATCCCGCTCGGCGGCATCCTGGCGCGGCGCGACCTGGGCCGCGCGATGCTGGTCGGGATCGATAGGGCGTTGCGCGCGAGCCTGGAATATGCGCGTACCCATGAGTCTGAGGTCCTGGCGTACTGCCGTCGCCACAGCCAGGAGATGGACGAACAGGTCATGAAGAGCCACATCGACCTCTATGTCAACGACTTCTCGCTGGACCTGGGGGAAGAAGGCTTTGCTGCGATCGAGCGCCTTTTTACCGAAGCGGAAAAGCACGGGCTCATCCCGCGGAACGACTTGCCGTTGCTTGCGGCGGAGTGAAAATGATCGCGGTATGATTTGCCGATATCGTCGGGAGGCTCGTCTGACCTGTATGATTACCGTTAAACTCTTTGCGATCCTGCGGGAACGCGCAGGAGCCTCCGAGATCAGGATCACGGGCCCTGCACGGAACGTAGCGGACGTACTGGCTGCCATCGGGCGCGAGTCCCCTTCCCTGGCCGAGCTGGTTGCGCGAGAGGGGATCGTGGCGTCGGTGAACCAGGCATTCGCCGAACGCGATACGGCAGTCGCCGACGGCGACGAGGTGGCGCTCATGCCGCCCTTCTCCGGCGGGGACACGCCTTTACCCCGGGTCCGCATCCAGCAGGCCCCCTTCTCGATCGAGCGCGAGATCGCGGAACTCAAAACGGCATCGACCGCCATCGGCGCGGTCGTGTCCTTCCTGGGCACCACGCGCGACCTCTCCGGCGAGCGGCGCGTTTCACAACTCGAGTTCGAACACTACCCCGGAATGGCGGAAAAGAAGCTGCAGGAGATCAGGGACCGGGCGCTCCAAGATTATGGTGTCATCGACGTCGTGATCGTGCACCGTGTCGGAATTGTTCCGGTGGGGGAGGACATCGTCCTGATCGCTGTCGCTGCAGGCCATCGGGACGAGGCATTCCGGGCCTGTAGGTTCTGCATCGACGAGCTGAAGCGGATCACGCCGATCTGGAAGAAGGAGACGACCCCGGAGGGCGAGGTCTGGGTGGGGGAACATCCCTAGGAATGCCGAAAGAGGAAGGACGACCGCTTCGTTCGGATGAGGGACGAGACGGTTCCGCGTCCGTCATCCCTCGATTATTTCTTCGCCGTCTTCTTGCTGCTGCGCAGGAACACCACGCAGGTGGAGCAGTCTTCGTTGCGGCAGCGCGTTGTTTCCCAGCAGGGCTTGCCCTTGTTCGTAAAGGCCGTGCAGACCACGCGCCGCTCGTCGGGGCACTCCTTGATCTCCCAGCACGGCGCGTAGTCGAGCAGCTTTTTGATCCCCTCGATGCTGATCTTCTTCGCGTGGATCAGCTCACGGATGCAGCGCAGCCACTTGATGTCGTTTTCCGTGTACAGCCGGTTCCGGCGCTCCCGGGTCGGCACGATCAGCCCGTGCTTCTCGTAGAGCCGCAGCGTCTGCGCCGTGGTGCCCACCAGCTTTGCCGCCACGCCCATGGTATAGAGCGGGGCGTCTTTGTCCTTCAAATCGTCCACACTTTCGGGGGCCATATGCATCCTCTCTCGCTGCCTAGCGAGGGATCAGGATCGTCATCTTGTCCGTCAGGAGCAAAACGCCCATGACGATCAGGACGATCCCGCTCACGATCTTCAGGGTCTTGAAATGTTTTTTCAGCCTGCCGAAGGACGCCAGGAACGCGCCGATCGCGATCGCCGACACAATAAAGGGGACCCCCAGGCCGAGCGAGTACAGGCTCAGGAGCACCACCCCCCTCCCGAGGGTCTCGGACGTCATGGCGAGCGCCAGGACCGACCCGAGGAACGGGCCCGTGCAGGGGGTCCAGCCCGCTCCGAAGATCATGCCCACGAACACGGTCCCGATGAAGCCCGCAGGCCTCGTCTCGA
>JBJKRX010000165.1:0-27866 GCA_046704425.1 Nitrospirota bacterium
AGAGCTCGGGGCTCGCCGTGGTCCGGAAGCTGCACGATCGCTTCAAGGACAAGCGGCTGAAGAGCGCCCTCGCTGCCGCCGAGAGGGACGTGGACAACGACGCCAAGCTCGCCGCAGCGCTCCCGAGGCATCCGAACGCGATCCTGGGCTACTTCTTCTTCATGTCCCGGGACGAGATCAAGCACCGAAAAGCGGGCGGCGCGGTGGCGGTGAATTTCGAACTGCCGGCCCGATACACGTCCGTGCGCATGCTGGACGACAGCATGGTGCAGCCGCCGCTCCCGCAGGCCGTCGCCGTGGAGCAGAACATCCCGCTCCTGAGCAAGGCGGCGGACGACTACGGGTACTTCAATATCGTACCGGAGACGGACGGCACGGTTCGGTGGGTGCCGCTCGCCATCCGGATGGGGGACAGCGTCTATCCGCACCTAGCCGTGGAGGCGGTCCGGCGCTACCTGGGATCGCCCCCGCTCTTCGTGAACGCGGCGGAATACGGCGTCGATTCCATCCAGATCGGGAAGCTCGTCGTCCCGACCGACGAGACCGGCAGGCTCCTGATCAACTTCCGCGGTCCGCAAAAGACGTTCCCCTACTATTCCTTCGTGGACGTCCTGAACGGGACGGCCCCTGCAGCGGCCTTCACGGACAAGATCGTCCTGGTCGGGGCCACGGCCATCGGCATCTACGACATGCGCGTCATGCCTTATTCCGGCACCTTCCCGGGCGTCGAGATCCACGCCAACATCATCGACAATATCCTGCGCGGGGACTCGATCAGCAGACCCGGCTGGACCTTTGCCGCGGACCTGGCGGCGATCCTCTTGTTCGGCGCGCTGCTCACCCTGCTCATCTCCCGGACCAAGCCGCTCTTCTCTACCCTGATCACCATCAGCCTCATCGTCCTGTACGCGGCGCTCAACGAGGCGGTGTTCGTGCATGCGAAGGTCTGGATGACGGCGATCTATCCGGGGATGACCATGGTTATGACGTTCATCGGCGTTACGACCTACCGTTTCATGACGGAGGAGCGGCAGAGACGGGAGATCCGGTCCGCGTTCTCGCACTATGTGGCGCCGTCCCTCGTCAATGAGATCATCAAGGACCCGGCGCGACTCAACCTCGGCGGCGAGGAACGCAGGCTGACCGTGCTGTTCTCGGACATCCGCGGCTTTACGACCATTTCGGAGAGCATGTCGCCCCAGGACCTGGTGAAGCTTATCAACGAGTATCTCACGCCCATGACGGACATCATCCTGCAGGCCGGCGGCACCGTGGACAAATACATGGGAGACGCCATCATGGCGTTCTGGGGGGCGCCCGTCTGGCAGGAGGACCATCCGGCGCGCGCCTGCCGCGCGGCGCTCGCAATGATGGAGAAGCTGAAGGAGCTGCGCGCAAACTGGGAGAAGCGGGGGATCCCCAAGCTCGATATCGGGATCGGCCTCTCCACCGGCAAGCTTACGGTCGGCAACATGGGGTCGACCACGCGGTTCGATTATACGGTCATGGGGGATTCCGTGAATCTTGGATCGCGCCTGGAGGGCCTGAACAAGGAATACGGCACGCACATCATCGTTCCCAAATTCACCTACGAGGACGTGAAGGACCAGTTCCTCTTTCGCCAGCTCGATCTGATCCGCGTGAAGGGGAAGAAGATCCCGATCAAGATCTACGAGCTGATGGGCGCCGCCGGGGCGGGCGATCGCCTGCGCGAGGGTGCAGCGCTCTTCGAGTCCGGCCTGCAGGCCTATCTGGCGAAGGACTGGGACGGAGCGGCCGCGTTCTTCACCAAGACCCTCGCCGTGCTGCCGGACGACGGTCCCGCGACGGCCTTTCTGAAGCGCGTCGAGGGCCTGCGCGCACAGGGCGTGCCCGATGACTGGGACGGCGTCTACGTCATGACGAAGAAGTAACGGGATCAGGGGGCCGGTGTCGGTGCGGCCGATTCCCGCTCGCGGAGCTGGCCGCAGGCCGCGGAGATGTCCCTGCCGCGTGACTCGCGCACCGGCGCGGTCAGCCGGCTTTCGAGCAGCAGGCTCTGGAACTCCCGGACCCGTCTCTCATCGGGCCTGGTGAATGCGCTCCCGGGGAAGGGGTTGAAGGGGATCAGGTTCACCTTGCACCGCAGTCCGTGCAGCAAGCCCACCAACCGGCGCGCGTCTGCCGGCGTATCGTTCACCCCTCCGAGCAGTACGTACTCGAAGGTGATCCTGCGGCGCGGGGCAAGGGGATAGCGCCGACAGGCGGCCAGGAGCGTCCGGAGGGGATAGCGCCGGTTGACGGGCATGATGCTGTCCCGCACCGCATCGGTCGTGGCGTTCAGCGAGACGGCGAGGTTTACCTTTGTGGCTGCTGCGCCGAGCCGCTCGATGCCGGGCGCGATCCCGTCCGTTGAAACGGTGATCCGTCGCGGGGAGAAGCCCATGCCCTGCGGTGAGGCGATGACCGCGAGGGCCTCCAGGACCGCATCCAGATTATCGAGCGGTTCGCCCATCCCCATGAAGACGATGTTCGTCACGGGCGCGGCGCCTTCCTCCCGCAGCAGGCGCGAGACCTCCAGGACCTGATCGACGATCTCGGCTGACGTGAGGTCCCGCGTAAAACCGCCGGCCCCGGTCAGACAGAAGCGGCAGGCCTGGGCGCAACCTACCTGGGAGGAGATGCAGAGGGTGTTGCGGTCCTCGTCGGGGATCAGGACGCTCTCGATGCGGTGGCCGTCCGCAAGCCCGAAGAGGAACTTGCGCGTGCCGTCGCGCGATCGTTCGACCCGGATCACGACGGGCGCCGCGATCACGAAAAGCGAATCCAGGACGCTGCGTTCGTGCTTGGAGATGTTCGTCATCTCTTCGAACGACCGCGCACAGCGTCCGTAGATCCACCTCCGGATCTGGTCCGCCCGAAAGCTCCGGAAGCCGAGCTGCAGAAGCCGTTCGCGCAGGGCATCGCGGGACAAGGCAGTGATATTTTCGCGTGATCGTTCCATGGCGGTTTGGCCGCAGGACTCTACCATACTTTGCCCGGGAAATGCAAGATGACGGCCTTGACCTCGCAGCGCCGAATGCCGCGAAGGGCATCGAACCGCCGGGCAGCTGCTGAAATAGGAATGCCGATTTTTTGAGTGGCAATTTTTTTCATACTTGAGTATGATTACCGGAACCAATAAATACGAGGCGGTTGTCCGGCAATCGGAGATGCCGCGTGACGCCGGGAGGACGAGCAGGATGCTGAAAAAAGTTCTGGTCATCGACGATTCTGCGCTGATCCACCAGATGTATAAGATGGTGCTCATGCGTTACAAGTGCGACATCCTTGACGCGCTGAACGGCCAGGACGGCATCGACAAGCTCGTGAAGAACCCGGACACCGATCTGATCCTCCTGGACATCAACATGCCGCTCATGAACGGGCTCGAGTTCATCAAAAAGGTAAAGGAACTCGGCTCCTACGACAACATCCCGATCGTGATCGTGAGCACCGAGGGCAAAGAGGAAGACACGATGCGCGGCATCGCCCTCGGGGCCAAGGGATACGTCAAGAAGCCGTTCCAGCCGAGCGATCTGCATGCCCTGATCGAAAAGATCTATCCATCGAAGTAGTACTCTCGCACCTGCATTGCCGCAGGGGCCTCTGCAGGGAGCTCCGCGTCTTTACCCCTTTCCGCTCCCAGAAAATCCTTGACTCCTTTGCTGAATCGATGTTATTTTGTCACAGTTCCATCCTCGGAGTTTCCCTTTGAAAATCGCTATTACAGGCAAGGGCGGCGTAGGCAAAACGACGCTGGCGGGCCTTCTGGCACGGCTGTATGCGGCCGAGGGCAAGAAGGTGTTGGCGGTGGACGCCGATCCCGATGCGAACCTCGCATCGGCCATCGGCATCTCGCCCGAGCGAGCGGCCCAGGCGCTGCCCCTCGCCGAGCAGGCGGACCTGATCGAAGAGCGGACGGGATCGCGGCCGGGCAGACCGGGCGGTCTGTTCACCCTTAATCCGAAGGTGGACGATATCCCCGACGCATACAGCATCAGTCATGAGGGCGTTCGGCTGCTGGTGATGGGCAAATCGAAAGAGGCTGCAGCCGGCTGCTACTGCCCCGAACACGTGCTGCTGCGACGCCTCATCAGCCATCTGATCCTGCGGCATAATGAAGTGGTCATCCTCGATATGGAGGCGGGCATCGAGCACCTGACCCGCGGTACGGCGAGCGGGGTGAATGCCTTCATCGTCGTTGTGGAACCGGGACAACGGAGTTTGCAGACAGCCCGCCATGTCGAGAGCCTCGCCAGGGGTCTGGGCATCAAAGACGTTTTCGTGGTCGGCAACAAGGTCAAACAGGAATCCGATAAGGATTTCATCACGCGTCACCTGGCCGGGATGACGGTGCTCGGGTTCCTCCACTATGACGACGAGACGGTCAGGGCGGACGTGGACGGAAGATCGCCGTTCGATGCGTCGCCGGGCGCCGTGCGGGAGGCCAAGGCCATCAAGATGGCGCTCGATGGGCTGATCCGGGCCTGATTGTGAAAAACAAGCTGAGACAAGAGATCCTGAACAGCCGGTTGAATCTCTCTGCGGCAGAACGAAAAGCGAAGAGCCGCGAGATCGAGCGCCGGCTTTTTGGTCTCCGGGAGTATCGCGATGCCGCGGTCGTCATGTACTTTGCTTCGATCCGGAGCGAGGTGGAAACGCACGGCATGATCCGCCGCGCGCTGGCCGAAGGCAAGCGCGTCGTTTTGCCGAAGGTGGCAACGGGCGGACAGCTCGAGGCGCAGGAGATCCGGAATTTCGACCGCGATACGAGACCCGGTACGTGGGGCATCCCCGAGCCGCAGACCGGCGAGCACGTCCCGGGCCGCGATATCGGCCTCATCATCGTGCCGGGGGCGGCATTCGACGAATCCGGCCATCGAATCGGCTACGGCGGCGGATACTATGATCGACATCTGCGGGGATACCAGGGAACGACCGTCGCGCTGGCCTTCGAGATGCAGATCGTTTCCTGCGTGCATGCGCAAGAACACGATGTGCCGGTTATGAAGATCGTAACGGAGAAGCGGATCATAGAGGCAGATCAGCATGGATGAGAAGAAGATCGAAAAAGGCGTTCGCCTCATCCTGGAAGGCATCGGCGAAGACCCGGAGCGGCCGGGCCTGGTGGACACCCCGACGCGCGTTGCGGAGATGTACGGCGAGATCTTCTCCGGCATCACGGCCGATACGTCCGAGCTGATGAAGCCCATTGCGGGTGAGAGCCATGATGAGATGGTCATGATCCGGGACATCCCGTTCCACTCCATGTGCGAGCACCACCTGCTGCCGTTTACCGGCAAGGCGCACATCGCCTACATCCCGGGGGCGGGCAAGATCGTAGGAATCAGCAGTCTTGCGAAGGCCCTGGAAGTATTCGCCAAACGGCCGCAGGTGCAGGAGCGCCTGACCGCCCAGTTCATCGACCTGATCGTGGAGCGGCTCAAACCCAAGGGCGCGATGGTGGTGATCGACGCAGAGCACTTTTGCATGAGCATGCGCGGCGTCAAGAAGCCGGGCTCCCGGGTGGTCACCTCGGCCGTGCGGGGAAGTTTCCGGACCAAGGAGTCCACACGCATGGAGATGCTGGAATTGTTGACGAAGAAGAATTGAGAAGGTCGTGAGAAGTGAGGTGGAAGGGGAAATTCCCTTTCCGGTCACGTTTCACGGGGCATTCATTAATTGAAAAAACGGGAGTTACTGTATGGCGTCAAATGATCTGTGCACTCTTGAGCCCTACCGGCCCTATGGGGCCGACATCAAGGAGACGCGGCCCTACTCGCCCTGCCGCGCCGCATGCCCGGCGCATACCGACGTGCAGGCCTACGTGGGCCTGATCGCCCAGGGCAGATACTCCGAGGCCTTCGAGGTCATCACGTCGGTGAACCCCATTGCCTCGGTCTGTTCCATGATCTGTCACCATCCCTGCGAGCAGTCCTGCCGGCGTTGCAGCATCGACGAGCCCCTGGCGGTCCGGCACCTGAAGCGGTTCGCCATCGAGCGATCCAAGGACTACCGCCGCGCGAAACGAAAGGTCATTGCCAAGACCAAGGGCAAGAGCGTGGGGATCATCGGTTCGGGCCCGTCCGGCCTCACTGCGGCGCGCGATATGGCGAACCTCGGCTACACGGTCACGATCTATGAACGCCAGCCCGTGCTCGGCGGCATGCTCGCGACGGCGATCCCGCCCTACCGTTTGCCGCGGGAGGTCCTGCAAGAAGACATCGACGACGTCGTGACGAAGGGGATTGAGGTCAAGACGAATTTTGAGGTCGGCAGGGACGCCACGCTCGACGATCTTGCGAAGAAGCACGACGCCGTGCTCGTGGCCATCGGTCTGTCGCTGAGCAGGTCGCTCAACATCCCCGGCGTCGAAGGTCCCGGTGTGCTGCTTGCGATCCCGTTTCTCGAAGATGTTGCGTTCGGCCGGAAACCGGACCTCGGCAAACGCGTGCTCGTGATCGGCGGCGGCAACGTTGCCATGGATGTGGCGCGCTCGGCCCGGCGGCTTGGCGTAGAAAAGGTTGAGATGGTCTGCCTCGAGAACGAGCAGGAGATCCCGGCCTGGAAATGGGAAGTGGACGAGGCGGTCGAAGAAGCGATCAAGATCAACTACCGCTGGGGACCCAAGGCGGTCAAGCGCGAGGACGGCAAGGTGCTCGGACTCGAAGTGACCAAGGTGCTGTCTGTATTTGACGCGAATAAGCGCTTTGCCCCCACATTCGACCAAAACGTAACCACGCTGCTCGAAGCAGACACGATCATCATCACCATAGGCCAGATGTCGAAGAACGATCTGTTCAATGACAGCGCGGTAAAAGTGACGGGAGGCCGCGTCGAGTGGAACAAAGAAACCCAGATGAGCACGGGCAAGAATATTTTCGTCGCCGGCGAAATCGTGACCGGTCCGGGCTCTGCCATCGCGGCCGTCGCGAACGGCCACCGTGCGGCTATCGCAATGCACCTCTCTCTCCAAGGGGAGACGATTGAGGGCAAATTGCCGGTGCAGGAAAAAGAAAAGATCGCCGAGATGCCGGCTGAGGTCGCGGCAAAGGTCGGGAAGGTGCAGCGCATGAAGATCCGGCACCTGGCGCCCGCGGTCCGCGTCAAGACCATGGAGCACTTCGAGGAGGGCTTTACCGAGGCCGAGGCCCTGGAGGAAGCGGGCCGGTGCCGCGGGTGCGGCGGCGGTGCCGTGGTGGATCAGAAAAAGTGCATGGCCTGTCTCACCTGCCTGCGCGTCTGCCCCTACGGCGCGCCCGTGGTCGAGGCCTTTTCCACGATCCGGCCCGAGTACTGCCAGGCCTGCGGTCTCTGTGCGCCCGAGTGTCCCGCTGAGGCGATCAGTATGGTGAGCTACGACGTGCGCGAGATCCGGAACGCTCTGCCCGAGGCGCTGGGCACGATCGACCCGAAACGACAGGAACCGGCGATCGTCGCCCTCCTGTGCAGGCATCACGCCGGTGTGCTCGGGTTCGACCTGCCGAAGAACGTGAAGTCCCTTCCGGTGCATTGCACCAGCAGGATCGATGTCCTGGACCTGCTCAAGGCGTTCGAGGCGGGCGCCGACGGCGTTGCGGTCATCCGGTGCACCAGCGGGGCATGCAAGTATCGGGATATCGAACCGCGCGTGAACGCCCGGGTGAAGCGGGCTCAGGACCTGGTCTCTGCGCTCGGGATCGAGAAGGACCGCATCGGGATCCTGTCCGCGGCGGCGAACAACGGCGGCAACCCCTATGCGGCGGTCGCCAAGGAATTTTCGGAGAAGGTGAAGCAGATCGGGATGCGAAGCAAGTAAGTTGCCATGCAGCATGAGAGGGTTTGATGGGTTGGAAGTGGTTCTTATTTTCCTTCGAAGGCCGGATCAGCAGAAAATCCTTTTGGCTGTTTAGTGCGGCTGTCATCCTGTTGTTTGGGGTTGTCGATTTTGCATCGAACGGCAGACTGATCTTCAAACAAAATACAGCGACGACGGTTTTCACCTTTATCGTCCTGTGGCCGAGCTTGGCTGTTTCGGTAAAACGATGGCATGACCGAAACAGGTCGGGCTGGTGGCAGCTCATCAACATCGTGCCGATCGTTGGGACACTCTGGACGCTGGTCCAAGACGGTTTGCTGCAAGGCTCACAGGGGGGGAATCGTTTTGGGAAGGATCCGCTCGCAGGGACGCAACGCTATGCTTTGACGCGACAGGTAAAGACTAAAGAGGCAATCGTAGGAGCAGTACTTTTTGTCTTGCTGATCCTGGTGCTGTTTTCCTGGGTGCTCATTCAGGTTTTCTCGAGAACAAATTAACAGCTGGCAAGCGTATTTCTGTATAAAGGAGCATTGTCATGATCGTCGGATCGCAAAAGCCAATCGATGAAATCTGGAGCATGGTAAAGGACTTCAAGAAGGTCCTGGTGTTCGGCTGCAATACCTGCGTGGCCATCTGCCATGCGGGAGGCGAGAAGGAGGCCGAGACCATCGCGTCGCTTATCCGTATGAAGGCGTCGCAGGAAGGGAAGCAGATGACCGTTGACCACCTGGGCGTCATGCGGCACTGCGAGCCGGAGTATTTCGACCCGGTCATGGACCAGGTGAAGTCCTACGATCTCGTGCTCTCCACGGCCTGCGGCGTGGGCGTGAACTTCCTGTCCGACCGCACCGGCAAGGTCCCCGTGTACCCGGGCATCAACACCTCGTTCTACGGCGCCGTGGAGGCGCCGGGCAAGTTCGTGGAACTCTGCGCGGGCTGCGGGAACTGCATCCTCCACCTGACCGGCGGCATCTGCCCGATCGCGCGCTGCTCCAAGACGCTCCTGAACGGCCCCTGCGGCGGCACGAACCAGGGAAAGTGCGAGGTCTCGAACGAGATCGACTGCGCCTGGTACCAGATCGTGGAGCGCATGAAGACGCTCGGCACGCTCGATAAGCTGAACGAGGTCCTGCCTGCGCGGAGCTGGTCCACGGCCCGCGACGGCGGCCCGCGGCGGGTGTCGCTGGAACATATCCGGGAGTACGAGGAACAGGAAGAGGCGAAAGCGGGGAAGTAAGTACAATCGAATTTTCACCGCGGAGACACAGAGACGCGGAGAACGCCTACGTTAAGCATTTCTCCGCGACCTCGGCGCCTCTGCGGTAATCTAAATGCTTTTGATGATTATCCTGTGGAGGTTTAGATAATGAAAAGCGGAAGTAACCTGGAAAAAGTCCTCGCCAGCGGCAAGCCCGCGGTCACGGCAGAGCTCGGGCCGCCCATGAGCGCCGATGGTCATGAGGTTGTGAAGAAGGCCCAGATACTCAAGGGGTTCTGCGACGCGGCGAACATCACGGACTGCCAGACCGCGGTGGTGCGCATCTCCTCGATCGCTGCCGCGGCCATCGCCTTTCAGAACGGCCTGGAACCGGTCATGCAGATGACCTGCCGGGACCGGAACCGGATCGCCATGCAGGCCGACCTCCTGGGTGCCGCAGCGCTGGGGCTCAAGAACTGCCTCTGCCTCGCCGGAGATCATCAGAAGTTCAGCGCAGCCGGAAAGCTCAAGGGCCATCCGGGAGCCAAGAACGTCTATGACGTGGACACCTGCCAGCTTGTCGGCATCCTCAAGAAGATGCGCGACGAGGGAAAGCAGGAGGGCGGCGACCCCCTGGAGGTCGCGCCGAAGTTCTTCGTCGGCGCATCCTGGACGCCCATGGGCGATCCGATCGATTTTCGCCCGATCAACCTCATGAAGAAGGTGAACGCGGGCGCGGACTTCATCCAAACCCAGGGCATCTACGACATGGCCTTGTTCCGGGAGCAGATGACCAAGATCCGGAACATGGGGCTCCATGAGCGGACGGCGATCCTTGCGGGCATCATCGTGCCGAAAAGCGCCATGATGCTGAAGTACATGGACTCCTCTGTCGCCGGCGTGTCGGTGCCGAAGGATCTGATCGACCGGATGAACAAGGCCAAGGCGTCGGCCGGTGAGGACAAGAAGAAGGCCCGAGAGCTCCAGGAGCAGGAAGGCCTCAAGATCGCCGTGGAGCTCATCCAGCAGGCCCTCGAAACGCCGGGCGTCAAGGGCGTGCACATCCAGGCCATCGAATGGGAGAGTGCCATCGAAGGGATCGTGAAGGCGGCGGGGTTGTATCCGAGGCCGACGTTCGATTAATGGGATGCACAGAGGACGATTGCTGAAACCGAACGCACAGATGAAAAAGCAGTTCGTTGAATTCCGAAAGGAAATCAATGAGGATTTCAAGCATCATGTGGGCATTATGACCGAGGATTTGCACAGCAAGCTGCAATTGGTCGCGGAAGGGCACTAGATGCTTTCCGGAAAAGCGGATCGGACGCAGAAGGATATCGAAAGAATTGATCGCAAGGTTGACGGCATCGCGGCGGACCTCGCGGCGCACCGTGCGGACACCGAAGGGCACAAGCGGGGGTATCAGGTCAGCGAGCCGTGAGCCGTGAGAAGAAGCCCATCATGACCAAATAGGCAATACGATGCTGAAAGAACAGAAAAAAGAATGATCCCGAAAGTCGTCATGGTATCCTCGATGGCTCAGGCTGCTCGATAATCTTCATGAGCTCGCTGGCGATGACAGGACTTTCGAGACGCATCACGCTTTCTTCCGCGTCGCCGTAGCTGAGCAGGTTGATGCTGCCGTACCAGACGAGCCGCTGATCGATGATGGCGAATTTCTGATGGATGTGCGGGCGGTGCACCATGCCGACGCCGGCGGCGCTCAGGAAGTCCAGCGTTTCCCGCAACGCGGCCCTGTCTTTCTCCTTGTATTCCTCCGGTGTCCGTGTCACGACCACGGTCCTTGCCCCGTTTTTCACCGCAACTTCCAGAAGCGGCAGCATCTTCTGCGTTCGCCTCTTGGTAAGAAAGGGGCTTACGATCAAAACCTCCCGCTTGGCCGCGGCGACATCATTGCCGAAGACCGGCAGGAAGCTGACGTTGTCGTAAATGATGTCGATCGAGTCGGCTTCAGCCATGCCGGCCCGTATCTGGTAGCCGATCGCCGCGTATCCGTTCAGGCGTCTCTGATACATCTTTTCGAGCATCCTGGCGTGAACATCCACGTAATCGTAGATCTGCACCTCTTTCTTGCCTTCAAACAGGCGATGCAGTCGCCCGGCATATTGCTGCAGCGTCCCCTTCCATGAGATCGGCATGGTCAAGAAGAGCGTGTCCAGGCGCGGCTCGTCGAAGCCCTCGCCGATGTACCTGCCCGTAGCGACAAGGGTCAACGGCCGGTCCTGAGGCGCTGTTGCGAGCCGGTCCAGGACCTCGCGCGATCCTTTCGCCCCCATGCTTCCGGTCAGGAGAAAGGCGTCTCCGACCGCTTCCCGCAACCTCCCAAAAAGATCTTCGGCGTGGCCCACCCGCTCCGTGAGGACAAGGCAGTTCCGGCCCTGCTCGTGGCTTTTCACCACGTCGTCGACGATGAACCGGTTCCGCAGCTCGTTCACGGCCAGCTCGGCATAGAGCGACTGGATCGCCGGCTCTTTATCCCCATCGCTGACCGGCGGCCGGAAGGAGGTGAATCGCGGGATCACGAAATGGTCGAAAGGCCGCTGGGCAGCCTGTTTCCGCGCGTCATCTCGGAACCGGATTGGGCCGCATTGCAGGAAGATTACGGGATGGTGCCCGTCCTTCCTGGTCGGCGTGGCGGTCAGGCCATACACCCAACGGCTATTCGTGGCCCGTAAGATCGTCTCGAAGCTGAACGCGGCAACGTGATGGCATTCATCCACGATGACCATGCCGTAATCCTTTACGCACTCTCTGACCTCGCCCGCCCTTTGGAGCGATTGCATAAGGGCGATGTCGATCACGCCGTTCAGCTCCTGTTTGCCCTGGCCGAGCTGGCCGATGATGCTCCTCTCATGCGTCGTTCGCTTTCTCTTTGCCCCCCTTTCCGGCGCCGGCTCGTTTATGGTCAGAAAATCATGGAGTCGCTTTCGCCATTGGCCGATCAGGGTCGTCCGATCCACGATGATAAGGGTGTTGACCTTTCGTTCCGCGATGAGCCTGATCGCGACAACGGTCTTGCCGAAGGCGGTCGTGCCGGAAAGCACGCCGATGTCATGGCCGCGCATTGTATCGAAGGCAACGCTCTGCTCGTCCCGCAGGGATCCTTTGAATTCCACGTCGATCTTTCTGCCGCCATTGGTTTTATCCTGCCACGATACGGCAACCTCCTGTTCGGACAAAAGGCCGTTCAACTCCTCCCGGCATCCCCTGGGCAGGCAGAGATACTTCTGCGTCTCATCTGCACAACAGATGACGCGCGGTTTGTCGTAGGTCGGGAGGCGCATGGCCTGGGCCTTGAAGAACTCCGGGTTCTTAAAAGCAGCTAGCCGTTTGAGCCTGTTGAGGGCTCGTGGGGATATGCCCGTTTTGGGGACATACAGCATATTAGCTGCAATGATCTCGATTGCACGCGGGAAATCGGACGCGCCGAGTTTGATCGCGGATGCTTCCCAGGGTTTTTGAGTATCTTCCTCGTCGATCCTCAGGACCCCGAGTTCGTTGCCCCGGCAAAGGGACGCGGTATGGGAGAGAAGATCGTCTTCGGTGAGCTTTCTGATAGAGGACAGATAGGCCCATTGATCGGCATGGGGAACGAAGTGCTCATCGATGAATTCACTGTTCCCGGCAAGCCGCGCCTCCTTTTGCAGGGGAAGAGCGATCAGATTTCCGAAGCCGCCTGCCGGCATGGTGTCCTGATTGGGAAATAAGCGGTCGTAGGATTTGAAGGAGAGTTCGTGTCGCGCGTTCATGGTGCGGGTAAGCAGGGCAGTGCCGAACCTCCTTGCCGAAGCGGCGGACACCGGCTTGTCGAAAAAGACCCAGACATGGGCCCCGTTCCCCGAGCGGGAGCGCTCGACCGCAACGGGAATTGCGTGCTCTATCGCAGTCCGGCGCAAAGCGGTCACGTCGTCCCGCCACTCCGCAGCGTCCAGATCGATCGCCAGGAACCGGCAGGTTTCATCGGCAAGGAGGGGATACACCCCCGCGACTACGTTCCCGCGCAGGTGAGCTTCAATCGACTTTTCATCAAAGGGCACGTATGCCTTGTGGCGGCAATTCGTACACTTGCCTTTCGGCTTCGCACACAGCCCGGCTTTCCATTCATTGTCGCAGCAGGGTGAGTAGCCCGCTGTGCCTTTGTTCCTGTTTTCCCATCGCCGCGCGTAGACGTCGTCACGGCCCCGGAAAAGCGTAAGGAACAACCTGATCTTTTCATCGGCCTCCGACTGGCTGGTGATCTTCGGAGGAAAGGCGAGTTCGCTCGTTTGGTGAGGTGCGATAACGTCTCCGGGTTGGGGATTGTCGGCAATTAACTCAGGAGTCGAAAAGGCGGCGGTGCTTTCGAGGCGGGCTTGCAGTCTTTTGACTTCCTCGCGCAACGCTGCGTTTTCAGCGAGGATCTCCCTGTATTTCCTGTGCAGCTCGCGTGTAGGGGGAGATTCGTTCATGCGATCACCTACGTCACGGCGCCGGGGGCCGCGACAGAATGTTTTGCAAGGCAGACATGATGTCTTGCAGGACCGGGGCCGAAGGCAGCGGAAGCTTCAGGAACAACCTGCCGTTCTGTTCGTCCTTGCCGATGAACGCGTTCATGCGCGCCTCCGACCGACCGTCGGAATCAGAAAGCGCCTTTCCCAGGTCGCTCAGAAATCTTACCCCGCCGGCAATCAGTGCTCCGAGGGTATCGGCCTCGGGTCCGCCGCCGCGCGCTGATCGCGAAGAGGAGGAAGCCGAACGGTGGCCTGAGTGTTTCGCCTCCGCCCCGGTCCTCTTCTCCTGTTCTTCTCCATCGGCTTCCGGCGTCGGCAGGGTCCGCAGTCCATCGGTCATTGATTCCACGGACTTCATGAACCTGTTGAGCTGCGATTCGCCGATCATGACCGTATTCTCGCCGTCTTTGTCGAGTGCTCCCGCGAAGAGGGATTTCTTGAATTTCAACAGATCGAGAATGCGCTCTTCAATGGAGTTCGCGGAGACGAAGTTAATCACGCGAACGGCCTTCTTCTGGCCCATGCGGTGGATGCGGCCGATGCGCTGTTCAAGCACGGCTGGATTCCAGGGAATATCCAGGTTGATCACCACCGAGGCCGATTGCAGATTGAGCCCGACCCCGCCCGCGTCAGTGGAGAGGAAGACCTTGCAGCGCTCATCCTCCCGGAAGCGCGTCATGAGGTCTCTCCGTTCTTTTGACGGGACGCTGCCGTTCAAATGGGCATAGCCGATCTTGTTGCGCCGGAGCACCGCCTCGACAAGCTCCGTCATGCGCAGCCATTGGCTGAAGATCACGACCTTCTCGCCGCCTTCGAGGGCCAGCTCCCTGAGCAGGATTTCCAGCTCCTCGATTTTCGGCCCGTGAACGGTCTTCTTGTCCACGAGATAGGTGTTGTCGGAGACCATGCGCATATAGTTGAGGGCGATCCGGAGCCGCCGCTGGTCCGCGTCACCCAGGAACTTGTATCGCCGCCACTTTGCCACGATCTTAGCGACGATCTCGCGGTTCTCGTCATGGATGACCCATTGCTCCTTCGTGAGCGGGACGAAGAAATTTTTGTCCGTCCTGCCGGGGAGCTGGGTGAGCACTTCATCTTTCCTTCTCCGGATCATGACGGCATTCAGGCGTGCCCGAAGCGACTGCAGGTTATCGTATCCGATGACCTTGCCCGCCTCATCCGTGAGCCGGTGGGCGTCGAGAAACTTATACAGGGGCCCGAGGAACCGCGGATCGATGAATTCCAGGATGGAATGCAGCTCTTCGATCCTGTTCTCGATGGGTGTTCCCGTGAGCACGAGGGCGAAGGGAGACTTGAGCCGTTTCACCGTCTGCGCGGTCCGGGTCTTCCAGTTCTTGATGCGCTGGGCCTCGTCGAGGATGATCAGGTCCGGCGCCCAGGATTCAATCCGGGAGAGATCTCGCCGGACGAGCTCGTAATTCATAATCTTGTAGAACGATTCACGCAGGTAGAGCGGACCGCGAACGCTATCCATGCCTTCGATCACGTCCGCGGTCCTGTCCGTGAATTTATCGACCTCCGTTTTCCATTGGTGCTTAAGCGAGGTGGGGGTGATGATCAGGACTTTCCCAATGTGGTGCATCCGGTTGAGCAGCTCGGCAACAGCCAGGGCCTGCACGGTTTTTCCGAGCCCCATGTCGTCACCGATAAGGCATCTGCCGGTCCGTGCGGCGAACAGGGCGCCTTCCTTCTGATATGGATACAAACCGGTCTTCAGGATGTTCTTCAGCGCCGGACTTTCGATGCCGCGTCCGAGTGCTTTCGTGAACTCACGGCGGCGATGGTCGGCGTCCTGGCATTCGGCTACGTGCGCCAGCACGTCGTCATAGCAGCGAACTTCGTGGCCGTTCTTCGGCAGCCGGTCCAGAAAGGAGGGAAAGGAAAGAACGCGGGACTCTTTGAAAGCTCCGTCAGCGTTGAAATACTCGCTCACCAGCGTCTTCACCGTTGCAGGCAGCTTCGTTCCGGGCCGGAACCGGATTGCCGGTTTGCTCCCGTAGGAGAGATAGACCTCGGAATAGGGAGGACGATGGCCGGCGGCAAAGGCCTTTCGGTTCGCCGGCTTCCTTCTCAAACGTGCAAGCGTGAATTCGATGTGTTTGCACGTCCCCAGGTTATTGATCCGGAAGTCCGGGCAGGAGCAGAAGTTGTCGCCCGCGGCCTCGCCGCGGATGGCGACCTTGTAGGTCTTTTCCGTTGCCGGGTTCGTGAGCGAGAATTCGGAAAAAACCGGATGATCTCCGACGTTCTGCAGCTTGAAGTTCTGTTGTGAACCGAACTGTTTGCGCAGCGCCCGCTGCCAGTCCTCAAGGGCCAGGTCCTCGGGCTTATGCGTTCTCGACAGGGGGGGCTTGAGACGTTTCGGCTTGCGGTCTTGCATCTGCGTCGCTCCTTTCTTCCCTGGAAAAATCAGGGAGAGAAAGCACGGGAAATACTATCAGAAGCGATACGCGAAAACAAGTGAGAAAAGTGACCACAATGTGCTATAACGTGGTTGCATGAGGAATCGAGAACCCTGGATTGCGGCGGAGGGTATCGTGAAGCAGACGACGGTGATCGTGCGAGAGCTGAAGCCGCAGGCGCCGACGGTGCCGGTGAAAGGCAAGGGACCGTGGCTGAGCTCCTCATCGATTATCCTGATTGACCGCCGTGCGTTGATGAAGTAATATAGGAAAAACAGCAACGGGATACCGCAGATGCCGAAAACCACCATCCTCGATATATATAAGAAGAAGGCCGAAGGCAGGAAGATTACCATGCTTACGGCCTACGACTATCCTACGGCCCGGATCGTGGATCAGGCCGGGATCGACATGATCCTGGTCGGCGACTCGCTCGGGAATGTGGTGCAGGGCGTCGCGAACACGCTTCCGGTTACCATGGACGAGATGATCTATCACACGAAGATGGTCTCCCGGGCCGCGGAGTCCGCCATGGTCGTCGGCGACATGCCTTTTCTCTCCTACCAGACCCACAGAGCCGAGGCGGTCCGGAACGCAGGCAGGTTCCTGAAAGAGGCAGGTGCCGAGGCGGTCAAACTGGAGGGCGGCATCCAGATGGCAGACGCGATCAAGGCGATCACGGCCGCAGGGATCCCGGTCGTGGCCCATATCGGCCTTACGCCCCAGTATCTGCATATGCTCGGCGGGTTCAAGGTCCAGGGCAAGGACGAGGCCGCACGGGAAAAAATTCTTGCCGACGCCCGGGCAGTCCAGGATGCCGGCGCCTTTGCCGTTGTGATCGAGGCCATGCCCTCGTCCCTGGCAAAGGAGGTCGGCCAGGCGATTCGTATCCCCACCATCGGCATCGGTGCGGGGCCGGATTGCGACGGGCAGGTCCTGGTGCTGCACGATCTGCTCGGACTCTTCGACCGGTTCACACCGAAATTCGTAAAGAAATACGCTAACCTCAAAGACCAGGCGCTCAAGGCAGTGAAAGAGTATAAAGAGGAAGTGGAAAGCGGGAAGTTTCCGACCGCGGAACACAGTTTCAAATAAGCAAGGGACTCCGGGAACAGTACGGATCTATTTCTGCTTTAACGTTCTTATTCTCGCAATATCTTCCTGATATCCATAGATGTGCGCGCCCGCGCTGTAAACATACATCGGTCCGCTCAGAAGACCCGTCTCCGACGCAACGTAGCTCTTGAGCAGTTCCATCCCGCCGAGGTTTGTCGGAAAACCAGCCCACAGATCCCATGACCGGAAATAGCAGCTCAGCGACAGGATGAGATCGTCATTGTTGCCGGGCAGTGCCTTGAAGTCGATGAGCCGCAGGCACGGTGGATCCAGCTTCCCGTCATTTCCGATGCAAACGTCATGGTCATCCGGAGACCCGATCTCCAAAATCGCCTGATTCGTTAAAGGCGTCTCTTTGAGCATCTGGATAACGCGTTCCAGCTGCGTTCCGCCCTTCGGCATGGGATGCTGTATCCTGCTTGAGTACTTATATGTCTCATTCTCGCCTAATGCTGGGTCCATGATGTAGTTTGCAAAATACTCTTCGATATATTCCATCGTAGTGGGAGCCGGGATGCCGAGGGCCGGGGGAATCACCGGGATCATATCTTCATGTGGATGCTCGATATAAACGGCGATGCCGGGGTATTGCAGCCGGTATTGTTCTTTCTCAAAAGAGCCTCGTTGGATTTTTTGTGTGTAGGAATTGTCAAATATATTGTATATCAGCTGGAACCAGGCATCGGATATCGTTTTGGCTTGCAGAAAAAAAGGAAGCATCACATATCTCCTGGCCTTGTCAGGCGAGCGGTAGGGAATTATTTGCCTGTCATTCTCTTGACTTACAGAGCATTATAGCGAAAATCGGCAATTAATCCAATCAAAATTGAAAGTCGATTATTGGTTATTTTACAATCGATAGATGCATGAAACCCCCTTCGGCTCCTGCGGGAGGAGGCCCCACACACGTTAACCTGAATATTGCCAAAGTCCCCGTCAGGATATTTTATGAATGAAATTTATGGGTTAATAAAAAATATTCTAGCAGCGTAATTCTATTTTTCTTGACTCTGGTGATATTCACCCGATATAATACTTCTCCTGTCATTATCTGGTGCTATAATTTTTTACATTATTTTACTATTTTTTCAATGAGATAAGTGCGGGAAGCCTAAGCCGATTCTCCTTTGCCCCGGCTGATCCGTCTTTCCTTAATAGCATTTTGAAGAATTTTTGTGGTTGGTTCCAGAAATCGCATCGTCAGTCTTGATTTTGTTGCCGAGGTCTCATGGGGTTTACGATAGCAGTGGCAGGGAAGGGCGGCACGGGCAAGACAAGCCTCTGCGGCCTCACCATCCGTTATTTGACAGAGAAGAAGAAGGGCGCCGTGCTCGCCGTCGACGCCGACGCCAACGCGAACCTGAACGATGTGCTCGGCGTCAAGGTCCATGCCACGGTCGGTCGGCTCCGCGAGGATTCGCTTGCGGCGGTCAAGTCCACCGCTCCCCGGCCCGGCGGCATGAGCATGGAGCAGCTGTTCGATTACCAGATCCAGCAGTCGCTCATCGAGGCCCGGGGATTCGACCTCCTCGTGATGGGCAGGCCCGAAGGCGCGGGCTGCTACTGTGCCGCGAATAACATCATTCGCAAGTACATGGACAAGCTGGCCGACACGTATCCCTACACGGTCATGGATAACGAGGCTGGCTTGGAGCACCTCTCCCGCCGCACGACCCAGGATACGGACCTGCTCCTCATCATCAGCGACCCCTCGGTCCGAGGGATCATGACCGCCGGCAGGATCGGCGAATTGGTCAAGGAGCTGGATCTGAACGTAAAACGGTCGGTGCTGATCGTCAACCGCGCGCAGGACAAGGCCGACGGGGACCAATCCCTCCGGCAGGCCATCGAGCGTCAGGGCGTTGCGTTTGCGGGATTCGTCCCCGCGGACGACCTGATCTTTGAGTATGATCTGAACGGCAAGCCGCTCATCGAACTTCCGGCGGACGCAAAAGCGATCACGAGCTTTTACGGCATCTTGGACACGCTGATCCCCTGACACCTGCTCCGGCTGCAGGGGACGGCGTCGGTTCAGCCTTTCTTCCTTAAACCATTCGTCGTTCGAGCGCTCTCTGCATGAAGACAGTCGCCATCATCGGTGCAGGCCGTATCGGCAGCGCCGTAGGCTTCCTGCTCCAACGGGCGGGATATGCGGTGACCGCGGTGGTAGCGCGCACAAGGGAGGCGGCATCGCGGGCCGCATCGTTCATCGGCGGCGGAACACCGTCCCTCGATGTCGCGCAGGCGGCGGCAGGCGCAGATCTGGTCTTTATCACCACTCCCGACCGGAGCATCGAGGACGTCTGCGGAAAGATCGCGGCAGGCGGCGGTTTCAAGGCAGGCGCGGTCGTCGTGCATACATCCGGCGCCCACTCCCTGCATCTTCTCGACGCGGCGCTGAAGGCAGGGGCCTACCGCGCGGTTCTCCATCCCCTCCAGTCCCTGGCGGACCGAGAGGAGGGGGTCAGGAACCTGCCGGGGTCGTATTTTCGGGTCGAGGCGGATCCGGAAGCCCGTAAGACGGCGCGGGATGTCGTTGCCGCCCTCGGGGGGATCGAGCTTGCGCTGCCGCAGTGGAGCCCGGACAAGGATTCCGTCGCGCTCTACCACGCGGGTGCGGTCGTCCTGTCGAACTATTTCGTAGCGCTCGTCGATTACGGCCTTCGCTTCTACCAGACGCTGGGCGTAGAGAGGACAGAAGCGCTTCGGGCGGTGCTGCCGCTCATCACGGGCACTCTGCGGAACATCGAACGGCTCGGGGTCCCCGGCGCCCTGACCGGCCCGATCGAGCGGGGCGATGTGCGGACCGTTCGGGACCACCGGGAGGCCCTGGAGCGCCGCGCACCGGAATTGCTCGGTCTCTACCGGGAGCTTGCGCAACAGACGATCGCGGCGGCCCGCGAGAAGGGCAGCATTACGCAGGACACGGCCGAGGAACTGCTGAATCAACTACGGTAAGGCGGGGCTTGCCCCCGCTGACTTCCGTTTTATTTTGAAAGGAGATGCATCGAACCATGATCGTCATAGGAGAGAAGATCAGCGTCATCGCCAAGAAGGTGCGCGAAGCGCTCCAGAAACATGACCCCAAGCCGCTCCAGGAGCTGGCCGTGGCCCAGGCCAATGCCGGCGCCAACTTCATCGATGTTTCCATCGGTCCGGCCGAGGAGAACGGGCCGGAGCTCATGGACTGGGCCGTCAAGGTCGTCCACGAGGTGGTCCAGAAGCCGCTCTGCCTCGACACCACCAATATTTCGGCCATGGAGGCGGGACTCAAAGCACACAACAACCAGTGGGGAGTGCCGATCATCAATTCCACGTCGAACGAACCCGAGCGGTTCCCGATGATGGAACTGGCCGGGAAATACGGCGCCAAGATCATCGCCCTCACCCTGGGCAAGGGCAGCATCCCGGCGGACGCCGAGGACCGTTGCGTCATCGCCTCCGAGATCATGGCCCGAGGCATGGAGTTCGGCGTGCCCATGGAGAACATCTTCCTGGACCCCCTCATCCTGCAGATCTGCACGATGCAGGACCAGGGCAGGCAGGCCATCCGCGCCATCAAGATGTTCCAGGAGCTGAACGATCCGCCCATGCAGACCGTGGTCGGGCTTTCGAACATCTCCAATGGGGCGCCGAAGAACGTCCGGCCGATCATCAACCGGAACTTCCTCTCGCTCCTGATCTACGAGGGGCTTTCAGCGGCCATCATCGATCCGCTCGACAAGGACATGATGGACACGGTCAAGACGACCGAGATGATCCTGTGCAAGACCATGTACGCCCATTCGTATCTGGATATGTAATCCCTTTAAGGAGGCTTTCATGGCACTCGTAATTCCGAAGGAAACCTACAGCGGAAAGATCTACAACGTCCAGCTCGGCGCCGGCGATAAAGCCGTTACCGTCGGCGGCGCGAACGCGCTTCCCTTTCTGGGGTTCGAGGGGACGTTTCCGAACAAGCCTGCCATCGCCCTGGAGGTGATGGACATCGCACCCGATGACTGGCCCGAGACCCTGCGGGCGGCGCTCGGCGATGCGGCTGCGGACCCGGTGAAATGGGCCAAGCAGGCCCAGGCAAGCGGAGCGGACCTGGTAGCCCTCCGGCTGATGGGCACGCACCCGGACCAGAAGGACAAGAGCGCCGACGAGGCAGCCAAGGTCGCGGCGGAAGTGGCGGCTGCGATCGATCTGCCGCTCATTATCCTCGGCAGCGGCCATATCGAAAAGGACACGCAGGTGCTCCAGGCCGCAGCGGCGGCGACGCGCGGCAAGAACTGCGCGATCGGCAAGGCGGTCGAGGAGAACTACAAGACCGTCGCGGCCGCGGCCATGGCGAACGACCACAAGCTGATCGCCATGAGCCAGCTCGATGTGAACCTGGCGAAGCAGCTCAACATCCTCCTGACCCAGATGGGCTTCGACAAGGAGCGCATCATGATGGACCCCATGTCCTCGGCCCTCGGATACGGCCTCGAGTACACCTACAGCGTGATGGAGCGCATCCGCATGGCGGCCCTGCTCCAGAACGATCCCATGATGCAGACGCCCATCGTGTGCGACATCGGCGCCAACGTCTGGAAGGTCAAGGAGACGATGGCGCCCGATGCCGAGGTGCCCGAGTGGGGTGCCCTGGCCGACCGGGCCCTTGCTTGGGAGGCGATGAGCGCGTCGGCCATGATCACGGCCGGTGCGGACCTCCTGATCATGCGGCACCCCGGCGCCGCGGCGAAGACGAAGGACCTGATCGCGGAGCTCATGGCGTAACGACAAATTCGAATTTAGGATTTCTCCTGAAAGGAGCCATCGATGGCACTCACCGGTGTTGAGATATTCAAGCATCTCCCCAAGACCAATTGCAAGAAGTGCGGGCATCCGACCTGCCTTGCCTTTGCCATGAAGCTGGCCGCCAAGCAGGCGAGCCTTGATGCCTGCCCGGACGCGTCCGACGACGCCAAGAAGGTACTGGGCGAGGCCGCGGCGCCGCCGATCCGGGGCATCACCCTCGGGACGGGCGACAAGGCCGTGAAGGTCGGCGACGAGATCTGCCTCTTCCGGCACGAGAAGAAATTCTTTAACCCGAACGCCTTTGCCGTGTCGATCAAGGCGTCCGAGGCAGGCGATGCGGCCGCTGCGAAGATCGAGGCGGTCAAGAACTCCGAGATCGACCGGGTCGGCCAGAAGCTCCGGGTGGACGCGATCGCCGTGACCGACGAGGGAGGGGACGCGGCAAAGTTCGCCTCCGTGGTGAAGCAGGCCGTGGACGGCGCGCCGGGCGTGCCGCTCATCCTCATCAGCAAGGACCCGGCCGTGATCGAGGCGGGCATCGCGCACTGCGCGGACAAGAAGCCGCTCATCTACGCCGCAACGGCCGAGAACGCCGAGGCTATGGCGAAGATCGCCAAGGAGAAGAAGGCCTCCCTCGCCGTGGCCGCGGACGGCCTCGACGCGCTTACGGCGCTCTCCGAGAAGGTCAAGGGTTTGGGCGTGGACGACCTGGTCCTCGATCCCGGGGCGCGCAAGGCGAAGGACATGATCGAGCAGTATACGATCATCCGGCGCGCAGCCATCAAGAAGAACTTCAAGCCCCTGGGCTACCCCATCATCTCCTTTGCGACGCGCGACGACGCGGTTGCGGAGTCCGTCGCCGCCGCGATCGGGACCATGAAGTATGCCTCCATCATCATCCTGAACAATATCGAGAAGTGGAAGATGCTGGCGCTCCTGTCGCTGCGTCAGAACATCTACACCGACCCGCAAGTCCCGATGCAGGTCGCGCAGAACATCTACAAGATCGGCGACGCCAAGGAGAGCTCGCCGTTCATGATCACGACCAACTTCTCGCTCTCCTACTTCATCGTGCGCGGCGAGGTGGAGAACAGCAAGGTGCCGTCCTGGCTCGCGGTCATGGACAACGAGGGGTTGTCGGTGCTCACGGCCTGGGCCGCAGGCAAGTTTACGGCGAGCAAGATCGCGCAGTTCATCACCGAGAGCGGCGCGGAAAAGAATGTGTCGCATAAAGAGCTCATCATCCCGGGCTACGTGGCCGTGCTTTCGGGCGCCCTCGAGGAGAAGCTGCCCGGTTGGAAGATCACGGTGGGGCCGCGCGAAGCGAACCAGCTCCCGACGTTCCTGAAGGCAAGGGCATAACAACAGGAGCCAGAAGCCAGAAGTTCAGAAATCAGAAGAGAGCGTTTGAGAAATCCGGGGTGAGGAAGCAGATCCGGTCTGCAGGGATGTTTCTCCTGTGTTCCGGCTTCTGGCTCCTGACTCCCGAATTATTGAGGAGTGACCGATGTCAAGAGCGATTGCCACCGGCGCCATCCTGGGCGCCCAGTACTACATCAAACAGGCCGAGGCCCTGGTGGAGAAGGCCAGCGCCGAAAAAGGGGCGGACCTTGCGTTCGAGTTTCCGGACACGGGATACTTCCTGCCGCAGCTCTTCGCCATGACCGGATTCGAAGTGCGGACCCTCGGTGACATGAAAACGGCGCTGGCGCAGCACATCAAACCGCTCCTGACCGATGCGCCGGGCGAACACCTCTACAAACCCTACCTCGGCGAGGCCCTCGATGCAGGGATGGCGGCGCTGTTCGCGCAGGAAATGATCATGGCCATCCGGTACATCTACGGCGAGGAGCCGGTGCAGGATGATTCCATCGGCCTCACCTACAACGGGTTCATCACCGACACGATCCTCCGGAACCTGGGCGTGCAGCTCGTGGACGGGTCCATGCCCGGCTATGTCTGCATCATCGGCGCGGCGAACGACGACGACCACGCGGTCGAGATCGCGCGCGAGCTGCAGCAGAAGAACATCCTGACCCTCATGTGCGGCAACGTCAACGGCGACAGCATGACGAAGCAACTGCTCCGGAAGGGCGTACAGCTCGGCTGGGACACGCGCCTCGTCCCGCTCGGACCCGAGGTGGAGCACGCCATCTATGCGCTCAACTGGGCGGCCCGCGCCGGCATCACCTTCGGCGGTATGAAGGGCGGCGACTTCAAGCGCATCCTCAAGTACTCCAAGGACAAGGTCTTCGCTTTCGCCATGGTGCTGGGGCCGCTGAACGACCGCATCTGGACCACGGGCGCGGGCGCCATCAACATGGGCTTCCCGGCCATCTGCAACACCGACATCCCGGTCATCCACCCCACGGGCGTCACGATCTACGAAGAGGTCGAGAAGGAACTCGACCCCAAGAAGATCGTGGAGCGCTGCATCGACGTGCGCGGGCTCAAGATCACGGTGTCCAAACCCCCGATCCCGGTGGCCTACGGCCCGGCCTTCGAGGGCGAGCGCATCCGCAAGGAAGACATGCACATCGAGTTCGGCGGCAACCGGACCCCTGCCTTCGAGTGGCTCCACACCCTGGACCTCGCCGAGGTCGAGGACGGCAAGGTGACGATCGTAGGCAGCGACCCGGACGACCGGTACGCGAAAGGCGGCCAGATGCCGCTCGGCATTATCGTCGAAGTGGCGGGCCGCAAGATGCAGAAGGACTTCGAGCCCGTGCTCGAACGGAAGATCCACCACTTCATCAACGAAGCGCAGGGCATCTGGCACATGGGTCAGCGCGATCAGAACTGGCTTCGCGTCAGCATCAACGCCATGAAGGACGGCTTCGTCCTGAAGCACTTCGGCGATATCCTGACGACCCAGATGAAGCACAAGTTCAACAACATCGTGGACAAGTGCCAGGTCACTTTCTACGTGGACGACGCGGCAGTGCAGGAGAAACTCGAGGACGCGCGCAAGGCCTATCTCGAGCGCGACGTACGTCTTGCCACCATGACCGATGAGTCCGTGGACACCTTCTACTCCTGCATCCTCTGCCAGAGCTTCGCGCCGAACCACGTGTGCGTCGTGTCCCCGGAACGACTTGGTCTGTGCGGGGCCTACAACTGGCTCGACGCCAAGGCGGCCTACGAGATCGACCCGAACGGCGCGAACCAACCGGTCCAGAAGGGCGAGGTCCTCGACGAGGTGAAGGGGCGCTGGAAGGGCGTGGACGAGTATGTGTACACGAACTCGCACCAGGCGCTGGAGTACTTCAATGCCTACAGCATCATGGACGCGCCGATGACCTCCTGCGGGTGTTTCGAGTGCATCGTCGCCATCGTGCCTGAGGCGAACGGCGTGATGATCGTGAACCGCGGGTTCACCGGCATGACCCCCATCGGCATGAAGTTCTCGACCCTCGCGGGAACCGTGGGCGGCGGCGCCCAGACCCCGGGATTCATGGGCATCGGCCGCTTCTTCCTGACGAGCAAGAAGTTTCTCTCTGCCGAAGGCGGGTTCAAGCGAATCGTCTGGATGACCAAGAACCTGAAGGAGTCCTTTGCCGAGGCGTTCAAGCAGCGGGCCGAGGAAGAAGGGGTCCCGGATCTCATGGACAAGATCGCCGACGAGACCGATGCCGAGGATGCGGAAAAGCTGGTGGAGTTCCTGACGGAGAAGGGCCACCCGGCCCTCACGATGGATCCGATGTTCTAGAGTGAACCGAAAAGGCCGGAAGGCGGCAGTTGGGAGACGGACGGGGGGATCGGTCTCTTCTCACGTCGTGCGCTCCCCACCCTCCCGGCTTTCTTGTCTCCTGTCTCAAGAGGAATGAAACGCTATGGAACAACAAATGGAAGACATTCTCGCTCGGTACCGCGAGAACGAGGGGAACCTGATCTCGATCCTGCAGGACATCGAGAGCGAGTTCGGGTATCTGCGGGAAGACGCGATCGCCTGGGCGGCGGAACAGCTCGACGTGCCGCCCGCACGGTTTTACGGCATCGCGACCTTTTACGCGCAGTTCCATCTCAAGCCGAAGGGCAAGAACGTGATCACCGCCTGCTGCGGCACCGCGTGCCACGTCAAGGGGTCGAGCCGGCTCATCGACAGCCTGACCCGGGAGCTCAACATCGCACACGGCGAGGATACATCCGAGGACCTCAAGTTCACCGTCGAGAAGGTCAACTGCGTTGGCGCGTGCAGCATCGCTCCGGTCATCATCATCAATAAGACCGTGAACGGCAAGATGACGCCCGACAAGCTGATGAAAGAGATCAAGGCGCTCAAGACGAAGGAACAGTAAAACCGCATTCGGAGAAGGCATGGCCCAGGACATTTCGATCAAAGTATGCATGGGGACGGGCGGCATCGCGGCAGGCGGCGTGGAGGTGATGTCGGCCTTCGAGCAGACCCTCGCCGCCGCCGGTATCCCCGCGACGGTGGAGAAACACTGCTCGATCCACAAGGTCGGCTGCCGCGGTTTCTGCGCCCGCGACGTGCTCGTGGACGTCGTCGTCGATGGGAATAAGTCCACGTACCAGTACATCAAGCCGGACATGGTCGAGCGGATCGTCCAGGAGCACATCGCCGGCGGTACGCCCGTGACCGATTGGCTCGTGCAGGACGACTACCATACCTTCCACAACAAACAGGTGAAGGTCGTGCTCTCGGATTGCGGCGAGATCGACCCCGAGGATATCGACTCCTACATCGGCCGCGGCGGCTACGACGCGCTGAAGACGGTTCTGACCACCATGTCCCCCGAGGACGTGATCGCCGCCATCAAGGAATCCGGCCTGCGCGGCCGCGGGGGCGCCGGTTTTCCCACGGCGATCAAGTGGGACATGGCGATCAAGGCGCCGGGGCCGGTCAAGTATCTCATCTGCAACGCCGACGAGGGAGATCCCGGCGCGTTCATGGACCGGTCGGTGGTCGAGGGAAATCCGCATGCGGTGATCGAGGGCATGCTTATCGGCGCCTATGCCATCGGCGCGCCGTACGGGTACGTTTACATCCGCGCGGAGTATCCTCTTGCCGTGGAACGGCTGCACCACGCGATCAAGCAGGCGAAGGAACGCGGCTTCCTCGGCGAGAACATCCTCGGCAAGGGAGTCGATTTTAGGATCAAGGTGAAGCTCGGCGCGGGAGCCTTCGTCTGCGGGGAAGAGACGGCGCTTATCGCCTCCATCGAGGGCAAGCGCGGTCAGCCGCGCGCCAAGCCGCCGTTCCCGGTCCAGAAGGGGCTGTGGGGCAAGCCCACGATCATCAACAACGTGGAGACCCTCGCGAACGTGCCCTACATCATCCGCAAGGGCGCGGCGTGGTACGCCAGCATGGGCACGGAGAAGAGCAAGGGCACCAAGGTCTTCGCCCTGACCGGAAAGATCCAGAACTCGGGCCTCATCGAGGTCCCCATGGGCATCCCGCTCCGCGAGGTGATCTACGATATCGGCGGCGGGATCGAGGGCGGCCGGAAGCTGAAGGCCGTGCAGACCGGCGGCCCCTCGGGCGGGTGCATCCCGGCGAGCATCGCCGAGACCACGCTCGACTACGAGTCCCTCGGCAAGGTCGGCTCCATCATGGGCTCCGGCGGCATGGTGGTGCTGGACGAGACGGACTGCATGGTGAACGTGGCCAAGTACTTCCTCCAGTTCACCCAGGCCGAGTCCTGCGGCAAGTGCGTGCCCTGCCGCGTGGGGACCAAGCGTCTCCTCGAGATCCTGACGCGGATCACCGAGGGGAGGGGCAGGGAGGGCGACATCGACCTCCTGCAGGAGCTGAGCAGCGACGTGAAGACCGCGTCGCTCTGCGGCCTGGGCCAGAGCGCGCCGAACCCGGTCCTCTCCACGATCAAGTACTACCGCGACGAGTACGAGGCCCACATCTACGAGAAGCGCTGCCCGGCGGGCGTGTGCAAGGACCTCCTCTCGTACTCGATCCTCGAAGAGTTCTGCAAGGGCTGCACGGCCTGCACGCGGGTCTGCCCGGCAGGCGCCATCGTGGGCGAGAAGAAGAAGCC
>JBJKRX010000166.1:0-3471 GCA_046704425.1 Nitrospirota bacterium
AGTTCAATATCTGGCGTTCCCGGAAGGTGAGCCGCCCGAGGGGATCTTCGGGGCGCACCGGTTCGAGCCCCAGGGATTGCATGGTGAAGAGCGTCAGTACGCGCGACGCAATGCTGAGCCGCAGGGCGGGACCGAGGGTCACGCGATCCGTGATGTCCCGGCACGCCAGGTTCAGGACGCGCTCCCCGCGGCCGTCCTCCCGGACCGTGCCCTCGCAGGCGATCTGGCGCAGGGAGCGGTCGTTGTGCTGGAAGGCGATCCAGAACCGCGTCTTCGTTTCCTTTCCCCCGAAGACGCGGGTGAAGGCCGCGTTCGCAATATGGACATAATCAGGCGGGACGACCGCGGTCATCGGCCCGCCGATGACCGCGGTCGGCGCACGTCCGCAGAGCGCTTCGATCTGCGGCGTCGCCGCGCGGATGCGCTGCGCAGCGTTCAGGGTCAGGTTTGCCACGATCCGCCGCGACGCGGAGGGAGAAGACTTCGCATCCCACAACGGTTGCGGCTCGCGCAGATACGCGAGCATGCCGAGGGCTTCGCCGGAGTCCTTGCAGTGCAGATGCGCCTCCAGCAGCAGGGGACGATATCCGCCCCCGGGCTGCGCGAAGCGGTATTCGTAGACGTGGTACCCGCGCGTGAACAGATGGTAGAACCCGGCGAGCAGCTGCGGCGCGTCCTCGCGATGCACCGCGTTCAGCCAGAAGGCGGGATTGCCGATGACCGCGTCGCGCCCGCGCTGCATGAGGCCCTCGACATCTCCGTACATCATGAGAGGCGTGTGCGGCGGCACGCCCGAACAGAGCAGGACCGGGGTATCGGCTTCGCTCCCTTTGGGAAGGGGCTCTTCGTAATCCGGTAGTTTCGTATCCTGGCGGCTCTTCGCCGGCATGGGCATGGTGGAGGACCTCCCGGGTGCAGGACGCAGGCCTTAAGTATAGCAGTGATTCGGGAACTTTGCGGTCGCTTGCGCTGCGCATCTTCGCATGCTGGTATAATTATCCCAGAGGCTGCGCACCGCCTCTCCGTTCCCGAGGATCGACCATGAAAGCGCTCTGGTACGACGAACAGAAAGGCCCCGGGGCGATCCGCTCCGGCGAGCAGCCCGCTCCCCTGATCGGCGATGCCGACGTCCTGGTCCGGATCAAGGCCTTCTCTCTCAACCACCTGGACCTCTGGATCATGGAGGGGAACTACCCCGGCAGGATACCCCTTCCCCACATCTTCGGGTCCGACGCGGCGGGCGTGGTGGAGCGGGTCGGCGCGTCCGTGCGGCACGTGCGGCCAGGCGACGCGGTGGTCGTCTTCCCGGGCCTTTCCTGCGGCCGCTGCGAGGCCTGCCTCACCGGCCGCGACAACGAATGCGAGGAATTTTCGCTCCTGGGCACCCAGACGCCCGGCGTCTCCGCGGAACTCTCCTGCATCCCCGCTGCCAATGTCTTTCCAAAGCCGGACGGCGTTTCTTTCGAAGAAGCGGCGGGCATCGGCATCACCTACACCACGGCCTGGAACTCACTGGTCCAGCGCGCCAATGTCCGGCCGGGCGATCGGGTCCTCATCCATTCCGCAGGGAGCGGTGCGGGAACGGCACTCGTCCAGACAGCGAAGCTTTTCGGTGCATCGGTCCTCGCCACCGTGGGCGACGAATGGAAACGGGAACGGGCAAAGGCGCTCGGCGCGGATTTCGTCGTGAACTACCGGCAAGAAGACGTGCGGGAGGCGGTCAAGAATCACACCGACGGGCATATGGCCGACATCGTCGTGGATCACGTGGGCGCCGCAACCATCAACCAGTCGCTCTCCTGCCTCCGGCGCGGCGGCAGGCTCGTTACCTTCGGCGCGACCTCGGGCGACGAGGCGCCCGTGAGCCTCAGACGCGTCTTCGGCAGGAACATTGCGATCCACGGCGTGTATGTGGGACCCAAGTCCGCGTTCCTGCGCGTCCTGCGGCTCGTCCCCTCCGGCCTCCGGACCGTCGTGGACTCGGTCTTCGAGGCGTCGGACGCGCGTGCTGCCTACGAAAAGATGCTCTCCCGCCGGGTCTTCGGCAAAATCGTGGTACGGATGTGATCCCCCTCCGCCTCATCCCGTTGAATCAGCTTGAAATCCCGGCTGCTTTGTGAAATAATGTGCTCGGCTGAGTACCGGTCCCGGCGAGGGCATCGTCTGTTCCGGAGCGGACAGAGAGGAGCGACATGGATCTTTTTTTGCTCATCCAGGGCCTGGTGCTCGGGATCGTGGAGGGCGTCACCGAATTCATCCCCGTTTCGTCCACGGGCCACCTGATCCTTGCCGGGGACCTGATCCGGTTCAACGGCGAGCGGGCCAAGGTATTCGAGATCGTCATCCAGCTGGGTGCGATCCTGGCCGTCCTCTGGCTCTACCGCGCAAAGATCTTCGGCTCTCTTGCGGGCGTCACCCGGGACCGGCGCGCGCAGTCCTTCTTCCTGAACCTCTTCATCGCGTTCCTCCCCGCCGCCTTCGTGGGCCTGCTCACGCACAAGGCGATCACGCGATACCTCTTCAACCCCGTGACCGTGGCCGCGGCACTCATCGTCGGGGGGATCGCGATCCTGCTGATCGAACGCATGCGCCTCGCGAACGCGGTCCGTGACGTGGACGACATCTCGCTCCGCCAGGCCTTCCAGGTGGGACTTGCCCAGTGCCTCGCGCTCTTCCCGGGCATCTCCCGCTCCGGGGCCACGATCATGGGCGGGCTCGTGATCGGGCTCGACCGCCGCGTCTCGGTGGAGTTCTCCTTCTTTCTCGCGATCCCGACCATGATCGCGGCAACGGGCTACGAACTGGTGAGCAACCTGCACGCGCTCTCGGCTGCCGATATCCCGCTCTTCGCCGTCGGGTTCCTCACCGCCTTCGTCTCCGCCCTCTTCGTGGTCAAGGCCTTCATCGGGTTTGTCTCGCGCAGCGACTTCAGGGGATTCGCCTGGTATCGCATCGGCTTCGGCCTGCTCGTCCTGGCCTTCTACGGCTTCCGGGGGTGGACGTTCTGACATGGCGAAAGCGGCGACGGAACGACATAAGCACTGGAACGAGGTGGTGGGGCTCTTGCTCTTCACCGCCGGACTCCTGATCCTCCTTTCCCTCGTCACCTACAGCGCCACGGACCCCAGCTTCAGCGTCTCCGGCACGGGCGCGCCGATCCGCAATGTGATCGGCATCGTGGGCGCCTTTCTCGCGGACGCGCTGCTTCAGCTCTTCGGCGTCACGTCCTACCTGATCGTCGCCATCCTCTTCGGCTACGCCGTATTCTACGCCCTGGGCGGCGCGGCCGCGCACCCGCACCTCAAGAAGATCGGCGGGCTCATCCTCTTCTTCTCCCTCGCGGCCCTTTGCGGGATCGAGGGCGAGACCTTCGCGCTCTTCGGCGAGCACGTTCCCGCGGGCGGCATGCTCGGCCGTTTCCAGGCCCGGCTGCTGCTTGCCGGGTTTTCGACCACCGGCGCCTACATCATC
>JBJKRX010000167.1:0-3025 GCA_046704425.1 Nitrospirota bacterium
TGCGGGCCGCGGTGGTCATGGGCATCGTGGTGGGGATCGCCTGCGCAGCGGCGGTCTGCATCGTGGTAGGCGGCCTGCTCGGGACCGTGGCCGGCTACGTGGTCTCGGCGCCTGCGGCGCTCCTGAAACGGAAAGAGGCCGAGGCGGAGGCGGAAGAGTAGCGATCCTTCATTTCCCACACGAACGAAGAGCGAAGCAAAGCGAGGCGGTGAGCGATCACCGCCTCTTTTTTATTTGTCTCCCTGCGGAGACCCTTCCTTGCCGGAACCGTCCAGACTGAGCGGACCCGAGCCGAAGTAGGCGATCAGGAGCGCCGTGCCGAGCATGGCCATGTTCTTCTCGAACTGCACCCGCTGCATCATGGCCGCGGCTTGATCGGCAACGGTCCAGAAGTCATGCATGTAGAGCGTGACCGGAACCAGGAACAGCACGATGAGCCAGGCCCCGTATTTCGCCTTGTAGCCCAGGAGGATGCTCAGCCCCCCGACAAAGGCGATGACCCCGGAAAGGGGCACGCTGAACGAGGCGAGCGGCACTCCCTTGGCGGTCGCGTAGGCGATCGCCCCGCTGGTGAAATGAAAGGGACCCGCCAGTACGAATATGGCCGCGAACAGGATGCGGCCGAGCAAAACGACGTATCGCATAGTTCCCTCCTCTCTTGGTAGTCCATAAGTATAGCGCGCTCCGCACCGCCGTGCAGCCCCTTGCGCCCCGATTTCATCCTTGCCCGGTTCGTGCTTGACTTTTCCTGCGCCATTGCCTATCCTCGGGGAGGTCCCGGATCGGGGTCCGGCGCGCTCCCCTGCCTGCGCCGGAAGGGACCTGCCCGTTATCCATGCCGAGATCGAACGGAAAATTCCTTGTGCCGGCATTCCTCGCGATCGCGCTGTATCTGATCGGGGGAGCGCTCGGCGCCTTCGCCCCGGGCATCTTCCCGTGCGGCGCACGGAGTGCGTGGGCCGCGGAGCCCGCGCCGGATGCGGGGGAACCCCTGCCGGAGAACCTGCTCCCCGCGCCCGAGCCCGCCCTTTCTCCCGCGGTCCCGCCGGCCTCCGGACAGCAGCCCCCGTCGCCGCAGCAGGCGCAGCACCTCGAGCCGGTCGGGTTCATCGATCTGCTGCACGGCGAGCTCTCGCACGACCTCCTGAGCACGGCCGTCTGGATGGATTCTTTTTTCGGGAACGAGCGCGCCATCATCGAGCTGAACGCGTCGTACCTCCGGGTCCGCTACGACTTCTTCCAGGAAGAGCGGGCGAAACTCCAGGTCCGTCCGGCCTTCGACATGCGCTGGGTCCTGCCGCAGCTCCAGCGGACCACGCACCTCGTGTTCTCGTCGGAACCGACCGAGCCGGTCAAAGGCGCGCCGGAACCGCTCACGGCCTCGGGTGAGCGGATCAGCCACACGGACCAGCGGAACGTGACCGGCGCCCTGCATTACTTCCTGCAGTCCCTGCCGAACGAGAGCATGATCGTCCGTGCGGGCGTCCAGATCAACCAGTTCCCGCCCGTGCTCTTCATCGGCCCCCGGTACAGCTCCCTCCACGCGATCGATTCCTGGGACTTCCGCGTGACCCAAGAGGCGACCTACCGCACGGACACCCAGTGGCAGACCGACACGCTCCTGGACCTCGAGCGCCCCTTTCCGCACGACTTCTTTTTCCGGACCAGTCTCGACGGGAGATGGTACGACAGCTTGGACGGGTACTTCTACAGCCTGGACTTCTCGCTGCGCGAGGCCTTCTCCGTGACCCATGCCCTGGACTATGAATGGGTGAACCTCTATCAGACGAGGCCGGTGAACCAGCTGACCGAATTCGCCTTCCGGGTCCGCTACCGGCACAGCTTCTGGCGGGATTGGTTGTATTACGAAACGGCGCCGCAGATCCGGTTTCCGCGCAGCCAGAACTTCCGCATGATCCCCGGCATCCTGTTTCGCGTCGAGATGTTCTTCGGCCGGGCGCCCTGACGTTGCGCGATTGATTATCCGGCAAGCTCCTTCACGTTCCGGATCAGATCGCTCACGGCCTCCCGGGCATTGCCGTAGAGCATGCGCGTGTTCTCGGCGAAGAAGAGGGCGTTCTCGACCCCCGAGTAGCCCCTGCCCGCACCGCGCTTGATGACGACCACCGCCCGCGCCTGATCCGCGTTCAGGATCGGCATGCCGTAGAGCGGGCTCGCCCGGTCGCTGCGCGCCGCGGGGTTCACCACGTCGTTCGCGCCGATCACGAGCGCGGCGTCGGCCTGGGCGAACTCCCCATTGATCTCGTCCAGATCGAAGATCCGGTCGTAGGATACGCCCGCCTCGGCCAAGAGCACGTTCATGTGGCCCGGCATCCTGCCCGCCACCGGATGGATGGCGAACTTCACCTCGACCCCCGCCTCCTCGAGCAGCACGCAGAGCTCCTTCACCTTGTGCTGGGCCTGGCCCACGGCCATGCCATACCCCGGGACGATGATCACCTTCTGCGCGTACCGCAGAAGCGACGCCGCGTCGCGCGCCGTGGTCTCCTTGAGGGAGCCGGCATGCGCCGCGTCGCCGGTCCGGGCCGCGCCCGTGAGCGGCCGGAAGAGGATCCGGGCGAGGGAACGGTTCATGGCCCTGGCCATGAGCCGCGTGAGGAGCGTGCCCGCCGCGCCGACCACGATGCCCGCGATGATGAGCGCCGGGTTCTGCATGGCGTACCCCTCGAACCCCACGGCCAGCCCGGTCAGGGCGTTAAAGAGCGAGATCAGGACCGGCATGTCCGCACCGCCCACCGGCAGCGTCATGAGCACGCCGAGCGCGAGCGCGAGCAGGAAGAAGAGCGCCACGGGCAGGACCGCGGTCCGGCCGCTCACCACCACGCCCCCCGCTGCGAGGGAGGCGAGGAGCAGCAGGCCGCTCGCGCCGTTCTGGAAGGGCACGCGGACGGTGCGGCGCAGGATTCCCTGCAGCTTCGCGAAGGCCACGAGGGAGCCGGAGAACGAGACCGCGCCGATGATCCCGCCGAGCGCGGCAAGGACCGTGATCGCCGGGGAGCCCTCC
>JBJKRX010000168.1:0-20839 GCA_046704425.1 Nitrospirota bacterium
AAGCCTGCAGCCCCGGCGATGCCGGGCGGGATGGGCGGCATGGGAGGCATGGGCGGAATGTACTAAGCCGTCCCCGGACATTACCTGCACCTGCAACACGCACAGCCGGAAGGATTCTCCCTTCCGGTTTTTTTTGTTTCTCGGCCAACGCATACTGAAGGAGTGGCGGCTTGACAACGGTGGCCGTCGTGCTACCTTAGAAGTAGGATAACGGTTTGCTCTCCACAAAAGAAATGGATGAGCAGGGAAGGAGGGAAAGGACGTGTTTGTACGCGATTATGAATGGTATGTCCGGCATTTGATGGAACACCTGGGGCGTCAGCCGAACGATGTGCTCATCGTGGATGATGTCGGCACATGGTGCCGGGAACACGGGATCGCGGAAAAGGACGAACGGAAACCTTGCAAGCTGGTTGTCGGCTCGGATGACGGCGTTCGTATGATCATCAACGAGCTGATCCCCGATGACGTCGTCAGTGAACGGATCAACGCATTGCGTATCCGGAGTCAGCTGACGAACAACGTTGCCGATCGGGCGGATCGATTGAATTCCGCCACGCGGAAGCTTGCGTATCTCTTCCTGCGGGAGTATGCCGCGAACAGCCCGGAACTGATCAATGACGATCTGGCAGCGGAGCAGTGGGTATTTGACCAGATGGATCGGTTCGGAACGCTTCAACCCTAGCGCGCCGGCAGGGCGGAATCATTCGTCCTTTGCCGTCTTCGCATTCCGCGACGCCCGAGGAAAAGACAATGCGTATCATTTGACAGTGGAAAAAACTTGTGCTAGGTTCAAGGTAGAAGAAAGCATTGCCCCGCCGGCAAGGAGGTGCCTATGAAGATTCCTCTGCAGGTCACTTTCCGCACCATGCCGCATTCCGAAGCGATCGAAACAGCCATCAATCAAAAAGCGTCAAAACTTGACCAGTACTACGAACGCGTCATGAGTTGCCGCGTCGTGGTAGAGGAATCGCAGCGGAAACGTCGGCAAGGCAAGCTGTACTGCGTGCGCATTGACCTGACCGTCCCGGGCAAGGAACTCGCGGTCACTCGCGAAGAACATGAAGACGCCTACATCGCGGTGAGGGACGCCTTTGATGCGGCCTTCCGGCGACTCGAAGAGCATGCACGGAAACGACGGGGCGACGTGAAGACCCATGAGCTCCCTCCGACGGGCCGTATCGTCCGGATATTCCCGGATGCGGACTACGGCTTCATCAAGACCGTTGACGACCGGGAGATCTATTTTCACCGCAACAGCGTCCTCGACGATGTCGAATTTCAACAGTTGAAATTCGGGACCGAGGTGACGTTCCGGGAGGAGCAGGGAACGGAAGGCCCGCAGGCGGCACGCGTAGCGATCATGAAGGCATAAGGGGACCAGGTTCCTGGTCCTGCTTTTTTCTCCTCGCTTTTCCCCGCCTTGGAAGGAAAAATCGGCTTGACACACGCGAGCAGGCAGGTGTATTGTATTCAAGTTCCGAGCAGTAGGATCGGCCGAAAGCCCCCGTTGCGGGGCTTTTTTTAGCTGCGGTCGGCCTCCTTAAGCGGCGGAGCGGCGGAAGGTACGTACTAAAAATCCCCGAGCCCCTCCCAGAGACCTAACCAACTCCCAACGAATATTTTTGTGGGGTTTCGGACAGCGGCGACTTGGATACAGGAAAACCCATGCACTGCGGATCTGGTGATCCGGCATGCAGGCAGGAGTCAGCGATATGTGCCGGTTGAGCGCGATCACATCGAGCGACTATATTTCCCCCCTGGAGAACATTCACGCGCTCGAGACGATGAAGGAAGGCCATGACGGGTCCGGTCTCGGTCTGATGTTGAAGGACATGGGCGGCCCCTTCGGCGATTACAAGCAATTTCCGACGCTCTCCGCGATCTGCTCGGACAAGGGACTCGCCCTGCTCGAAGGCTCCATGAAGGAGCGGGGCTTCGTCGAGAAGTTCTCCTGGGAACCGCCGATCAAGAATGTCCCCGGCGTGGAGCGGCGTGCGCACTATATCGCCAAGGTCTACGACTATCCCCCGGCGTACCGGGACAAGCCGAAAAAAGAGCAGGAAGACCTCCTGCTGGAAACGCGGATCGCCTTGCGGATGCTGGGCGAACCGGACGGATCGCTTTTTGTCTTCTCCTTTTACCCCGATATCCTGACGCTCAAGGAAGTGGGCGATCCGCTGCAGCTCGGGGAGTTCTTCGGCATCGAGCAGTCCGGCCTGGAGGCGAAGATCGTGCTGGCCCAGGGACGGCAGAATACGAACTATGCCATCTATCTCTATGCCTGCCACCCCTTCTTCATCCAGGGCTACGCCACTATGACGAATGGAGAGAACACGGCCTTCGTGCCGATCCGCGAGTTCCTCACCGGACGCGGCAATCCCGGCTACATGGGGTACAATTCGGACTCCGAAGTATTCACCCACATCCTGCACTACACGCACCGTCAGCTGGGGTATCCGCTGCGCTACTATAAGGACGTGATCACGCCGCTCAAGGATGCGGAGATCGCACGGCGGTCCGATGCGGCCGCGCTGCGGCTTCTCAAGAAGTCCCTCCGGCCGCTCTGCATCGACGGCCCCAACTGCGTGATCGGGTTTACGCCCGACGGCGCGGTCTTCATGGTGCACGACGCGAAGAAGCTTCGTCCCGGCGCGGTAGGCGGCGGCCCTGGGAAATATGCCCTCATGTCCGAGGTTTGCGGCGTGGACAGCGCGATCCCGGACCGCGACCGGACGAAGGACATCTTCCCCATGAAGTACGATATGGTGGTCGTCGCGCCCGATGCACGGGAGGTTACGGTATGGAACCAGCTGCACGGTTAGATAAGAATCATCAGCTTTCGCTGAAGGAGCTGCCCTATATCGTCCGCTGGCGCGAGGACCGCTGCACCCGCTGCGGCCGTTGCACCGCCGTCTGCCCCATGAAGGCCATCGAGGCCACGGTCTATACCCAACGCGTCGTAACGTCGACGGCGGCGAGTCCCGATCCCCAGGTAACCCGCCGGCTCTCGCACGTGGTGCGCCAGGTCACGGAGATCGACCGCGCCTGCATCGGCTGCGGGGCCTGCACGCTCGTCTGCCCCACGGACGCCATATTCCCGGAACACAACTTCCAGCACAAGTTCTATCACTACAAGAACCGCGGCGGCATCCCCTATATGCGCGGCGGGCGGCGGAACGACCCGTCGCAGTCCACCCTGGACAAACTCAAGTTTACGCGGATCTCCATGCTGACCGACCCGGCGCTCGACGCAGGGAGGCATGAATTCCGCGTCAGAACGCTCCTGGGCAGGAACCTGCCGGCAGAGCGGCTTCCGCTCACGGTCACGGGCGACTCCCTGAGCGTCTCCGACCACACCTTTATCCCGCCGGTGCGCGAGATATTCCCGATCCGGATCGGATCCATGTCCATCGGCGCGCTCTCGCCGCATATGTGGGAAGGGCTCGCCATGGGCGTCACGTACCTGAACGAGGTCGAGGGGATCCCCGTGGTCATGTGTTCGGGCGAAGGCGGCATGCCGCCCTCGCTCCTGAAGTCCCGCTACATCAAGTACTTCATCCTCCAGATCGCGTCGGGGTATTTCGGCTGGGACGAGATTATCCACGCCCTCCCGGACATGATCGAGGACCCCGCGGCCATCGAGATCAAGTACGGCCAGGGCGCCAAACCCGGCGACGGCGGGCTTCTCCAGGCCTACAAGGTCCTCGGCCTCATCGCCAAGATCCGCGGGGTGCCGCAGTTCGTGGACCTGGCGTCGCCGCCCACGCACCAGACCAAGTATTCCATCGAAGAGGCCGTGGCCAAGATGATCCAGTCCATGTCCATGGCCTGGGGATTCCGCGTCCCGGTCTACCCGAAGATCTCGGGCACCAAGACGGCCCAGGCCGTGCTGAACAACCTTGCGCGGAATCCCTATGCCGCGGCGCTCTGCATCGACGGCGAGGACGGCGGCACCGGCGCGGCGTACAATGTTTCGATGGACAAGATGGGGCATCCTATCGCGTCCAACATCCGCGACTGTTACCTCGATCTCGTGCGGCAGGGCAAGCAGAACGAATTGCCCCTGATCGCCGCGGGCGGCGTGGGCAAGGCAGGGAACCTCGCGGCCAACGCCGCCGCCCTGATCATGCTCGGCGCCTCGGCCGTGGACATCGGCAAGTACATCATGCAGACCGCTGCCGGGTGTTTCGGGGACGAGTACAACCGCTGCAACGTCTGCAACCTGGGACGCTGTCCGCGCGGCATCACGACGCAGGACCCCAAATTGTACCGTAGGCTCGACCCGGACAAGGTCGCGGAGCGGGTGGTCGAAGTGTTCAAGGCCGCGGATGTGGAACTTCGGAAGATCTTTGCGCCCCTCGGCAGGTCGACGGAACTCCCGATCGGCATGTCCGACGCCCTGGGCGTGAACGACAAGGAGATCGCGGACCGGCTTTCGATCAGCTACGTCTGCTAGAAAAACAGGAGGAAGAAGCCTGAAGAAATCCTTACGGCCGTTCTCCTGAATTCTGTCTCCTGACTCCTGGCTTCTGACTTTTTTTGTTGAGGACGAAATGATTATCAAGGGCAATATCGACGGGAAACGGGTCTCCTCGAAGGACCTCGAAGAGCGGCTCCAGAAGGCCGTTGCGGACGGGGCCCGCGCCATCACGGTCGTGGCCGACGGCCAGCACGGCATCGGCGGACGCATCTGGCCGCGGACCGAGAAGGTCCAGGTGGTCATCGAGGGCACGGCGGGCCAGCGCGTCGGCAGCATGGGCATGGACAACACCGAGATCGTGATCAAGGGGTCGTCGTCCGATGACACGGGCTGGCTCAACTGCGGGGCGACCATCACGGTCCTGGGCAACGTGGCCAACGGCGCGCACAACGCGGGCGCCCAGGGCAAGCTCTACGTCCAGGGCGGCGGCGGTGCGCGCTGCGACACCATGACCAAGAAGAATCCGCGGTTCCCGGACCTCCAGTCCTGGTACTTCCGGGACGTGGGCGACTCCTTTGCCGAGTTCAAGGCGGGAGGCATCGCCGTGGTCTGCGGGGTCGATCCCCGTGATCCCGAGAACATCCTGGGCTATCGGCCCTGCGTCGGCATGGTGGGCGGCACGATCTATTTCCGCGGCCCGATCCGGGACGAGTACAGCAAGGCCGACGTGTACGTCACGGACCTGACGCCGCAGGACTGGGAATGGCTGACCGAGAACATGAAGCCCTATCTCGCGGCCATCGACCGCGAGTCGTTCTATGCGGAACTGACCAGGGACAGCGGGGCCTGGAAGAAGATCATCTCCCATACGCCCGCAGAAAAAGCGAAGATGAAGGGCAGGCTCAAGATGGGGCTCGCCGAATTCCGCACCACCGTCTGGGAGAAGGAAGTGGGGAAGGGCGGCATGTTCGGCGCCTACCTCACCCATGATCGTACGGTCCTGCCGTACATCACCACGGGAGAGGACCGCAGGTGGAAGCCGGTCTGGAAGAACGACCAGTACCTGCCGCCCTGCGCCTACGCCTGCCCCTCGCGCATCCCCTCGCACAAACGCGCCTCGCTCCTCCGGCAGGGCAGGACCGCCGAGGCCCTGGCGCTCGTGCTCCAGTACAGCCCGCTCCCGGCAACGGTCTGCGGCACGGTCTGTCCCAACCTCTGCATGACCGACTGTACGCGCGGCAGGGTGGACAAGCCGCTCAACATCAAACAGTACGGCGCTGCGGCCCTCACGCTCAAGGCGCCCAAGAAGGCGAAGGCCACGGGATATAAGGTCGCCGTGATCGGCGGCGGGCCGGGGGGGCTTTCGGCCGCCTGGCAATTGGGGCTCAAAGGCCACCGGGTCGATCTCTACGAGGCCGGCCCGAAGATCGGCGGCAAGCTCGAGATGTGCATCCCGCGGGAGCGGTTGCCCAAGAAGATCCTGGACACGGAGCTGGCCCGCTTTGCAGAGATCGGCGTGGACGTGCACGTGCGGAACGCGGTGGACCGGAAGAAGTTCGACCGGATCTACCGGGACCACGACATCGTCGTGATCGCCGTGGGGGCGCAGGAGGGCCGGCTGATCCCCTTCCCGGGACATGAGGACACGATCAAGGGCATCGACTACCTCAAGGAGATCAACTTCGGCAGACCGAAGAGCATGCGGAACAAGAAGGTCGTGGTGATCGGCGCGGGCAACGTGGGCATGGACATCGCCTGCCAGGCCTACGACCACGGCGCCGCGTCGGTGATCGCCGTGGACGTGCAGAAGCCGGCGGCCTTCGGCAAGGAGATGGAGCTTGCCTCGTCCAAGGGGACGACGATCCTCTACCCCAAGCTGACGGAGCGCTACGACGCCAAGGCGAAGAAGCTCTTCTTCCAGGACGGCACGTCGCTCGACGCGGACGCGGTGATCGTCTCGATCGGCGACAAGCCGGTGCTCGACTTCCTGCCGCCGTCGATCAACACCGAGCGCGGGTACATCACCGTGAACGACCTCGGCCAGACCTCGGACGTGAAGGTCTTCGCCATCGGCGACGCAACCAAGCCGGGACTCGTGACGCACGCCATCGGCGCCGGCAAGGTGGCCGCGGACAAGATCAACTCCCTCCTCATGAACTACGACTATGTCCCCGAGGAGCGGCAGGTGATTCCCGCCGAGAAAGTCAAGACCCAGTACTACGAGGTCTGCCGGATCGAAAGCACCCGGTTCTCGCCCCGGAAGGAAGCGGACCGCTGCATGTCCTGCGGTTCCTGCCGCGATTGCGGCATGTGCGAACAATCGTGCTATTACGGCGCGATCACGCGCCGGACGCTCCCCGGCAAGTCCTTCGAGTACGTGGTGGACGAGTCCCGGTGCATCGGGTGCGGGTTCTGCGCCGGCATCTGCCCCTGCGGGGTGTGGGACATGGTGGAGAACGTCTAGCCGGCGAAGGTGCCCATGGGCAGGATCGGCAAGAAACAGCTATTCCTCGTCGTACTGGTCGTGGCGGCGGCCCTGCTCATCGCGGGAGATATCCTGCTGGACCATGCGCCGGTGAACCGGATCATCGGCGTCGGCGACCAGGCCCCCGAGTTCCGGCTCCCCGATCTGAACGGCCGGATGACGGACCTTGCGGATTTCCGCGGGAAGTTCGTGATGGTCCATTTTTGGGCGACCTGGTGTCCGCCCTGCGTGGAAGAGCTGCCGAAGCTCGCGCGGCTCGCCGAGGCGCTCAAGGGAACGGATTTCGTCCTCCTTGCCGTGAGCGTAAACGAGGACGGGGCCCCGGCCGTGCAGGAATTCCTCGATCAGCGCGGGCTCACCCTGCCGGTCGTCCTGCTCGACCCGGACCGTGCGGTGGCGAGCCGATACGGGACATTCAAGTTCCCCGAGACCTATCTTCTGGACCGCGACGGCATCGTGCGGGACAAGACCATCGGGCCTGCGAACTGGGACGATCCGGCAACGATCCGCCTGCTGCGATCGATCGTTTCCGGTCCGGCAGGGAAGGGAGCACGATCATGATGGGTAATATTTTTGCGGTACTTGTCCTCGTTCTTTTCCTCTGGGCGATCACCCGGCTCAGCAAAAGCCTCGGTATCGGATGAGGGATCGACCCTGATCCTTCCGGACGGAAGGACGACGAAACCGGCTCCTCTTGCAACTGCGAGAAACGCCCGCCGCGTACATGAAGAAACGATCGCTCGTCGCAGCCCTTGCGGGCTGCGGCCTCGTTCTGGTGGTTGTCCTCGCCTGGCTCACCGTTGTTCTCTCGCATCTCCCCGACGTCAGGATACTCAAACACTACCGCCCGCCGTCCGCCTCCCAGGTGCTCGACAAGGACGGCCGCCTGCTCGCAGAATATCACGGGCAGAAGCTGCGCATCTGGGTGCCTATCGCCGACCTTCCTGATTCCGTCATCCAGGCCGTCACGACCGCGGAGGACGACACCTTTTTCGAACACCGGGGGATCAACTACAAGGCCACCTGGGATGCGCTCGTCCTTGACGTGCAGAAGCGTCGCTATGTGCGCGGCGGGAGCACCATTACACAGCAGATGATCAAGAACGTACTGCTGTCCCGGGACAAGACCTTGAGCCGCAAGGTGCGGGAGTACGTGCTGGCCAGACGCGCGGAGGAGATCCTGACCAAACGCAGGATCCTCGAGATCTATCTGAACGAGGTGGAGTGGGGAAACAACCTCTACGGCATCGAGGCGGCGAGCCGCATCTATTGCGGAAAGCATGCAGCCGATCTCTCCGTGGCAGAGGCTGCGCTCCTGGCCGGGATGCTCCCGAATCCCCGATGGTACAATCCCGTGCGGCGGCCGGAGCGGGTACGGGAACGTCGCGACCACGTGCTCTTCAACATGCAGCAGGCGCGGCTGATCACGCAGGAAGAATACGCCCTTGCCCTGGCAACGCCGCTACCACGACCGGGAAACGTCGATCCTGCCTTTCCGGAGATCGGCACGAAGCGGCCCTGCTGGCAGCAGGCCCTGGAGCAGGCGCTGCGGATGCGCTATGGAGAACGGGGGCTCTCGCGGGACGGGCTGACGATCAGGACAACCCTCGCTAAGACACTGCAGGAGGAGATCGGCTCGCAGGAATCGGCGGTTCTGCCCGCAACCGGTGATCTTCCCGCCCGTATCTCGGTCATCATCGATCAGGAGGGGACGATACGCGGCATCTCCTGCTTGCCGGAAGAAGATCTCCGGAACCATGCGGGAGCCTTCGTCATGAACGGCTCCGGGAGTATCGGTTCTTTGTCGCTTGAGGAGATCAGCGGCGCGCAGGGCATCGTGCGATCACCTCGCTAGCTCCCGCGCCGTGGATCGTAAGGGAGGGGGATTCGTCCGGGCGCACATGCAGAATGCCCTGGGCCATCCCTGCCGGAGGCGGGGAGGAGGGGGCGCGATCAGGCCTGTGCCAGCGCAGGCTCGCGCAGCTTGGCCGAGATGACGCGGGAACAGCCCGGTTCTTCCATCGTGATGCCGTAGAGGGCGTCGGCCATCTCCATGGTCCGCTTGTTGTGCGTGATCGTGATGAACTGGGAGCGGTTGCTCATCTCGCGGATCAGGCGCGTAAACCGTCCGACGTTCGCCTCGTCGAGCGGGGCATCGACCTCGTCGAGCATGCAGAAGGGGCTCGGCTTGACCAGGAAGGCGGCGAAGAGGAGCGCAATCGCCGTGAGCGCCCGTTCGCCCCCGGACAGGAGGGTGATGCTCTGGAACTTCTTCCCCCGCGGCTGGGCGATGATCTCGATGCCTGACTCCAGGATGTTCTCCGGTTCGAGCAGCACGAGCTCGGCACGGCCGCCCTCGAAGAGGAGCGAGAACACCTCCTTGAACTTCTCCTGGATGGCGTCGAAGGCCTCACGGAACAGCTCGATGGTCTCGCCGTCGAGCTTCGCGATGGTCGCCTTGAGATTGGCGATGGACTCGTTGATGTCGTTCTGCTGGGCCGAGAGGTGTTCGTAGCGCTCCTTCAGCTCGTTGAACTCCTGGAGCGCGTCCACGTTGATCGGCCCCATCTGGTCGATCTTCTGGCGCAGCTCGTCGACGCGCTGTCCCGTCTGTTCCAGATCGATCTCGAAGACGCCCAGGTCCCGGACCACGGTCTCGAGCTCCGTGTGGTAGGCGGTGTGGATGCGCTCCTTGAGGTGCTCGATCTGCATGCGCAGCTCCGTGCGCCGCACCTCGACCGCGGTGAGCTGTTTCTGCGCCGTCTCGATGTCCGTACGGCAGCGGCGCGCCTCTTCCTCCGCGGCCTGGAGCGCCTGGGACTTTTGGTCGTGGACCTCCTGGCGCCCGGTGAGGACCCCGCGTTCGGACTCGAGCGTTGCGATGCAGGCACGGATCTCCGTCTCGGCCTCGGCGATGCTCGCTTCGGACTCCGCCAACTTCTGGCCGATCCCGGCGATCTCGGCCTCCCTCCCAGCGAGCCGGCCGGCGAGATCCTGCTCGACGTTGCCGAGGTCGGCGAGTGATCGCGCCGCAGCGGCCTGTTTTTCCTGGATCGTCGCAAGCGCCATCTTGAGCTCCGTGATCTCGGCGCGGGCGGCATCGACCGCGGCCCGTTGGTCCGTGATCTCCGCCTGGAGGGCCTCGACGCTGGCCTGGGCCTGGGAGTGACCGGTCTCCAGACCGCGGAGCGCCTCCTCGGACGCCTCGCGTTCCGCATTCAGCTCCGTACGGAGCGCGGCGCGTTTCTCCGTCTCTGTCTTCAGGGCAGCGCTGCGGAGATCGGCCCGGTCGATGTCTTCGCGGACGCTCTGCCGGTCCTTCTCCTTGTTCAGGAACTCGAGGTCGATATCGTGGATGCGGCCGGCGAGCTCCGCCTCGATACGCCGGTCCGACTCGATCGCGGTCTCGATCGTGCCCAGTTCCGCCTCGAGCTGCGCGACGGAAACCGTCAGCGCGGCGACCTCATGCTCCAGGTCCTTGATCTCGCGCCGTTTGGTGAGCATGCCCGCGCCCGCGGCCTCCACGGCGCCGCCGGTCACCGCGCCCCAGGGGTCCACGATCTCTCCCCCGAGGGTCACGATCGTCTTGTGCATGCCGTTCTTGTTCCACAGGGTGAGGGCCGTCTCCATCGTGTCCACGACCACCACGTCGCCCAGGAGGTACTGGGCCACGTCTCCGTAGCGGTCATCATAACGTACGATGGTAAGGGCCGAGCCGATCACGCCTGCCAGGCCGTTCTTGACGAAGGGCTCGGACGCGATCGCCCGCGGCGTCTTCGGTACGAAGGTGCTCCTGCCGCCGCCGGCGGCCTTCAGGTAGCCGATGGCCTTGAGGGAGTCGTGCTGCGAATCCACCACCACGTATTGCAGCCGCTCGCCGAGCACTGCTTCGATCGCCACTTCGTATTCGGGGTTCGTCTCGATCATGTCCGCCACGAGCCCGTGGATCGTGCCCAGCCGTTCGTTTGCGGCGGCCTCCTTGCGGGCGGACATCACGGTCCGGACCCCCTTCTGGTATCCCTCCAGGCTCTGTTCGAGCTCGATCAGCGAGCGGAGGCGCGAATCCTGCGCCGCCAGCCGCTGGCGCGTCTCGGCGATCTTTGCGTCAAGGTTCTTTTTTACGCCGACGGCCTGTTCCAGGCGCTCAAGGATCCGGCCGCGTTCCTCGACGGCCTCCGTCTTCCGGACCGTGATCTCCTCGAGTTCGCGCTCGCGGGTCGCCAGGAGCGCGGTCAGCTCTGCCAGGGTGCGTTCCGCGTCGAGCAGGTCCGCGGCGCCCTGTGCGTCCTGCTCGTCGAGCTGGGACGTCCTGGCCCGGACGTTTGCGAGACGGGATCTTTCGTGCGCCGCCGCGGTCATCGCGTTCAGGACGCCGGTGCGGGTATCGTCGAGAGAAAGCTCCTTTTCGCGGAGCGCCCGGGAGAGCGCGTCGAGGCGCTCGTTCCGCTCGATCAGGACCGCGCTCTTCTCGTCTGCTGCTGCGGCGAGCGCGCGGGTTTCTTCCTCGTACCGGAGCCTCGCTTCCGCCGTGCGGGCCGTTTCCTGCTGCAGATACGCGCGGTCGGCGATATCCCGCTCGCGCTGTTCGGTCAGGGAGGCGATCCGGCTCTTGGCCATTTCGACGCGATGCTCCGCACGGCCCAGCTCCGCTTCCGTATCGTGGATCTTCTGGCGCAGCGTCGAGAGCTCCTGCTCCGACGCGAGGGCGTCTGCGCGCGCCTCTTCGATGGTGGCCTCGATCCGGGCGAGGGCCGCGTGCTGCTCCGTCATGGCGGATTCCGCCCTGCCGAACTCCTCCGTTGCCGCGGCCCACTCCAGCCCTCGGTTGGAGTACTCGACGGCGGCCAGCCGGAAGTCCAGGTCCTGCAGCTCGGTCCGGAGACGCTGATAGCGCTCCGCCTTCTTTGCCTGCCGGTCGAGCGAGTTTACCTGGCGTTTGACCTCGGTGATGATGTCGTTCACGCGGAGCTGATTCTGCTGCGTCGATTCGAGCTTGGAAAGCGCCTCCTGCCGCCGTGCCTTGTACTTCATGACGCCGGCCGCCTCCTCGAACAGGAAGCGCCGGTCCTGGGGCTTGCTGGAGAGGAGCTGGTCCACCTTGGCCTGCTCGATGATGGCGTGGATCCGCGCGCCCACGCCCGCGTCCGTCATCAGGTCGCGGATGTCCTTCAGGCGGCAGGGGATCCGGTTGATGAGGTACTCGCTCTCGCCGGAACGATAGAGGCGGCGGGTGATCTCGATCTCCGTAAACTCCCCGAACTGCGACGACAGACGCTCCCCGGCGTTCGTGAGCCGCAGGGTCACCTCGGCCATGCCGAGGGGTTTCCTGCTCTCGCTGCCGTTGAAGATCACGTCCTCCATCTTGTCGCCGCGGAGATGTTTCGCGCTCTGTTCCCCGAGGACCCAGCGGATCGCGTCCGAGATGTTGCTCTTGCCGCAGCCGTTCGGCCCCACCACGGCCGTGACGCCGTGCTGAAAGGTGATGGTCGTCTTGTCGGAAAAGGACTTGAAACCGATCATTTCGAGGGTTTTGAGCTGCATAGGCCTCCCGGGTCGCCGAACCGTACCGGCAGAGAAAGGGATTGTTCTATCGATAGCGTTTATAGCACAAGCCGGGGTGTTTGTAAAGGGGAAAATAACAAGGTACGGTGGCGGGAGGGCGGGGAAGACACAATATGTTGTGGTGGGGATAGGATCAGACCTCCCGCTGTTCCAGGCGCCTGAGGCCGATCCGCATGGGCAGGATCAGGGCCGCGCCATTGACCCCCAGGACGAGGATGAACGAGACGCCGATGAAGGCCCATGAGCCCACGGAAAGGGTACGCCCGAAGGTGAGCGATGAGAATATGCGGAAGACCGGCCAGGCCTCGAGCACCACGACCGCCCCGATGAACAGCATGGTGATCAACATGTACACGATGCCCCCGAAGCCGGTCGGGATCTGGGCCACGTTCTCATAGCGGAAGCGCGGAAAGACGGCGCCCAGGCCCACGCCCAGGGCCGTGATGCCGAAGGTCATCAGGAATACCGTCGCGATCCCCAGCCCCATCATGAAGGGCGTCACCTTGAGCAGGACGTTCGAGAGCACGATCAGGATCTCGGCGAGCGCGAGCAGCGGCAGGAGGCTGCTCCAGAATTTCGCCCAGAGGAAGTCCCGGAGCGCGAGGGGGGCGGAGCGCACGATCCAGAAGGAAGAGCCTTCCAGGCTGACCCCGGGGAAGACGAACCGGACGGCCACGGCCGAGACCACGAACCCGACCATCCCGAGGTTCAGAAAGGAGATCAGGTTCTGGAGGAAGAAGCTGGGCATGGCCGCGCGCTGGAGGGGGAGGAGCTTGAAGCTGTAGAGATAGACGACCATCAGCGCGAAGAGCAGGAAGAGCTGCGACCACTGCGAGGTGTCGCGGAAGAAGAGCTTAAGGTCCTTCTGCACGATGGCGCGCACGCGGCCGCGGAAGGGGAGCGACAGGACCCGGAAGAACCGGTCCGCCGCGCGGGAGCGGGAGATGGACGCGCGTTTGCCTTCGCGGGAGCGGGACCAGCCGCGGTAGTAGATGCGTTCGCAGACCCGCTCCCCCAGCACGATGCCGGCGAGCCCCGTGCTCCAGAGCATGAGCAGGTTGAAGAGGATATCGCCGCGGGTGCCGCGCAGCAAAGGGGAGAGCGCGTCCACTGCCCAGGAGCTGGGCATGAGCGGCGACACGGGCGCCCGCAGGGCCGTGAGATACTGCACGAGCGACGGAAAGGCGTCCGGGTCCACGAGTCGCTCGGGCCGAAGCATGCGGAAGAGGATGTAGAGGACCACGAAGAAGAGCAGCCCCAGGAGCACGATGACGTCCTTGGCACGGCGCGCCGGAAAGATGCTCACCAGGAGCATGGTGATGACGATGCCGACGGCCGCCGGGATGAGCAGGAACGGGACCAGGGTCAGGAGGAGCCCCGCATAATAGGAGAAGGAGGCGTGGAACACGACGCCGTAGGCGACGAAGACCGGCAGGCCGTAGGCGAGCGTCATCCACGAGGAATCGAGCAGGGTCTCGGTGAATTTGGCGCGATAGATCGCGGGGATCGGGACGGGCGCCGCGAGCAGGATATCAAGCTCGCCCGATATATAGAAGGTGGAAAGGGCGGCCACGACGTTGCTGAAGACGAGGATCGAAAAGAACGTCAGGAGGACCATGGACAGGAGGCGGAGCGCCAGGAGGTCTCCCAGCCCTTCGATCGTCCGGAAGTAGGACAGCACGCGGAAGGACACCCCGAAGAGAAAGGCCCAGAAGGCCATCCCCAGAAAGGCGAGCACGATGGTTTTCAATCCGTCGCCCGGCGCCAGACGCAAAAAGCGGTTTCTGATCCCATGGTACCGCGGGGAGAGCAGGAGAAGCATACTCCATTATACCGGATATTTTTCTTATCATCCGAGAAAAAATGTGCTACAATCCGTCGCATGCATTTCGGGACCAACGGCGGTTCCTGTGCCCTTCGTCCCGGCCGGAAAAGGGGAAAAGCGCAACCATGATCACGGTCATGCTCGTAGACGACCATAAGCTCATGCGCGAAGGGCTGCGTGCGCTGATCGAAAGCCACGAGGACCTGCAGGTGGTCGGGGAGGCGGAGAACGGCAGGACGGCGGTCGATCTCGCGGCGCGGCTCACGCCCGACGTCATCATCATGGACATCTCCATGCCCGGCCTGAACGGCATCGAGGCCACGCGCCGGATCGTCGAAGTGAACACCGAGGTTCGGGTGATCGCGCTGTCCATGCACCTGGAACGGCGGACTGCGCTCGCCATGCTCTCCGCGGGCGCCGCGGGATACCTGCTCAAGGACTGCGCCTCCGAGGAGGTGGTCAACGCCATCCATGCCGTCCGCCGGGAGGGCATCTACCTGAGCCCCAAGGTCGCCGACCTGATCCTGCAGGACTATCTCGTGGCGATTGCGCAGGGAGAGGCCTCGCCCCTCGCGCGGCTTTCGACCAAGGAACGGGAGGTCCTCCAGCTCATCGGGGAAGGCAGGAGGAACCGGGAGATCGCGGACATCATGGAAGTGAGCATTCGCACCGTGGAATTTCACCGCAAACAACTCATGGAAAAGCTGAACATCCGCAGCACCGCGGATATGGTGAAGCTCGCCATCCGGGAGGGACTGGTCACCCTGTAATTCCGGAAGCGCTCGCGAGGGGGCGCGAAAAAGACTTGACAGCCTCCGGGCTTTTCCTTATATTTCGAACATGACTTTTGCGAACCTCCTCATCCTTGCACTCGGTCTTAAGGCAGCATGGCTTCGTATCGCCGTGGCTGAGGGGGGATTCTATTAGCTTTTCCCAGTAAATAGATAAAACCCACAAGGCCACGGAAGATCGATTCCGTGGCCTTTTTTATTATTTTTTTTCAAAAAGACGAGGAAACGCAGATGCAGACCATGCCCTATCAGAAATACCGCCCCTATGCAGCGATCGATCTGCCGTCCCGGACCTGGCCGTCCCGGACCATAACGCACGCGCCTGCCTGGTGCAGCGTGGACCTGCGGGACGGCAACCAGGCGCTCGCGATCCCCATGGGCGTCGAGAAGAAGCTGGAGTTCTTCCAGCTCCTGCTTGATCTCGGGTTCAAGGAGATCGAGATGGGCTTTCCTGCTGCGTCGCAGGCCGAGTTCGACTTCCTGCGCCTCGTAATCGAGAAAAAGCTCATCCCGTCGGACGTCACCATCCAGGTCCTGACCCCGGCGCGGGAAGAGCTGATCGCGCGGACCGTCGCGGCGGTAGCGGGCGCCGGCCGCGTGGTGCTCCATCTCTACAACTCGACCTCGGAGCTCCAGCGCAGGGTCGTGTTCCGCATGGACGAGGCCGAGATCGTGGGACTCGCTGTCCGGGGAGCAAAGGCGCTCCGGAAAGAAGCGACTCGGCTTCGGGGGGCCGACGTGGTGTTCGAGTACTCGCCCGAGAGCTTTACGGGCACGGAGCCGGAATTCGGCCTCGAGATCTGCGAAGCCGTGGCCGAGGTCTGGCAGCCGGCCACGGCGAACCCGATCATCCTGAACCTTCCGGCAACGGTCGAGATGTCCTTGCCGAACCGCTATGCAGACCTGATCGAGTGGTTCTGCGGAAAGGTGAGCAACCGGAAGGAACGGATCATCAGCGTGCACGCCCATAACGACCGCGGCACTGCCGTGGCCGCAACGGAGCTGGCCCTGCTCGCGGGCGCGGACCGCGTGGAGGGGACCCTCTTCGGGAACGGAGAACGCACGGGTAACGTGGACCTTGTCACGCTCGGCTTGAACCTTTTCTCCCAGGGCGTCGATCCCCGGCTCGATCTCCGGGACCTGGACCGGATCATCGAGGTCTATAGACGCTGCACGGGCATGCCGGTTGCGAGCCGTCATCCCTATGCAGGCGAGCTGGTCTACACGGCATTCTCGGGCTCCCATCAGGACGCGATCAACAAGGGGCTCAAGGCCAGGTCCAGCGATCCAACTGATCGTTGGGAGGTGCCCTATCTGCCCGTGGATCCCGCTGACCTGGGAAGGAGCTATGAAGGCGTGATCCGGATCAACAGCCAGTCCGGGAAGGGCGGGGTGGCCTATGTGCTCGAGAAGGAATACGGCTTCTTCCTGCCGCGGGAGATGACGCCCGAGGTGAGCCGCGTGGTCCAGGCCGTGTCGGAGCGATCCGGGAGAGAGGTCTCTCCTGATGAGATCCGCGACGCCTTTACCCGGGAATTCATCGAGAGACGAGATCCGCTTTCGCTCGTCCACTGCGCGATCACTGATCAGGCAGGGGGAACGCATGTTGCGGCCCGTATTGTGATGAGCGGAGTATCTCGAGACATCACGGGCACAGGTAACGGCCCGGTGGACGCCTTCTGCAATGCCCTGAAGCATGCAATCGGCATAGACTTCGATCTCGATTCCTATCACGAGCATGCCCTTGGCCAGGGATCGGACTCCCGTGCTGTTGCCTACGTGCGGGTAAGAGACAACGCGGCAGGGGCGTGCTTTGGGGCTGCTATCGATACGAACATCGCAATCGCTTCGCTCAAGGCAGTGGTCGCTGCCGTGAATCGTCTGTTGGGGATCCGCGAGCAGACCAATAGGGCTGCTGCAGAGTGAGCCTTAAGTCATTACGGCAACACCTTTGAACCGCCAAGGCGCGAAGACCGCGAAGGATTGCAGGACAGCTTAAGGATTTTCTTGGCGCTCTTGGCGCCTTCGCGGTGAATGCTTTTCATTGTCCGGTGTTATGCAGCAAGGTCAGCAGGATGGCAGGAGGAGGCATTATGACGGACTTCGCAAATACGAACTGGGCAAAGCCGGAGTTTACGCAGGACTACCGGGATCATGCGGACGTGTACATCGTCGAGCGGGGAAGGATGTTTTCGCTTCTGCGGTCGTTCTATACCCGCTTCGTAAAGGACGGCGGCAGGAAGGCAGTGCTCGATCTGGGGTGCGGCGACGGGATCGTGACCGCGAACCTGCTCCAGGCAGACCCGTCGATTGCTGCGACCCTCGTGGACGGGTCGGACGATATGCTCGAAAAGGCGCGCCTGCGGCTCGGCAATGCACAGGCGAAGTATGTGAGGTCGAGCTTCCAGGAGATCATCGCGGGAAAACCCTTGCAGGGGCCTTTCGACTTTGTCGCTTCCTCGATGGCGATCCACCACCTCACGATGCAGGAGAAACGGGCGCTCTTCGAGAAGGTGTTTGCGCTCCTTCCGCGGGGAGGCTATTTTATGAACATCGACGCGGTGCTTGCGCCAACGGAAGCGCTCGAACAGTGGTACCTTGCCGTCTGGAAGGACTGGATCGTTGAACGAAAGCGCGCGCTCGGCATCATCGGCGACCATCTTGACAATATCGTACAGCGCTACAAGGAGCTGGAAGAGAACAAGCCGGACCGGCTTTCCGATCAGCTTATGGCGCTGGGGAAAGCGGGTTTTGTCGAAATGGACTGCTATTACAAATACGGGATATTTGCCATCTTCGGCGGAAGAAAGCCGTAAGGAGGAAACGATGCGGAAGGCGAAGAAGGAGATACAGGACCGGAATGTCATTATCGATCTGCTCAGCACCTGTCATGTGGGCCGGCTGGGGACCATCGGAAAAGACGGGTATCCCATGGTCAAACCCTTGAACTTTGCCTATCACGACAAGCGGATCTATTTCCACACGGCTTTGGCCGGGGAGAAGATCGAGGATATCAAACGCGACAACAGGGTCTGCTTCGAGATCGATAAGCCCCTGGCCCTGGTGAAAGCGAAGAACCAGCCCTGCGAGGCGGCATATCGCTATCAAAGCGTGGTCATCCGGGGCAGGGCAGTGCTCGTCGATGATGAGACGGAACGCATGCTCGGCCTTGACAGCATCATGCGGAAATACCAGCCCGAGGGCGGGTATGGGACCTATCTCAAGGAAAAGCTGGCCATCACCGGCGTGGTCAGGATCGATATCGAGGAGATGGTCGGCAAGGAAGACCTGGGCAAGGGACGGCCTTCGGTTGAAAACGTCGCTGTGTCATGAGGGACACAGATAACAAAACGAAAACGATTCCTCACGCGGAGGCGCGGAGGACGCGGAGAAGTCAAAATCTTTCAGGGGCTAAATTCAAAGCGATAGATTCATGATCCTTCAGCATGCCGTTGTTTTCTCCGCGGCTCCGCGTGAGACAGGCATTGCTGTTAACGTCCAACTTTACTTCGGATGACTCAAAAATTGGATGCACTTAATATCGACCGGATCGTGTTCATCGGCAGGACCTATTTCGAATATCTGCGGATGTTCGGCCTCGATGAATCGGATCTGCGAAAAGGGGCGATCCTGGACTGCGCTGCCGGGCCTTCGTCGTTTACGGCAGAGGCGCACGAAAAGGGGCTTTGCGCCAGGGCGTGCGATCCCCTCTATGGGCTTGCCCGGGAAACGCTCTTTGCAAAAGGACAGGCGGACATTGCGCATACCTTCGAAAAGCTTGATGCGGTAACGCATCTGTATGTGTGGAAGTATTACCAAAATGCGGAAGAGATCATCGCGTTCCGGCATCAAGCCCTTGGCCGGTTTATCGAGGATTTCCCCAGAGGAAGCCGGGAAGACAGGTATCTTGCTGCCGAGCTGCCGCACCTGCCCTTTCCGGACGGCACATTCGGTCTGGTGCTGGCAAGTCACTTCCTGTTCCTCTACGGCGACCGATTGAGCCCCGAGTTCCATGCAACAGCGATCCGGGAGTTGGTCCGGGTATCTTCTGGGGAGGTCAGGATCTTTCCGCTCCAGGGACTCGACGCGCGGCCCTATCCGCATCTGGAGCAAGTGCTGCAGGGGCTCGGCGCGGGCGTGGAAGCGGATATCGTAGCGGTCCCGTTCGAATTCCAGAAGGGCTCGAACAAGATGTTGCGGTTGCGTCAAAACTGAGGGAAAGGATAGACATCTATGGACGATCAACAGAAGAAAAGGATACTGAAAGATACCTTCAATACGGTGTCCACGGGATATGACGGTCCTGCGCTCCGGTTCTTTACCGCGAGCGCTCTGCATATGGCAGGCCTGCTCGGACTCAAGGGGGACGAGCAGGTCCTCGACGTTGCCTGCGGCACGGGCAATGCCGCGCTTGCAATCTCATCGAAGCTTCCGAGGGGAAAGGTTACGGCCGTGGACTTTTCCTCGGGCATGCTCGCTCAGGCCCGGCAGAAGGCAGCAACGCGCAAGGTGGGAAATATTGAATTCCATGAGCAGGACATGCAGGCCCTGTCTTTCCCCGACGACTCTTTCGACGTTGCGACCTGCGCCTTCGGCATATTCTTCGTCGAGGACATGGACAGTCAGCTTGCGCGCATCGCATCAGCAATCAAGCCCGGGGGGCGGGTCATGATCGCCAATTTCGAGGAGAGCTATTTTTCTCCGCTCAAGGAGCTTTTCGCTTCCCGCATCCAGGCGTACGGGGTCACGCTGCCTCCCCCTGCCTGGAAACGGATCGCGAATGTCGCGGGATGCAGGGAGCTTTTTGAAAAGGCCGGGCTCGCGGATATCACGGTCCATCAGAAGAACGTGGGCTATTATTTAACCAGCGCAGACCAGTGGTGGGACGTGGTCTGGAACGCGGGGTATCGCAGACTGGTGGCACAGCTATCGCCGACAGACCAGGCGCGATTCAAAGAGGAGCACCTCCGGGAGGTCGAGGCGCTCCAAACGGAAAAGGGCATTCTGCTCGACGTGGGCGTGCTGTATACCGTAGGAACGAAAGGGAAGGCGTGAGCCCAAGGAAGGACGACTTCATGCATGACCGGGAAATGCAGAGAGAGATACGCGACGCAACGCTTTCGGATGCTCCCGTGATCCTGGAGATCCAGAAGCTCGCCTTTTACGGCCAGGGGGTGCTGTATCAGGATTTTACGCTCGCCCCCCTTGTCCAGACGCTTGGTGAGCTCGAAGAGGATTTCAAAAAGCATGCCTTCCTGAAGGCCCTGGATGCGGGGAAGATCGTGGGCTCCGTGCGGGGACATCAGGAGGGAGATACCTGCTTCATTACCCGTTTGTTCGTCCATCCCGATCATCAGAACAGGGGCATCGGCAAGATGCTGATGCGGGCAATCGAGCACAAGTTCGGGGAAGCGCAACGCTATGAGCTCTTCACCGGATACAAGAGCGAAAGGAACCTTGCGCTCTATGCAAAGCTCGGGTACCGGGAGTTCGGGCAAAGCAAGCAGGACAGCGGGGTCACGCTGGTCTGCCTGGAGAAGCGGAAAGTCTGATCTTTGCTTTTTCCCCGCTTTCTGATACACTCGCGGGTATCGTTTCGCTCAGGAGGTGAAGGTTGCGCCATATAACCGCACCAACCAGGATCCAGGCAGCCGGTACGCCGCCAAAGCAGATCGAGGAGTTCGTAGGCAGAGTGAATTCGCAGACCACTGAGGTCAGCATCGCGCGGATGACCAGCCCCGCGGGCTGGTCGG
>JBJKRX010000169.1:0-8992 GCA_046704425.1 Nitrospirota bacterium
GTGGTGGACGGCCTGGAAGGTGACCCTTCCGCTCGCGAAGCACGGGATCGTCGCGGGCGCGATCCTTGCGTTCGCCCGGGCCGCGGGCGAGTTCGGCGCCACGTTGATGCTCGCGGGCGACATCCCCGGCAGGACGAACACGATGCCGCTCGCGATCTATTCCTTCGTCGCGTCCGGGGACCGCGGCCGGGCGGCCGTGATGGTGCTGGTATTCGCGGTCCTGTCGGGTTCCCTGCTCTACGCGGCGAACCGGCTCAGCAGGAGGGTGCGGTGACGGGCCTCTCGGTCAGCGTGCAGAAGACGTTCGGTGCGTTCTCCCTCGATGCCTCCTGGTCCATCGGCAACGAGCTTGCGGTGCTGTTCGGCTGCTCCGGCGCCGGCAAATCGATCACGCTCCGCATGATCGCGGGGCTGATCGCGCCCGACGCCGGCATGATCGGCCTGAACGGCCGCACGCTCTACAGCAGCGCCGCGGCGATCGACCTCGCCCCGCAGGCGCGTTCCTTCGGCTACGTGTTCCAGGACCTCGCGCTCTTTCCGCACATGACCGTCCGTCAGAACATCCTCTACGGCGCGCACGGGGTGCACCGGGACGAGCGGGAGGCGCGGGCGGAGGGGATGATCGAGCGGTTCCAGCTTGCCGGCCTGGAGCACAAGCTGCCGGCCTGCATCTCCGGCGGGCAGCAGCAGCGCGTGGCCCTGGCGCGCGCCCTGATCCGGCGGCCCGACGCGCTGCTGCTCGACGAACCCTTCTCGGCGCTCGATGCGCCGCTCCGCAGGGAGCTGCAGGACTTCCTGCAGGACCTGCGGCAAGAGTTCCCGATCCCGATCGTGTTCGTGACGCATGATGTGGATGAGGCCGCCGCGCTTGCCGACAAGATCATCCTCTACGCCGACGGCGGGGTTGCGCAGTGCGGCGCCCCGGCGGAGCTGTCGTGCTTCGCGAGGGGCATCCGCCATGGTTTCGCACGCCCACGCGGAGTAACGCAACGGGGAAGGGGAAGAAAGACGGGGCGGTTGCCCGCCCCGTCGGAAGGAACGATCATCGTGGCCGGGTGACCAAAGGGGCCCTGCGGCCGCCCGCTAGAACTGCACCTGCAGGCGCGCCATCAGGAGGTTGTCGATCTGGCTGCCCGTGACGGAGGTGCCGCGTTCGTCGAAGATCTTCTCGGTGACGCCGCTGTCCGCGTTGCGGAACATATAGTTCAGCGAAACGTTGCTCCCCCCCCGTCCCTTGCGGGCGAGATAGTATTTGACGCCGAGATCGGTGGAGGTGATCTGGTTGTTCGTTGTGCCCCATTTCTCGTCCTTGAACTGCTGGTAGCGGGCCATCACGTCGACGTTCTCGGCCACGGTGTACGAGCCCGACACGTAGTAGCCGCTCAGGTCCTGGGTGGTCGTCGTTTTCCGCTTGGCGCTGTAGTACTCGGCCTGCACCAGCAACGGCTCCGTATCGTAGGCGACGCCCACCGTGTCCGCCTCATACTTGCTGGTGACGGCCGCCGGGGTGAGCGGCGTGTTGTCGGAGCTCAGGTAGCCCAGATTGAGCTTTACGCCGGCAAGCTTGCCCCACACGTTCGCGGTGTAGGCGTTCTTGTTGTTGTTGTCGTTCGCATTGGCGCCTTGTCCCTGCCATACCCCCACGCCGTATCCGAACCGGTCGGCCTTGCCGATCAGGGATATCCCCTTGTCCCGGAAGTCGGTGCTGATGCCGGGCGCACCGCCGGTCAGGTTGGCGACCACCGCATTGGTCACTATGGCGCGGTCCATGAAGGGACGAACGGCCGACGAACCGCGGCCCGACAGATCGAAGTCATACTTGAACATGCCGACGCGCACCAGCGCCAGGGGGCTGTAATGAAAGTCGACATAGGCGTCCTTGAGCGCGCTGGTGCGCGCGCCGGTCGTACTGCTGTCGTCGGCCTCCAGCCCGAGCTGGCCGCTGACGAGGTCGCTGATCTTCGCGCCGAAGTAGGCGCGGGCGCGTCGGACGAGAAACTCCTGCTTCGGGACGTTCGTCGAGGTGCTGGCCGAATAGTAGTCGAAGTGCATCAGGAACTTGGTCGTGACCTCGGTCGCCTGCGCGCTCAGGGCGCAGGCGAAAAAAACCGCGCTCACCGCTACGATCACCAGCGTCTTTTTTGCTTTCATTGCCATCCTCCTCCTGTCTGGGGTTTTCGTTTTGTTGAAGGCCGACGATCCGCAGGCCGTGTCGTTTTCCCTAGAGAGCGGTAGCATAGCGGATACGTCTCCGGCAGTCAAGAAAAGATGCCGTTGCGCTCCATGAAAAAAACGCATGGTTCCTATGCGGATTACGCATTGACCGTATTTGCGCGTCCCCGTTCCCCCGCGGGTCACGGCGTTCCCCGAAAGGCTGCATGAAAAAAGGCCGCCCCCGGGTCTCGTCGCACTCGTCGCGCTTCGGCGCGAAGGACGCGGAAGACCCGGGGAGGCGGCCCTTCGACTTCCGTTTGACTTTCCTCGCCGCGCGATGGTATGTTCTGCCCTCATGGATGTCCACCACCTCAGGGTCTTCCTGGCGGTCTTTCGTCACCGGAGCTTCTCCAAAGCCTCGCGCGATCTTCGTCTCAGCCAGCCGACCATCAGCGATCATATCAAGACGGTGGAGCAGCAGCTCGACTGTACGCTCTTTGAGCGCCTGGGCCGCAGGGTCGTCCCCACGGCCGAGGCGGAGGTCCTGTACAACCACGCGCTCGATATCGTCGAGCGGACCGACGGCATCCGTCACGCCATCGGCCGCTTCCAGAAGGAGGTCGCGGGCGAACTGATCGTCGGCGCGAGCTCGATCCCGGGGACGTACCTTCTGCCCCCCTTGGTGGCGGCGTTCAAGGCGAAGTATCCCTCGGTCTCCTGTCAGGTGCTCGTGTCCGACTCGCGCGACGTAGTGGACCGGATCGTCCGGCACGAGCTGCTTGCCGGCGTGGTGGGCTCGCAACTGCACGTCGCAAACGTCCGCTTCGTCCCCTTTCTCGAGGATGAGCTGACCGTCATCGCGTCGCCTTCCCTGGTCCGGAGCGGCAGCATGACCCTCGCGCGGTTCACCGCTTTTCCCTTCGTGGCGCGGGAGGAGGGGTCGGGCACGCGGCGCGAGACGGAACGGATCCTGGCCGGGCATGGGCTCCGGCCCGAGTCCCTGCGGCAGACGGCCGTCTTCGGCTCGACCGACGCGGTCAAGGAGGCGGTCAAGGCAGGCCTGGGCCTCGCCATCGTGTCGAAACTGTCCATCGCCCAGGAGCTGCGCTGCGGCACGCTGCGGGCGGTCCGGCTGCAGGGCGTCCGGATGACGCGCTCCTTTTCCATCGCCCTGCATCGCAAGCGGGTCCTTCCCCGGCTGTACCAGCTCTTCCTGGAACAACTCGAGTCCCTTCCGCACTGAGACCGGCCGCGCACCGCATCCGTTCCGCCTATACCTTTCGCTCCCCCCATCGGAATTATCTATTTTACAGCGGCCCGCCTCGCTCCCTATAGTGTCGCTGCGCGGAACGAGCATACCTGCGTCAAGGGAGGATGGCGATATGGCCGGACAGTTCGAAGTAAAGGCATACCCGGAAATGTGGAGAAGCCTGGGGATGAACGTGGAGCGGTTCGAGAAGATGCGCTGCGTCCTGGGCGACGTCTATCAGAAAACGTTCCTGATGCAGGACAACCGTCCCCGGGGGATGGAGTACTTCGACAACCTGATCGCCGAGATCCACGGCGGCAGGATAGCGGAAATACTCGAAGCGAAGAAGAACGGCAGCCCCGTGGTCGGCACCTTCTGCGTCTTCGTGCCCGAGGAGCTGATCGTCGCGGCAGGCGGCATCTGCCTCGGCCTGTGCGGAGGGTCGCCGGGCTCCATCCCGGACGCGGAAAAGACGCTGCCCCGGAACATCTGCCCCATGGTGAAGTCCGCCTACGGGTTCAAGGTCGGGAAGATCTGTCCCTACTTCCAGTCCGTCGACTTCGTCTACGGCGAGACGACCTGCGACGCCAAGAAGAAGACCTGGGAACTGCTCGACCGCGAGGTGCCGACCTATGTCATGGAGATCCCGCAGATGAAACGGGACCGGGACCGGGCGCTCTGGCGGGAAGAGGTGAAGGACTTCAAGAAGAAGATGGAGGACGCGACCGGGCGGCCGATCACCGTCGAGGCGCTCCAGAAGGCGACGCGGATCATGAACGCCAAGCGGGAGGCGCTCCAGCGGCTGACCGCGCTCCGCTCCCGCACCCCCGCGCCGATCAGCGGGAAGGACGCGCTCCTCATCGAGCAGATCGCGTTCTACGACGATCCGGTGCGGTTCGCGGAGAAGCTGAACGCGCTCTGCGACGAGCTTGGCGAGCGAGTGCATAAGGGCGAAGGCGCTGCCAAGGCGAACGCTCCCCGGATCCTGGTCTCGGGAACACCCATGGCCTTGCCGAACTGGAAGCTGCACCACATCATCGAGACGTCCGGCGGCGTGGTGGTGACCGAGGAGAGCTGCATCGGGACCCGGTACTTCAAGGACCTGATGTCCGAGCACGACGGGAGCATGGACGGCATGCTCGCGGACCTCACCGACCGGTATATGAAGATCGACTGCTCCTGCTTCACGCCGAACAACGAGCGCATCGATCAAGTGATCAAGGAGTACAAGGATTCCAAGGCTCAGGGCATCATTCACTATTGTCTGCAGTTTTGCCATACTTACACCATCGAAGCGATCAGGATCAGAGAGGCCTGCGAGAAGAACGGCATCCCGTTCCTGGCGGTCGAGTCCGACTATTCCGCGGAGGATGTGGGCCAGCTCCAGACGCGCGTCGAGGCCTTTCTCGAACAGGTGCGGGGATAGATGCTGGTCGGCGTGGACCTCGGGTCGCGCACGATCAAGGTCGCGGCGATCGAGGCGGGAAGGCTCGTCGACGCGGCGGTCGCGGAAAGCGGGTTCGCGCCGCATCGCCAGGCCCGGGAGCTGATCCGGGGCTATCATCCGGACCGCGTCATCGCCACCGGATACGGCAGGCACCTGGCGCAGCGGGAGCTCGCCGCAGACGTCGTCACCGAGATCAAGGCCCATGCGCTCGGGGCGCGGTATTTTTTCCCCGCGTGCCGGACCGTCCTGGACGTGGGCGGGCAGGATGCCAAGGCGATCGCCCTGGACGAGGGCGGCAAGGTCGCGCGCTTCCAGATGAACGACAAGTGCGCGGCGGGCACCGGCCGTTTCCTGGAGATCATGGCCGCGTCGCTCGGCATCCCGCTCGCCGAATTCGGCGGCGAGGCGCTGCAAGGGGCGGACGACATCCGGGTGACCGGCATGTGCACGGTCTTTGCCGAGTCCGAGGTCGTTTCGCTCAAGAACCGCGGCGCGTCCCCGCGGAACATCGCGCGGGCGGTCCACCGGTCGATCGTCGAACGCCTCGGCGGCATGCTGCACCGCCTCGGCCACGGCGACGAGATCGTGTTCACCGGCGGGGTGGCGAAAAACCGGGCAATGACGCGGCTGTTGGGCGATACGCTGGAGATCGCGGTCCTGGTCCCGGATCCGCCGGACATCGTCGGCGCCCTGGGCGCCGCGCTCTCCGGCGCATCGGCGTAGCCGTGAAACGTACTCAAGGTCGGCAGGCGTGGCGCTCCCGATGCGATCGCCGCGGGCATGCGGGAGCTCGCCGAGATCGTGTGGATCCCGCTCTCCCTGACCGGCTTGCCGGCTGGCGCCGGCGCCGGGCCTCAACCCCGGTGGACGGCCGTGCATGGCCCGTCATCGGTTCGATTCCGAAGCCGGTCTCATCCCTCTTCCCTCCATGAGAAAAACGCATGCATTGCATGCGGATTATGCATTGTACATTTCCGCGCCTCCCTACTACAATGCAGGGAATCTCGCGTTCCCCGGAGGGCCGCCATGAAAAAAAGCCGCACGACGAAGCTTGTCGTCGCCTCGACCACGAGCACCCAGAACTCGGGCCTCTTCGACGTCCTGATCCCGGCCTATGCAACGTCGGCGCGCTACGACACGACTGTCGAGATCATCGCCGTGGGCACGGGCAAGGCGATCCGGCTGGCGAAGAGGGGCGAGGCGGACCTGCTGTTCGTGCACGATCCCTTCCGGGAGGAAAAGTTCATCGCCGAGGGCTACGGCGTGAACCGGCGGCGGGTGATGCACAACGACTTCGTCATCCTCGGGCCGAAGAACGACCCGGCGCGCATCAAGGGACATCGGAGCGCCGTGGACGCCTTCGAGCTGATCGCGGAGAGCGGTGCCCCCTTCGTGTCGCGGGGCGACGATTCGGGCACGAACGCCAAGGAGCTGGACCTCTGGGACGACGCCGGCGTGGCCCCCCGGGGCAAGGGCTGGTACTTCGAGTCCGGCGCCCGGATGGGCGATACGCTCCTCATGGCGGACCAGAAGAAGGCCTATACCCTCTGCGACCGCGGGACGTTCCTCAACTACGAGTCGCGCATCGCGCTCCGGGTCCTGGGTGAAAGCGACCCGCTCCTCGCGAACCAGTACAGCGTCATCGCCGTGAATCCGGCGCTCTTCCCCCAGGTGCGGTACCGCGAGGCCATGGATTTCATCGCCTATGTCACGTCCCCCGTGGGACAGAAGGTGATCGCGGGGTATACCAAGCACGGGGTGAGCCTCTTCACGCCCGACGCGGTCCCGGTGGCGTCAGGAAAAGGGACGCGCGGGAAGAGATCGTAACAAGGGGCGTGACCGCCCGTCATTCTATTTTGTTCTTCTGGAGGGTATCATGAAAAAAGTTTTGGCCGTACTGGCGCTTCTCGCGATCGTCTGCACCGCGTCGCTTTCTTCGGCGATGACCCGCATCCGCATGGCCTCGACGACGAGCACCCAGAATTCGGGGCTTTTTGACTACCTGCTTCCGCTCTTCGAAAAGGACACGGGCATCCATATCGACGTGGTGGCCGTGGGCACGGGCGCGGCCATCGAGATCGGCAAGCGCGGCGACGCGGACGTGCTCCTCGTCCACGCGAAGCCGCAGGAGCTCAAGGCGGTGGCGGAGGGGTGGTTCGTGAACCGGCACGACGTGATGTACAACGACTTCGTGATCATCGGCCCGCCGAACGATCCCGCGAAGATCAAGGGAGAAAAGTCCGCCGTGGAGGCCTTCAAGAAGATCGCGGCCGAGGGCGGTCCCTTCGTCTCGCGGGGCGACCGGTCGGGGACCAACATCAAGGAGCTCGCCATCTGGAAAAAGGCGGGGATCGATCCCAAGGGCAAGAAATGGTACCTCGAGGTGGGGCAGGGCATGGAGAACACGCAGCGGGTCGCGGACGAGAAGCAGGCCTACACCCTCACGGACCGCGGCACCTGGCTGGCCACGAAGGACAAGGACAAGTTCGCCCTGACCATCCTCGTGCAGGGAGACCCCATCCTCTTCAACCAGTACGGCGTGATGGCGGTGAACCCCAAGAAGCACCCGCACGTGAAGTACAAGGAGGCGATGGAGTTCGTGCACTGGATCATCTCCAAGCGGGGCCAGGAGGCCGTCGCCCACTATAAGGACAAACACGGCAACGTCCTGTTCGTGCCGGACGCGAAGTAGACCGGCAGGACCGGAAACGACCACGGCCGGGGAGGAGCATTCCCCGGCCGTTTTTTCTTCATTCATTCCGGCAGTCTTATCCCGTTGTGCTCTGTTCCTCCCCCGCCTCATGCAGCAGCTCCTCGATGCGCGGCGTGCAGCGCTTGCCCCCGCAAGGGCCGCTGCCCGCGCCCGTTGCTCGCCGCAGCCCCTCCAGGGTGACGATCCCGGCCCGGAGGTGTTTCAAGAATACGCTCTTCCGGATCCCCTTGCAGAGGCAGATCGGCTTCAGACCTTCGATGATCTCTTGCTCGTCCATGCCGGGCACTTTAGACGGTTTCGTGTTCCCTGTCAATTCCGGAGAAGGCGGCGTTCCGGAACCTTCCAATCACCTTTTTACCTCGTTTACTCGTAGAACTACGTATGTTTTTCTTACGTAGTTTCCGCAAAATGCATGATGTGCCGATATTTTCTTGACATGGAAAGCCACTCGCATATAATCGAGTTGTTCATGCATGCCTCGTGCGGTGCCGGTTCAAACGGTTCCAGCAGGTTAAGCGGTTTACGCGGTTGAAACAGTGTAAACATTTGTTGCAGTTTGAACAGATGGAACGGTGTCGGAGAGGAATGCCCTATGGGGGATCGTCTGAAATATGAGCGCTTTCTGTGGTTTCACGGAAAGGTAAAGGCCCGGTCCTATCCGAACGCGCGCACTCTGGCGGATGCCTTCGAGCTGTCCTGTCGCACGGCCCAACGGGACATCGAGTTTATGCGGGATCGGCTGCACGCGCCGCTCGTCTATGATGGAAACAAACGAGGGTACGGCTACGCTGATCTGGGTTTCGAGCTGCCCGGCCTGCCGCTCTCGGAGGAGAACGTCGTTGCGCTCGCTTTGGCCGTGCGGCTTGCCTCGTCGGTCCCAGACGAAGGGATGAAACAAAGCCTCTGCTCCCTCCTGGATGATTTGCTGGGCCGGAGCGGAAAAACCGGCCTGTGCTCAACGGACATTGCAGACCTGATCTCCGTTAAGAACGTCGAATACGCGAAAGTCTCTTCTCCCCATTTTCCCTTGATCGCCGAAGCCCTCTTGAAGAGCAGCCCCATCGAAATCACCTATCGCTCCCCCCATACGAAAGAAACGACCGTCCGACACGTCCTGCCCCTGCACCTGCTCCTGTATATGGGAACATGGCATGTCATTGCCTGGTGCGCCAAGAAAAAGGGGCTCCGGGACTTCATGGTGTCCCGCATCCGATCAGCGCGGCGCTCGAACGACCGCCTCGCCTTGCCCCGAAGCCTGCCGACGGTGAAGCAATACGTACGGAAGCATTTCGGGATCATGCAGGGACGGAAGGGCACGCCGATCACGCTTCGGTTCGCGCCTTCCGTCGCCTCCTGGGTGGCCGAACAGGTGTGGCATCCGACGCAGAAAGCCGTCACGGGAAAAGACGGCAGTCTGACGCTCGCGTTC
>JBJKRX010000170.1:0-16395 GCA_046704425.1 Nitrospirota bacterium
CGTTGACGATGTCGCACGCGCTCGACCTCCTGAAGTATTACACAAGACGGAATTACATAGCGTATCGCTCACATCGGAAGAAACGATTGGCATCGCTTAAAGATGGTAAATATGTTTCGCTGTAGTATTAATAAGGTAGCTAAATAAAAAGCATCATTTGTAATCACTGTGCAGTGAGGCGATGGGGCCGCCTTTCATTTTGCAATTTGTCTGAAATCATGATGTGATCTTTTTGGAGGATGCTATGAAAGAGAAGGCGAAGGTAAAGTCCGATGGCATATCCTTGGACGAAATGATAGAGATGTCGCGGGCATTTCAGCAGAGCCGGATACTCCTTACGGCCTTTGAAATGGATATCTTTACCGTATTGGGAGACGAAGACAAATCGTCCCAGGAGATTGCCGATGCCCTTTCCGCGGATCATCGGGGAATGGATCGTTTGCTCAACGCCCTGTGCGCCCTGAAGGTCCTCAAAAAGTCCAACGGGAAGTTTCGCAATTCCCCGGAAGCCGCGCAATACCTGGTAAAAGGAAAACCCGGCTACCGGGCCGGTCTGATGCATACGGTACACCTCTGGAACTCATGGAATACGCTGACCGATGCGGTTCGCAACGGGGGATTGGTACGGCAACGACCGGTGGAGGAACGAGGGGAAGAGTGGTTTGTCGGGTTTATTGCCGCCATGCACGGCCGCGCCGCCACGGAAGCACCCGCACTGGTCAGCGGACTTGACCTTTCCGGGGTGTCCCGGGTATTGGATGTGGGGGGCGGCTCCGGCGCCTTTTCGATGGCCTTTGTCCGGGCCGGTGATTCCATCCGGGCAACGGTTTTCGACCTGCCGAATGTCGTTTCCCTGACCCGGGGATATGTCGAAAAGGACGGGTTGGGGGATCGCATCGACACCGTTGCTGGTGATTATAATCAGGATGAACTGCCGCAGGGATACGATCTTGTCTTTCTTTCCGCCATTATTCACAGCAACTCTCCGAAGCAGAATCATGAGCTCTTTGCGAAAATAAGCCGCGCCTTGAATCCCGGGGGGAAAATCGTTGTTTCCGATCTTATTATGAATGAGGACCGAACCGATCCCTCGCGCGGCGCTCTTTTTGCGCTCAATATGCTCGTGAATACTCCCGGCGGCGACACCTATACTGAGTCGGAAGTGAAGTCGTGGATGAAAGCAGCAGGCATGTCATTTGTTGAAAGAAAAGACGGTGTCATGATCGGGAAAAAAGAGTAAAAAACAGGTAACTTCGGAGATGTTGATGCCTGGCGAACAAAAAAGGCGGCCGGGCAACCCGCGGATCAGCTATCGAGTGTTTGACTCTGCGCAGTCGATCACGTCACTAGCCGGGAACGATAAGACGTCCATTTTCACAAACGACAACGGCCGGGGAACGTTCCCAGGCCCGTTCTTTTTTTAACCTTCGCCGCATCCGAACCAGGGGATTCACCCTCGCGTTACGACCTTCCCCGCTGTATCTTCTCCTCTCATTATTAGATCAAATGCTACTCTCCCGGTTTTTCAAAACACACATCCCCCTGTTTTTATTCACGGTGTTCGCGGCAATCGAATTGCACTTTCTCTCTCGGCCTGTGATCGGCTTGCAGTCCGGACAAGTGCAGTATCAATTCGGACCCGAAGTAGCATTGAAAAAATAAAACGAGCAAATTGGATCGTTGCAACCAAAGGAAAGGGGTGGTATGGTACTGCCCCTGTTCGCACCAATGAATGGCCAGGTTCGCCCTTGGCCCGTACCGGGATACGGGATATGCGTTGCCAGGCAAAGGAGGAGAAAAAACCCGCAGAGCTAATAGATTGGTAAGACGGCGTATTTTTAAGTGGTTTTTGGTTCTTCTCCGACGTACGATCAACTGATCGCCAATAGTAGTGCAGAGAACCGTTCTTGAGACGGTAAGGAGGAAGTGCATGAGGAGCAGCAGGCAGGTATGGATGGTTGCAGCAATTGTGGGCATCGTTGCGGTTTCGCTGTTCGGCTGTAGTGGCAACAATGGAACGGGGCAGGTCAGGAGCGGAACGATTATGGGCACGGCAGTCAAGGGACCTATCAGCAATGGGACCGTTACCGCCTATGCAATCGTGAACGGGACTCAGGGGACCGCGATCGCGAGCGCAACAACGGATTCCCGGGGACAATTTTCGATCGATACGGGGACGTATACCGGCCCGCTCATGGTCGTGGTGAGCGGCGGGACCTATACCGATGAGGCAACGGGCGTTATGACGACCATGGCCCCCGGCGCGGTGATGTCGACGGTCATCACGTCCGCAACGGGAACGATGACGAGCGGGATCCAGATAACACCGCTTACCTCGATGGCGCAGGCGATGATGCAAAACATGGTGGGCGGCATGACCGGCACCAATATCGCGGCCGCTAATGCGGCAGTGGGCGATTACTTCATGGTGAACGATATCGTTCATACCATGCCCATGAATCCGCTGATCTCCGGCTCGAGCACGACGGCGACACAGGACATGCGAAATTACGGTATGGCCATTGCCGCAGTATCGCAATACGCCGCCGGCATCGGGATGACCAATTCGTCGACGATCATATCGGCGATGATGGAAGACGCCTCGGACGGCGTGATGAATGGGATGATGGGCACGAACCAGATCTCGATGGTCTCGATGGGCAGCGGGACCATGATGCAGTCGGGAGCCGGAACGAACGGCCTGGCGACGGCCATGACGCAGTTCGCCGGTTCCCCGATGAACCAGTCGGGGGAGAACCTTTCCGAAATGCAGTCCCTCATCAACCAGTTGAGCTCGTCGAGCGGACAGATGCCGGGTATCATAAGCAGTGGGTCCGGTACCGCCGGCATGATAACCGTCGGGACAGGGACCATGGGAATGATCAGTGGCGGGACCGGCAGCATGATGACCGGTACTACCGGGTCGGGCGGTACCATGATGTAGGATCGCACGAAGGCATGACAGACTCTACTGGACGTGGTCCGCCCGGCAGGTGCGACCGGCCAAGCGGTCCGAGTCAGTCGCGTCGACCTTGATCACCAGCCTCTTCATGTGGGCCGGGTTCGCATCTCTTATGCTCGGCAGTGTCCGGGGGCATCTAGCGTCGTTCCTCGCCCTGCCCGACTCGACGGCCCGCTCGATCGCGGGCGCCGCGCTGGTGGCGGTCGGTGTCGCCATCGCAATCTGGTCGCGCAGCGTGCTCGGTGCGAACTGGAGCGGTGTACCCCGGATCACCGAAGGCCAGCAGCTGGTCACCACCGGTCCGTATCGGTTCGTGCGCAACCCGATCTACTCCGGGATTCTGCTCGCCGCATGCGGGATGGCGCTGACCGCCGGCGACACGGCTGCGCTTGTGGGACTCGCACTCGTCTTCGCAGCGCTTTGGCGCAAGGCTCTCGTGGAGGCAAGGTTGCTCTCATCAGAGTTCGGCGAGCAGTATGCGACCTACGCACGGCGAGTCAAGAAGCTGATCCCGTTCATTCTGTGAGGTCTGTCGAATAAGTGGATCGAGCGGGCGGCGCGAGTATGTGAATGACCGATGACCTTCGGCCGCCGCTCATCCGCGACACGTTTCCCTGTTTCTTCTAGAAATGCACAGGCTCATCGCGGTGTGATAACTTTACGACTTTGTGGGTATCGTATCGACGATATTCCGTGTCGACGTGATGGCATTACGGAATTGCGTTTCCGGCACGAACGAACTTGCCCTGAGACTTGACCGCTCTCCGCGCCTTTTCCAGTTCCCGCAAAAGCCCAATAATGCCTTTTCCCTGCTCGGCCGACGTGATGACAACGGGCGGCCGCATGCGTTCACGCGGAAGCAGGTCCAGCGTTGCTTCGAGATCCTGCGCCGTTTGTTTCGCCTCCGGCAGATCTCCCTTGTTGACCACGATAATGTCGCCGATCTCCAGGACGCCGGCCTTCATCATCTGGAGGCTGTCCCCGAGGTGCGGGGTCACGACGACGACCACGGTATGGGCGAGGTCGCGCACGGCGGTCTCGCTCTGGCCCACGCCGGTCGTTTCGACGAATACCCGATCCATGCCGAGCGCATCGAGGATGGAGGCCGCTTCCGCTGCGGTGCGCGACAAACCGCCCGTGCCTGCGCGCGTTGCCATGCTCCTGATGAAGACCCCGGGGTCCCGGGCATGATCGTGCATCCGGATCCGGTCACCCAGGAGCGCGCCGCCGCTCAGGGGGCTCGTGGGATCGATTGCGATGACCCCGACCCGTTCCTTTATTTTGCGTAAACGTCCGGTCAGGCCGTTGATGAGCGTGCTCTTGCCCGTGCCCGGCGCGCCGGTGACGCCGATGAGCTGGGCGCGGCCGAGGTGGGGTTTGAGCGCCCGCATGATGGCCTGAGCCGCGGTCCGGTCCTGTTCGCAGATCGAGATGAGCCGCGCTGCCGCCTGCCTGCTGCCCTGGAGCAGCTCTCGAATGAGTCTGTTCATTCTGGCCCGCTTCGCAGGATCATCGCTTGTTCTTAACCGCCTTCTGAATATAGTCGATGATATCGTCCGTCCTGGCACCGGGCGTGAAGATGGCGTCGATCCCTTTCTTTCTGAGCTTCGCAACGTCTTCCTCGGGGATGATCCCGCCGCCGATCAAGAGCGTGTCTCGCAGCCCCTTCTTCCGCATGAGCCCGAGTATCTTCGGGAAGAGCACGGTGTGCGCGCCGGAGAGGAGGCTTATGCCGATGACGTCCACGTCCTCTTCGAGCGCCGCATCGACGATCTCCTCCGGGGTGCGCCGGAGGCCCAGGTAGACGACCTCCATGCCCGCGTCCCGGAGCGCCATGGCGATGACCTTGATGCCCCGGTCGTGGCCGTCGAGCCCGGCCTTGGCAAGGAGGACGCGGATTGTTCTCTTAGAAAAGCGCCGGCTCTTTGTATTCACCGAACACCTCTTTCAACACGCTCGAGATCTCACCGACCGTTGCGTAGGCCTTGACCGCGTCGATGATGCAGGGCATGAGGTTTGCTTTTCCTGCTGCCGCTGTCTGCAGCCTGCGGAGCGACGTCTCCCATTTCCTCTTGTCCCGTTTGGCGCGAAGCGCCCGCACCGCCCGGATCTGCCCGCGCTCGATCTCCGGCCCGATCTTCAAGGTCTCGATCTTCTCTTCCTTCTCGACGAAGGCGTTCACCCCGACCACGATCTTCTCGTTGCGTTCCACGGCCTGCTGATACCATTGCGCGCTCTTCGCGATCTCGCGCTGCGGGAACCCCCGGCCGATGGCCTCGACCATGCCCCCCAGGGCGTCGATCTTTCGGAAGTAGGCGTAGACCTCGCTCTCGATCTTCTTGGTCAGTGCCTCGACGAAGTAGGAGCCGCCCAAAGGGTCGATGGCGTTCGTCACGCCGCTTTCGTGGGCGATGATCTGCTGGGTCCGGAGCGCGATGGTGACTGCCCGTTCCGCGGGAAGGGCAAAGGTCTCGTCCAGGGAATTGGTGTGCAAAGACTGGGTCCCGCCGAGCACGGCGGCAAGTGCCTGGATCGTGGTGCGGACGATGTTATCATAGGGCTGCTGGGCCGTGAGGGAGCAGCCCGCGGTCTGCGTGTGGAACCGGAGCCTGGCAGAGCGCGGATCCTTCGGGTGGTAGCGCTCCATGATCTCTCTCGCCCAGATCCTGCGGGCCGCCCGGAACTTGGCGATCTCTTCGAAGAAGTCGTTGTGCGCGTTGAAGAAGAACGAGAGCCGGTCCGCGAACGCGTCGAGCCGCATGCCCGCCTTGAGACAGGCGTCGACGTAGGTCAGGCCGTCCGCCAGGGTGAAGGCAAGCTCCTGCACGGCGGTGGACCCGGCCTCGCGGATGTGGTAGCCGCTGATGCTGATGGGGTGCCACTTGGGGACTTGCTCGACGCAGAAGGCGATCGAGTCCGTGATGAGCCGGATGGACGGGATGGGCGGGTAGATCCATTCCTTCTGGGCGATATACTCTTTGAGGATGTCGTTCTGAATGGTACCGCCGAGCCGGTCGAGCGGTATCCGGCGCTTTTGCGCGAGCGCGACATACAGGGCGAAGAGGACCGCGGCCGGCGCGTTGATCGTCATCGAGGTCGTGATCCTGTCGAGGGGGATGTCCTGGAACAGGACCTCCATGTCCGCCAGCGAGTCGATCGCGACGCCGCACCTGCCGACCTCGCCTTGCGACAGGGGATGGTCCGAATCGTAGCCCATGAGGGTGGGGAGGTCGAAGGCCACGCTCAGGCCGGTCTCCCCTTTCCTGAGCAGGTATTTGAACCGGCGGTTCGTCTGCTCGGCCGTGCCAAAGCCGGAAAACTCGCGCAGGGTCCAGAGCCGGCCCCGGTACATGGAAGGATAGATGCCGCGGGTGTAGGGGTATTCGCCGGGGAATCCGAGGTCCTTCGCGTACTCCTGCTCCCTGCTGTCCGCGGGCGTATAGAGCGGGGCCTCGATCGGAAGACCGGAAACGGTGCTGAAGGAGGGGAGTCGCTCGGGCCGCTCCCGGAGACTCGGCAAGAGGGTTTTGCGGATCCAGCGCTTCTTATCCGCGTCGGGCGATCTGGACTTTCGTTGCCTCATGGCTCATCAGCGTTCCTGTATATACTATAACAACAAAATGATTGCCCGTGCCGGGGTCCTTTCCCCTTGACAGCCCCTCCGCCATCGGGTACAATCCTCAATCAGACGTATCTGATTATTCTGATTTTCCGGGTAGGGAGGATCGCATGCCCAAGAAGACCACCAAGGCAGGGACCTGCGGGCCCTTCGGCGTGGGCGCCGGGTGCTGCGCCGTCGAGGCACTGGTGACCGTGGACGAGCGGGGCCAGATGGTCCTGCCCAAGGACCTGCGCGCCAAGGCGGGGATCAAGGCAGGGGACAAGCTGGCCATCACGAGCTGGGAAAAGGACGGCAGCATCTGCTGCATCGCCCTGATCAAGGCGGATAATCTTCAGACCCTGGTCACGGGCATGCTCGGCCCGGTGATGAAGGACATCCTGGAGCAATCAGGCACAGCGCAGGGATGAGCACCCCCCTTTCCGGAGGACCTATGCAGATGCAGACGATCAAATTCAAGACCAAGGTCGCGCCGCCCTTCTCGATCGGCACGCTCCGGACGCCGGCAGGATCGGTCTTCCAAGTCGCCACGGAATGGACGCGTGCCGACTTCTGGGGCATGGTCAAGAGCCGGATCGGCGCCTTCCGCATGCGCTACAGCGTCGAGCCCGGGCTCTACGCCGTGGGCGACCCCACGGCCGAGTCCGACGTCTTCGTGACCGCGAACTACAAGCTGAGCTTCGACGTGCTGCGGCGGGAGCTGCGCACCATGAACGCCTGGGTCCTGGTGCTCGACACCAAGAGCATCAACGTCTGGTGCGCGGCAGGCAAGGGCACCTTCGGGACCGACGAGCTGGTGCAGCGGATCAAGGCGGCGCGGCTCGAGGCAATCGTTACGCACCGGCGGGTCATCCTGCCGCAGCTCGGGGCCGTGGGCGTGAACGCCGAGGAGGTCAGGAAAGCCACGGGCTTCCGCGTCTCCTACGGTCCGGTGCAGGCCCGGGACATCCCGGCCTACGTGGCTGCAGGATACAAGAAGACGCCGGCCATGCGGACCATCCGGTTTCCCTTCCAGGACCGGGTGATCCTGACGCCCATGGAGATCAATCCGGCCATGAAGAAGTATCCCTGGTTCGCCCTGGTGGTGCTCCTCCTCTTCGGGCTCGAGCCTCAGGGGGTCCTGTTCGCCAGGGCATGGTTCGGGGGGCTGTCCTTTCTGCTTTTGGGCCTTTTGTCCGTGTTCGCGGGAGCATTCCTGACGCCCGCGCTCCTGCCCTTCATCCCCTTCCGATCCTTTGCGCTCAAGGGCTGGGTCATGGGCCTGCTCGCCATGGGGCTGGTAACGCCGTTCGCCCTGTTTACGCCGGACAAGAACACGGCGCTCCTGGTCGCGGCGTGGCTCTTCTTCCCGGCCCTCACGTCCTATATCGCGCTCCAGTTCACGGGCTCCACCACCTTCACCGGCATGACCGGGGTGCAGAAGGAGCTCAGGATCGGGATTCCGCTGTATCTCGGGGTCGCGGTGGTATCGCTCGTGCTGGTGGTGGTGTTCAAGCTGCAGGAGTGGCGGGTAATATGAAGACGACGGGAAGGCTGTAACCACAGACCTCTTTTTTATCCGCAGATGACGCAGATGGACGCAGATGGAAAGCAAGGCAAGGGCTGAACCACTGAGGACACCGAGGGACATAAGGGGTTAAAGGCAACGGCAAAAGCTGTCACCGCAGAGGACGCAGAGGAAACCAGAACCAAAAGGAATTTTTTCCCTGTCGTGCTCTCCGAAAGATTTTCTCGGTGCACTCTGTGGTTGGCCCTATCTTTTGGTTCTCATCGGAGGGGAAAATGAAATACCTGGCGAATACGGCATCGCTCCAATACGCTGCCGAGAAGTGCACGGGCTGCGGCAGGTGCGTGGAGGTCTGTCCGCACGGGGTCTTCGAGCTGCGCGACAAGCGGGCCGCGATCACCGACCGGGACCTTTGCATGGAGTGCGGGGCCTGTGCCAAGAACTGCGACTTCGGCGCCCTGTCCGTGAACGCCGGCGTGGGCTGCGCGGCCGCCATCATCACCGGGCTTTTGACCGGGAGCGAGCCGACCTGCGGGTGCGGCGGGGAGAGCGGCGCGGCCTGCTGCTGATCCGGCGCGCGAACAGGCTTGCCATTTCAGGACGTACGAGGTACTATATAAAGAGTTTGTAACACCGGTTCGGTGGTCTGCCGCTGCCGGGGGAGGGAAACAGGTCATGTCACTCTGGGATGTTGCCGCACTCGTTCTGATCGTCAATCTGCCCTTCGGCTACTGGCGTGCCAATGCCGGGAAGTTCTCGCGCCAGTGGTTTCTCGCCGTGCATCTGCCGGTGCCCATCGTCATCGCGCTCCGGCTCCTCTCGGGCCTCGGTTTTCAGCTCTATACTTTCCCGGTCATGATCGGCGCCTTTTTCCTTGGCCAGTACATCGGCGGCCTCATGCACCGCGTTGCAGCGAAATACATGAAGGCGTCCTCCTCCTGCCTCGTCTGGGACGTGGTCACCTCGTTCCGCCGGGGCTGAGCACCGCTCAGTCCCCGATGATCTTGACCAGCACCCGCTTCTTTCTCCTGCCGTCGAACTCTCCGTAGAAGATCTGCTCCCAGGGACCGAAGTCCAGCCTGCCCTCGGTGATCGCCACGGTCACTTCGCGGCCCATCACGGAGCGCTTGAGGTGCGCGTCCGCGTTGTCCTCGCCGATGTTGTGCCGGTACTGGTCCACGGGCTCGTGGGGCGCCAGCTTCTCGAGCCAGACCTCGAAGTCCGAGAGAAGCCCGCGCTCATCGTCGTTGATGAAGACCGAGGCCGTTATGTGCATGGCGTTCACCAGGCAGAGCCCCTCCCGGATCCCGCTCTCCACCACGCATGAGTCGACCTGGGGCGTGATGTTGACGTACCCCCTGCGCGAGGGGATGGTGAACCAGAGCTCCTTGCGAAAGGATTTCATCATGACCTCCCGGACAGCGAATTTGCACCTGTGCGCCGCTCGATGCCAACCCCGGCTAGAGCCACGGCGCCAGCTCGGCCCGCATGCCCTGCTCGAACTGACCGAGGTCCACGGACTTGTTCAGAAAACTGTTCGCGCCGTTCCTGCGCGAAGCGATCTTGTCTGTCTCGAGGTCCGAATGGGTCACGATGATCACGGGGAGGCCGTGGAGGCGGGAATCCCTGCGGATCTGGCGCAGGACGTCGAATCCGTCCATTCCGGGCATCTTGAGGTCGAGCAGGACAAGGGTCGGCAGCGCCCCTGCCCCGCGGAGGAGCGCCAGGCCCTTCTCGCCGCTCTGGGCGGACGCGATCCGGATGTCCTTTGCGATCTTTTTCAGGACCAGCGTTGTCAGCAGGATGTCGTCTTCGCTGTCGTCAATGATCAGTATCGTGGTCTGCATGGGCCCCCCCGTCTCCCGACGAGACGGTAAAGTAAAACGTCGCACCCTTTCCGACGGCGGCCTCGGCCCACACGCGGCCGCCGTGCCTGCGGATCACCCGCTCGACGATAGCGAGGCCGATGCCCGTGCCCTCGAACTCCTTGTCGGAATGGAGACGATGGAAAGGCCAGAATATCTTGGCCGCGAAGGCGGGATCGAACCCGGCGCCGTTGTCCTTGACCACAAATATGGTCTCGCGATTGCGTTCCGTGCGCGAGAACTCGATCCGTGACTGCGCCGTCATCGCGGTGAACTTCCATGCATTGCCCAGCAGGTTCGTCAGGACCACGCGCATCAGGTTGGGGTCCACGGAGGCGCGCAGGCCCGGTTCGATCTTGATCGCGACGTCCCGGCCGGGCGCGGACTCGCGCAGTCCCTGGACCACGGTCTCGGCGAGGGCGCTCAGGTCGCAGTCGATGCGGTCGATCTCCTGGCGCGAAAGCTTCGAGAGATGGAGGAGATCGCTGATGAGCCGGGTCATCTTGTCGGCATTGTTCTGGATGCGGGCCAGGTAGTCCCTGCCCGTGTCGTCGATCCGGTCCGCGCAATCCTCCGCCAGCATCTGGGAAAAACCCGACAGGGAGCGGAGCGGGGCGCGTAGATCGTGGGAGACGGAATAGATGAACGATTCCATCTCCTGGTTGGCGGACTCCAGTTCCTCGTTCCGTGCGGTCATTGCACGGGTGAGGTCGAGGATCTCCTGCTCGACCTTTTTGCGCTCGGTGATGTCGGCGACGGTGCCGACCAGATTCACGGCCTGCCGTTTTTCTCCCTCCCCTGCAAATGTGGCGATCCCGTGCGCTTCGATCCAGCGCACGGCCCCGTCGGGGCGCCTGATCCGGTACTCGGTCGCAAACATTTCCGGAGAGGCGGGGTCCAGTGCGGCCTCCACCTTGGCCCACAGCGCCGGCAGGTCGTCGGGATGGATGATCTGCGCGAGGATCTCGTCGTTCGGGCGGGTGTAGTCGCTGACGCCGAAAATGCGCTTGTACCCGTCGTCCCATTCCGCGACGCGCGTGACGGGGTTGTATTGCCACCAGCCCAGTTGCGCGGCATCCAGCGCGAGCTGGCGCTGTCGGGCGAGCACCAGGACCTCGGCCTCGGCTTTCTTGCGCTCCGTGATGTCGGTGTGCATGGCAAGGTTGCCTACGTGCTCGCCCTGCTCGTTGAAGATCGGCGTTGTGCAGCCGATGGTCCAGAGGAGCGTCCCGTCCTTGCGGAGAAAGCAAAATTCGCTCTGCGTCTGCTCGTGTTCCGCGAGCCGCGCACGGTTCGCGAGCACCCTCGCGCGTTCGTTCTCGGGCATGAAGTCCAGGCTGACCTTGCCGATGACCTCCTCCAGCGGATAGCCGAGCAGGTCCGCCATTTTCCGGTTGACGATGTCCATCCTGCCGTTCGTGTCGGCATAGATGATGCCTTCGTTCGCCGTCTCGATAAGACCGCGGTACTGGACCACGCTTTTCCGAAGCGCATCCTCGGCCCGCTTGCGCTCGACGATCTCCCAGGAAAAATCGCCCAGCAGCTTCACGATCTCCGTATCGGCGGCCGTATAGTCCGTTTCTTTGTTTCCCATCCCGATGATCGCGACGATCAGACCGCCGCGGAACAGGGGCACGACCATCTCGCGGATCACCGCGGCGTGGCCCTCGGGCATTCCCTTCCGGTGCGGCAGGGCGGGATAGTCGTTGTGAATAATGGGCCGTCGTTCCCGCACGCAGTCCGCCCACACCCCGGCCTGTGCGACGGGATAGTGGCTTTGCAGCTCTCCGGCCGTGCACATGTTCGTCACGGTGTTCGTGGACCAGGCCTGGAGCGAGATGATCTCCTGGTCCGCTTCCAGGAAATGATAGAATCCGATCTTGCTGCCGGTCAGCTTCTCGATTTCGTCGAGCGTGAAACGAAGGATGCCGTTCGCCGTCAGGTCGTCCCGGGTCGCGGCCTCCGCCAGCCGAAGCCGCGCTTCCAGTGCCTGTTCGGTCTGCCGCCGCTCCGTCACGTCATGGGCGATCTTCGAGATGCCGATGATGCGTCCGTTCGCGTCCTTGATGGGGGAATACGTGAGTGACACGGGAACGACCGAGCCGTCTTTTCGCATCCGCAGGGACTCGAAATGCTCGATATGCTCTCCCAGCAGGATCCGCTGGATGATCCCGGGCACCTCGTCGTCATGTCCCGGCGGAACGAGAAACGCAATGTTCCTTCCCATGACTTCCGCGGCCGTGTAGCCGAAGATATGCTCCGCTCCCGCGTTCCAGCTTTGGATCACACCGTTCAGGTCCTTGCTGATGACGGCGTCGTCCGCACTCGCCACGAGCGCGGCCAAACGACCCGCATCCTCCTGGGCCCGTTTGAGGTCCGTAACGTCGGCATAGGTGACGACGACGCCCTCGATGCGGTTGTCCGCGGTGCGGTACGGCAGGGTCGTACGGACGTACCACACGTTGCTCAGTTCCAGCTCCCGCTTGCGCGGCTGCAGGCCGTCCAGGACCGATCGGGCGTCGGCGATGAGGTCCTGCCCCAGGTTGTCCTGCGACAGGTCGGCGATCGGCCTGCCCACGTCCGCCGGCAGGAGCTGGATGAGCTTGAGCATCGCGGGCGTAAAACGTTTCACGCGGAGCTCTGTGTCCAGGAAGACCATGGGGATGTTCGTGCTTGCCTGGAAGTTGTACAGGTCGTTGTTCGTCGCATCCTGCTCTTCGATCTTTCCCTGCAGCTGCGCGTTGACCGTGATCAGCTCCTCGTTCAGCGACTGGAGCTCCTCGCGGGACGTCTCCAGCTCTTCGTTCGCCGCCTGTAACTCCTCGTTCGCGGACTGGAGCTCCTCGTTCGTACTCTTCAGTTGTTCGATGTGGTTTTGCAGATCTGCGCGCGTGGCAATGAGTTCGCTTTCGAGCTGATGGATCGCGGTCTCTTCGATGACAGCGCCGTCGATCTGCGCAGCGGGTTCCCCCTTTTGCGCGGCGGGCTTTTCGTGGAAGACGACGATGAACAGGTTCTCGGCGGCCTTCATGACGCGGAGCGTGACCGGTCGCCGGTGATGGTCGTCGCCGGCCATGGTCGCCCGGATGACCACGGGCTTCTGCGCCTGGCCTGCCCGGTAGAGCGCCCCGCGGATCCGGCTGCGCAGGGTATCGGGCACCAGGGCGAAGAGGTTCCGGGTCGGTGCGCCGCGAGGTTGCAGGAGATAGCGGTTCGTCGGCCCGTTGTGGTAGACGATCTCGTAGTTCTGATCGATGCCCACGGCAGCAGGCGCGTACTCTTCCAGCAGTTTTTCCTGGATGACATCCAGGACCGGACGGCCCGGCTCCCCGGACGGCGCCTGCGTGGACGCCGCCGTCCTCCGCTCCGCGGCATAGGGCACCGCCACCGGCAGCCGCACGCTCCGTTTCGTCCCGAGCTTCCGATAGATCCGGCATTGCTTGTGGCCGATGCTCTTGAAAAGCGCGCTTTTTTTCCCGACGGTCTCCGCGTTCCCGAGAAACAGGAACCCGCCGGTCTTGAGCGCGTAATGAAAGAGGTCGATGCACTTTTCCTGGGCCTCGGGCTCCAGATAGATCAGGAAGTTCCGGCAGATGATGAGGTCGAGCTTTGAGAACGGCGGGTCGGTCAGCAGGTCCTGCCGGGCGAAGACCACGCACTCCCGGACCTCCTTCCCCACGACGAGCGCGTTGCCGTCGTCCGCCGAGGTAAAGTAGGCCTGTACGTACTCCGGCGCGATGTCCGCCGTGACGCTCGTGGGATACTTGCCCTCGCGCGCCCGGTCCAGGGCGCGGTCGTTCACGTCCGTGGCGAAGACGTGCAGGTCGCGTTTCTTGCCTGCCAGGGCGAGTTCCCGGAGCAGCATCATGGCGATGGAGTATGCTTCTTCGCCCGTGGCGGTCCCGGGGGTCCAGACGCGGATGGGAAGATCGGTGCTCTCGGCGACGATCCTACGGACCGCCTCCAGGGACAAGGCCTTCCATGCCACCCGGTCCCGGAAGAACGACGTGACGCCGATCAGAAGATCGGAAGCCAGGTGGGCCGCCTCGGCGTCGCTGGTCGCGACGAGGTCCAGATAGGCCTTGAGCGTGCTGCATCCGTTCAAATGCATGCGTCGGGTGATCCTGCGGCCGACGACGCTTTTCTTGTAATGATTGAAACGCGACCCGGTTTTGTCCAAAAGGATTCGATAGACGGCGTCACATTCCTTCGCGGTGAACGGCTCGTCCCGGCTGGTGATGGTCCGGGCATAGTCCTGCAGCTTGCCGAGCTCCGATGCGATGTCCTCGGGGGCAAGCACGGCGTCCGCCTGTCCCGAACCGATGGCCGCGAGCGGCATGCCGTCGAATTCGGCGGTCCGCGGGTCCTGCACGATCACGGTCCCGCCCGCCGTGCGTACGTCCCGGCAGCCGCGGGCGCCGTCCGTGCCCGCTCCGGACAAGATCACGGCAAGGGAGCGCCCCCCGGCGTCTTCGGCCAGGGAGGTGAGAAACTCGTCGATCGGCAGGTGTAAAAGGCCCTCCGGATGGACCGTCGTCCGGAAAAAGCCGCTGCGCAGGCGGACCTCGCTGCCCGGGGGGGCGAGGTACAAGCGGCCGGGCTGGATCTTGAGGCCGTCGGTGATCTGCTGGATAACGAGCGAGGGATGTCGCGTGCTCAGGAGCTCGGGCAGAAGGTTGCGGTGGTTTTTGGAAAGGTGCTGGATGAAGACGAGTGCAAACGTGAAGTCGCGGGGGAGTTGTGCGAGCAGGCGCTGTAGGGCGTCGAGCCCGCCCGCGGACGCGCCGATGCCGACGACAAGAAAAGACCCTTCTGGAAAATCGTCAATCGTCACGAGGCATCTCCCACCTTCGCCAGTATCTTAATTGATTTTCGGGGATAAGAAAACGGTTTTTTACGGTTGCATCAGGTGCGGAAAAAGCCCGTGCCGCCGTGAGCGGTCATCCTGCCGTTTGCTTTCCGGAAGCGTGAAACTGTTCAGTAAGGCGATGGATCGCCTCTTCGATCTCCTGGATGCGCATCGGCTTGGTGAGGTACGGGAGCCGGTGCTCCTTGAAAAAAGCAAGCGTTTCATCCGTGGGATTGCCGGTGAGGAAAAGAAAACGCTGTGCGATCCCGGGGTCCTGCCGGGAAGCGGCCGTGAACATATCGATCCCGCTCATGACGGGCATGTTCACGTCCGCGATAATGATGTCGAAAGTGGACGATATGCTCCCGGGTCAGCGAATTCGCCTGCATCTTCCGGCCGCAGTCCAGGAAGGGTGCGGCGATCTTCTCCCGGGTATTCGCGTCGAGCGCGATCGCGGCGTCGACCGGACGGCTTGCCAGGTAGCCGGCGGCCTTCTCCATATTTGCGAACCGGCAGGATCACCCCGGTAACGCCTCCAGCTCCTCCCACCGCGCATAGGCCGTGGTCCGCTCCTGTTCCAGTTCCGCGAGCCGCGCCGTGATCGCGTTCACCTCGTCCCCGCGCTCGCGGTAGAAGTTCGGGTCGGCCAGGGTCGCCTGGAGCCGCGCCTCTTCCTCCTCGAGCGCCTCGATCCGCTGCGGAAGGTCCGCAAGCTCCCGCTCTTCCTTGAACGAAAGCCTGCGCGGCCGCTCGCGCTTCGGGCGGGGCCGCGTCTCTTTCTTCTCCTCTTCCGGGAGCGCTGCTGCAGGGCCGGCCGGTGTGCGTTGCCGGATCCAGTCGTCGTATCCGCCCACGTACTCCCGGATCCGCGCTTCTTCCGCGAACACCAGGGTGCTCGTCACCACGTTGTTCAGGAAGGCGCGGTCGTGGCTCACGAGCAGCACCGTGCCGGCATAGTCCGCAAGGAGTTCCTCGAGCAGGTCCAGGGTCTCGATGTCCAGGTCGTTCGTGGGCTCGTCCAGGACCAGGACGTTCGAGGGTTTGGTGAAGAGCCGGGCGAGCAGCAGGCGGTTGCGCTCCCCGCCGGACAGGACCTTGACCGGGCTGCGGGCCCGGTCCGGCGTGAAGAGAAAGTCGCCCAGATAGCCGATCACGTGGCGCCGAACGCCGGCCACCGTGACGTACTCGCCGCCGTTCGCCACGTTGTCCTGCACGGTCTTCTCGTCGTCGAGCACGGCCCGATGCTGGTCCAGGTAGGCGATCTCCAGATTGGTGCCGAGCTGGATGGTCCCGGCCTGCGGCCGGAGCTGGCCCAAGAGGACCTTGAGCAGCGTGGTCTTGCCCGAACCGTTCTGGCCGATGATGCCCACCCGGTCCCTGCGCAGGATGGTCGTGGAGAAGTCGCGAAAGACCGGGTGATCGCCGTAGGCGAAGCTCACGCCCGCGGCCTCGACGACGAGCTTGCCGGTGCGCTCCGCCTCCTGGGCCTGCATGGCAACGACACCCGGCTGTACGCGCCGCTCCAGCCGCGTCTTCCGCAGCTCCTGGAGCGCCCGCACCCGCCCCTCGTTCCTGGTCCTGCGCGCCTTCACC
>JBJKRX010000171.1:0-32612 GCA_046704425.1 Nitrospirota bacterium
GCACATACGAACAGGCCAACCAACACGATGCTCTTCTTCATCCTTCGTTCCTCCTTCTGAAAGTTAAGCGGCCTTCGACCGCTTGTACTGCTGGTTGGCGTCGGAGCGTTCTTCCCGGAGCCAACCACGTATTCTCGGTTCGGAAGTAGGGTAGCATAGAACGCGTCTACGGTCAATCAAATTCAATCCAAACTTGACATATCTGATTGATTACACTAGAATCACAGAAATCGGATAATATTAACATTGTGGAATATCTAATTTTTGAAATTAATATTCCAAATCGGAATATCCAATCAAGGAGATCATGCAATGCAGCCTATTCCGGACGACATTTTGCGGCAGTTTAATGCTGTTTTGGCACAGAAGGCGGTCCCGTCTTCATTGCGGGATGACTACCGGAAATGGCTCAAATATTATCTCGACTTCCGGGTGAAGTATCCACCGCCGGACATCAAATCGGAGCAGGTGCGCTTATTCATTGAAAAGATGCGCTCGAAAGGAAAGACCGGAAAGGATCTGGGCCATGCCGCGCATGCCTTGTCCCTGTTCTTTTCATTGCAAGGAAGGAAAAAACAGGCCGTCGCTCATGCGGAAAGGGTGCGGGGGGAGTTTGCCAAGCCGGTTTTTGCGGGGCGGGCGACGAAAGCCCGAGAGGTTCAGCAGCCGCATCGTGAGGAAGCAGCCGTTAAGCCGCCTGTCCGTGCGGCATCACGGATGCCGGGAAACCGGAGTGGGCGAAAATATAATGAATGGTGGTCCCTGGAACGGACGAGCTCCGCTGAGTGGGATGCGATCGTCATCGAAAAACTTGCGGGCGAGATCAAAGCGCGGCATTATTCGCGGAAGACGCTGCAGGCCTATGCCGGCTGGTCCCGGAAATTCCAGATCTATCTCAAGCACAAATCGCCCGGCGACCTGTCTTCGGACGACGTAAAGAAATATCTCACCTATCTCGCGACGACCCGCAAGGTCTCCGCGTCCACGCAGAATCAGGCGTTCAACGCGCTCCTGTTTCTCTTCCGGCATATTTTGAAGAAGGACTTCGGCGATCAGAAGGACGTCCCGCGCGCGAAGCGTTCGAGCTATATCCCGGTAGTCCTGACGCGTGATGAGGTCAATGCGGTCCTCGGCCGTTTGCCGCATCCGCACGATCTCGTGGTGAAGCTGCTCTATGGATGCGGGCTCCGTTTGTTCGAGTGTCTGAAGCTTCGCGTCCAGAACTTCAATTTCGACGAAGGCATGCTGACGGTCGTGGACGGCAAGGGGAAGAAAGCGCGGACGGTCCCGCTACCCCGGTCCCTCATGCAGGATCTCCTGGCGCAGATGGAGCGGATCAAGGCGCTCCATGACGAGGACCTCGCGAGCGGCTATGCCGGCGTCTTGCTTGAAGATGCTTTGGACAAGAAATACCGGAACGCCGCGAAGGGTTTTATCTGGCAGTGGTTCTTTCCGCAGCAGAGCCTGACGCATATCCCGGAAACCAAGGGGCTGCACCGGTATCATCTGGGCGAAAAGGACGTCCAGGCCGCGCTGTTCCAGGCGGTGCAAAAGGCGAAGCTCACGAAACGGGTCACCTCCCACACCTTTCGCCACTCCTTCGCCACCCACCTCCTCCAGGCGAACTACGACATCCGCACGATCCAGACGCTCCTGGGCCATGCCGACGTGCGGACAACCATGATCTACACCCACTGCATCCCGAGCAAGGCGGCGAAAGAGGTGCGGAGCCCGCTCGACTTTTGAAATACGCGGGCTACCGTGTTCTATCGCCGTATTCGTGTACACATACGGCGCGAATTTATCCGCTTGGCCATTTCCCCCTTGTCTTCAATATTCCTTAAGAGACACGCCCTCCTATCTTGAATTGCGAAAGAAGCCTGCTACACTTGAGCTAAATAGGTGGGCAGCAGAATCTATCCTACTTTCGAAGGAGGGACCGATCATGAGGAGGATGCTCATCGCGGTTGTAATTGGCGTCTATCTGGCAGCGGCAGGGGGGCCTGCCTTTGCGGAAGACATGACCGTCCGTATGAACCTGCTTACGGATCACGGTGTCGGCAAGGACATCGGCACAATAACCGTCAAGGATACGCAGTACGGCCTGTTGCTGGTCCCGCACCTTGCAGGCCTGGCTCCGGGGATCCATGGGTTCCATGTGCATCAGAAGCCAGACTGCGGCCCCGGTATGAAGGACAATAAAGCGGCAGCGGGTTTGGCGGCCGGCGGCCATTATGATCCAGGAGCGTCCGGCAAGCATGAGGGGCCGTACGGTCAGGGGCACCTCGGCGATCTGCCTGTGTTGTACGTCGGGGCCGACGGCACGGCGACAATGCCGGTGCTTGCTCCCCGGCTCAAGACAGTTGATCTCAAGGGCCGTTCGCTCATGATCCATGCAGGAGGGGATAACTATTCCGACACGCCGGCAGCGCTGGGCGGGGGCGGATCGAGGATCGCTTGCGGGGTGGTCAAATAGGGGAGAGCTGACCGCTCACTCGTCCGGATCGATTCTGCTCCATCCAACGCAAGGGAACGGTCATGGGGCCGTTTCGATGAAGCTGTTTTCGGCACTGCGGCTATGAACGGAACGGCCGGCACTCCGAAAGGAGCGCCGGCCGTCACGAGTGCTTCCATCGTTTCGAAAGCAAGGCCGCTATTTCTTCTTCACCCCTGATACGCAGCAGGAATCCTTCGTCGGCTCGGGCACCGAATCCTTCAGCCAGCAGCGCGCTTTCTTTCCCTGCACCCCGGGCCTCACGTAGGTCCATGCCTTGCATTGCGGGTCCGCCATGCAGTCGAACGCGCACTGCGCCGGTTCCGCAAGCACCAGGTCGAAATTCTTGTAATCCGATCCTTTGCGGTCCGTATTCACCTCCATGTGGTAGGTGGCGCAACCAAAAGCGGAAAACACGATAAGTCCGAGACAAAACAACAAAACCTTTTTCATCGATGCTCCTCCTTTGTAAGAACGGATAGAAAGTCGTGCTGTCGCACGGATAGGAGAGGATCACTTCGCGATCCTTGGTATCTCCCCAGCCTGCTTCTCCGGTAGCGAAACGGCTCGCGTCCTTCTCTCTCAGCGACCGAGCGGACGCGCCAGCAGACTCTAACAGAATGCAAGATTTTGGTCAAGTGAAAAGGCACATGATGTGTCGGCCGATTTCCCGGCGATCTTGCCGAGTTACGCACTCTTCCCTCTCCCATTGACATCGTGGGTCCTATTTGCTATTGTGCTGTACCGAAAAAGCCGAACAAAATCGCTTACGAAAGGCGCTTCCTATGAAGACCGTAGTGCTCCTCCTGCCGATCATGCTGTTGTTCGCGGTGAATGGCCACGCGGATTCCGTCTATTTGAAGGACGGAAAGATCGCTCACGGCATCATTACCGAAGAAACCACCACGACGATCCTGCTCGAATCGAACGATGCCTGGCAGAAGATCGACAAGAGCGCGATCGAGTTCATCCGCAAGGGCGAGCGGCCGGCGATCGAGCCTTCCGGCGTGCGCGTGATCGCGACCGGGGAAGGGACGGCGGGACAGCAGCGCACACGCTGGGGGACCCTGGAGACGGTGCTGAAGCTCGGTGCGGACGTGGGCGGCAGGAACGCCTATTCGAACGTGAAGGTGACGGGCGCCCATGCGTTCAACGGGGCGGGCTCCTCCGTGGGAGCGGGCGCATCGCTCACGGCCGAGGAGATCCTGTACGTGCTGCCGACGATCGGGATCGGGGGCGGCATCTCCTACCAGACGCCCCGGAAGGTCTCGGACTCGGGCGGGAAGTTCAGTTTCATCCCGATCTACGCGCTCCTGCGCGTGCGGACCACGCCTTCTGCGGCCAACCGCTACGCCTACGCGACGGCACAGTTCGGGTATAACTATTTCATCGCCGACCAGTCCTATGTAGGGGCGGGCAACTACAGCATGACGAACGGCTCCTACGCAGGGGTGGGCGGGGGATACGTGTTCGGCAGGATGCAGGCCGAGCTGCTCTATACCATCGATCGCGGCAGGATGAGCGGCAGCGATTACGATGCCGTGAACGGGGCCTATTCCATCTCAGCGGACACGTCCTACAGCAAGATCAGCCTGTCGCTGGGATATCTATTCTAGAGCCGTCACGAGCCGTACTCGATGACGATCTGGAGCTTTTTCGCGTTCGGCGGAACGACGAGCCACGAGAATTCCGCATACAAGACCTCGAATCCCTTGCGGTAGGCGATGACGTTCTGCGCCGAAGGGGTCTCGGTCCATCCTTTTGCAACGAGCGCCTGCCTGATCCCTTCATCATAAAACTTCCGTATTTGGCCGTACCTCCGATCGCTTCCCGTCGCGACTTCATACACGGCCGCAAGGAGCGGGCTGCCCGACGATTGCCGCCGCACTTCCTGGAACAGCGCACCCTGGTAGAGCGGGATGCCCAGATCGGCTATCTTCTTGAGGAAGGCCTCCTGATCGACAGGCGCGATCGCTTGCGGTGGAATCCGCTGCGCTGCCCGGGTAGCGGCGTTCCGCGTACAGCCGACTGCGCCGAGCAGCATGCCGGCGAGGATGAGACAGGGAAAGAGCAAACTCCATTTTCCATTCTTCATGTTCGCAGTCACCTCGGGATCTTCGCACTCTTCTTCTTCAAACCACAAAGAAAAGGGGGGGCGCATGGCCCCCCCGTGAAGGTCAAACTACGGTATGGCTAGTAGGCCAGGAGCTGCACCGTACCGCCGACCCTTACCCCCGTGTTGATGTTTCGCACGTCCGTAAGCGGGCTGTTCAGGAGTGTCATGTTCCCCGACTGGGTGCTCTTCAGGATCAGCGGGGTGTTGGCACAGCTCCAGGTGAGCGAAGCGCCGGGCGTGGTCACGGTGCCGGCAGTGATGAGCGGCGTGAGGGTAATGGTAGTGCCTGCAGCGTTGATCGCGGCTGCATAGTTTGCGCTGGTCAGGTTGGTCGAGGTGCCCTGCGTCAGCAAGCCGTCGCCGGTGCCGCCGGCAGTGGCCGCGGTGCAGGTCAGCGTGGTCGAGGTGACGATTGCCTGGTTCAGCGTTATGACGAGGGCGCCGGACGGAGTGATCGTGCCGGGGTACTGGTTCGATGCTGAGTTGGCATAGAGCTCGCCGAGCACAGATTCATAGGGCAGGGTGATGATCGTCGGGAGATTGGACGAACTCTCGGTGAATGTCGCATTATTTGCTGACAGCACTGTGCCGTTAAACGTCATTTCCGGAACTTGTACAGTATAGGCACCACCAAGCACCAGTTCGGATCCGCTCACCGTGGTCTTGCCGTTATTGTCGGTCACGGACGGGGTGATGTTCGTGATCAGGCCGTTCGTGGCCGACAGGATATTGGTCCAAAGCGGGAGGGTGCTGTTGTTGGCGGTCATCTGTTGCAGCATGACGCTCACGCCGGATATCGGCAGGCCGTTCGGGTCGTAGACGTAGATGTCCTTGTCGCCGGCCATGGTCCCGTCCGGGAAGAGGTAAATATTCCCGATGGTGTTCAGGACGGCATCGACGACCGTGTTGTTAAAGGCAGTTGTCTTGAAAGAGACGTTCGCTTCGAACCGCTGATATCCGGTCTTGACCACGACGACCTTATAGACCGCATCTGTGGCGTTTACCAGGGAGGCCGGGATGCCCGAAAAGGCGTATTCCCCGACAAGGGGATCTGAGGTGTTCGTCACGAGCTTGTCGGGCGTGCGGTCCGTGGTGCCCTGGACCAGGTAGACCTTGAGGTCGTTCCCGCCGATGGCCGCTCCGGTGATGGCGTCCATGATCTTGCCCTGGAGCGTGAAGGTGATGTCATAGTTCTGCAGGGTGGTTGCCGCGGCGGTATTGGTGGTGGTATCCGTCTTGCTGCCGCAGCCGAAAAGCATGAATGCCAATGACGTGATGCCCAGGATGACCAGAATTTTTTTCATCTTCTATTCTCCTTGCGTATCGGGTTAGGGGTTAGAATAGATCGGCATGAACAGATGCATGCCGCATTTCCTTGCACGTGCCAAAGCCAGTTTAAAGAAAAATTCACCTCCTTTTTGGCTTGCCGGTCGTCTCGTTTCGCTACCCGAGCAGAGCGCAACCGCAGGATGGCCTGCTGTATTGCCGGTTTCAAAGAGTGCGCTTCAGATTCCCTTTGGCTGCTGTATAATGCAAAAAAAGTGCAGGATTTCAGAATTGTTGCACAAAGTTTAACATGATCCCGATGGTTGTCAAGTGACTATTCACCTCTTTTATTGGTTGTTTTTGGTGTTTTTTTTGGTGGTCTGCCCGGTCCTGAAGCGGGTTCCTCTGCCCCCGTAGCCCGAACGGTCTTGACATCCATCGGAAAAGGTGAGTATAATTTCGTGCAGCACGATCCGGAGCCCTGCATGCAGAAGAAACTCGCCTTACTTATTCTTGCCGTTCTGATTCTGATCGCAATCATTCCCACGAAGACCCAGCCTTGCGACGACGTCATTTCCCCGGACCGCGTGGTCACTGACGCAGCAGTGCATACCACACCAGCGCTCACCGTCCGATACGACTTCGCTGGCCGTCCGGAATGGAACGGAAGCATTGTTGCTCCCTCTCTGGTCCTGCCGCTGCCGCTCGTCTGCTCTGCAGCTGCGGTTACCCGTCCTCCTCCCGCCTGATCAGCTTCTCCTTCTCACCTGCATCGTTTGCTCGCTCGCTGTCGTAATCCGCGGGAAGCCGCCGCGGTGCTGCTCCGTCATGCTCTTCCGCAGCAGCAGGGACGGCGGGCAGGTCATGCACCATTCACGAATGCACTGAGGAAACGGCCGCCCCCTGCCGGGGCATGGCTGCACCGGGATCCCGCCGGTTGCGGCAGGGGACCTTGCCGTTTCCGAGGAAAGGAACTGCCATGATACGGATCGAGAATGTGACCAAGTATTACGGAGACGTATGCGCGGTCGACCAGGTCAACCTCGAGATCAATCAGGGCGAGATCGTCGGCCTCCTGGGGCCGAACGGGGCCGGGAAGACGACCACCCTCCGGATGCTGACCGGATCGCTCTCCCCGTCGCACGGGGACATCCGGGTCCGGGACTGGAGCGTCCGCGAACAGCCGCTCGCCATCAAAAAGCTGATCGGGTACCTGCCGGAGTCGGCGCCGCTGTACCCGGAGCTTTTGGTATACGATTTTCTCCGCTTTGTCGCGGGCGTTCGCGGCATCGACGCGGGCGGACGGGAGGCGCGCATCAGAAGGATCGCGGAGCAGTGCGGCCTCGACGAGGTGATGCACAAGTCCATTCACGAACTGTCCAAGGGGTACCGGCAGCGCGTGGGACTTGCCCACGCCATGATGGGTGATCCCGAGATCCTGGTGCTCGACGAACCCACCTCGGGACTCGACCCGAACCAGATCGTCGAGATCCGCGAACTGATCCGGGAACTGGGGAAGAAAAAGACCGTGATCCTGTCCACGCACATCCTGAGCGAGGCGGAGGCCGCATGCGACCGCGTCGTCATCATCAACAAGGGCAGGATCGCAGCGGACGGGACCGCCCAGGATCTGAAAAAGGAGACGGGCGGCGGCTACCACGTGGCGGTCTCGCTCACGAACGCGGAATTCGAAGAGGTGCGGGGCGCCTTCGCGGAAGTGCCGGGGGTGCACGACACGGTACTGCACCGGGCGGCAGACGGCGTCCTGGACGTAGCGGTCGCCTGCGCGACTGCGGAGGACTGCCGGCCCGCACTCTACACGGTCATCCGCGGCCACGCGTGGTCCCTTCTGGAATTCCGCCGCGAGGAACGGACCCTCGAAACCATCTTCCGGCATCTGACGAGGGAGGAATGACATGGACCGGATAAGTCAACTTTTTCTGAAGGAATTCAAGGCCTACTTCGTATCGCCCATTGCCTATATCGTGATCGCCATCTTCCTGGCGCTGGCGGGCTGGTTCTTTTTCCTGACCTTCTTCCTGTACGGCCAGGACGAGCTGCGGGGATTCTTTACGCTCCTGCCGTTCCTCTGCGCCCTCATCATGCCGGCGGTGACGATGCGGCTCTTCTCCGAAGAGTTCCAGGCAGGCACCTACGAGCTGCTCGTGACCATGCCGGTGACGGAGCAGGACGTGGTCCTCGGGAAGTTCCTGGCAGCCACGGCGTTCTCGGCCGTCATGCTGCTGCCCACGCTTTCCTATGCCGTGACCGCCTCGCTCCTGGGCACCCTGGACTGGGGGCCGGTGGCAGGCGGGTACCTGGGCGGCGTGCTGCTCTGCGCCTCCTTCGCCGCGATCGGCATCTTCGCCTCGTCGCTCACGCGCAACCAGATCACGGCCTTCATCATCGCCATGGCCGTCTGTCTGGCGCTCGTCCTGCTGGACAAAATGCTCTTCTTCCTCCCGGACTCGATGCTCGGGTTCTTCCAGTTCCTGGGCGCGGACACGCACTTCCAGAGCATCGCACGCGGTGTGCTCGATTCGCGCGACCTGCTCTACTTCCTGAGCGTCTGTTTCGTCGCGCTCTCGGGAACACATGTCGTCCTCCGGGAACGACGATAAGGAGGTCCCAATGAAGATTCCCGCATGGATGCGAAAACACGACCTGTTTCTCTTGTCTCTCGTCGCAGTCGTCCTTGTGAACGCCGTGGCTGCCACGCTCTACTTCCGGGTCGATCTGACGAAGAACAAGATCTACACCCTTTCGGCCGCAAGCAAGAAGGTTGTCGCCTCGCTCTCCGAGCCGCTCACGGTCAAGGTGTTCTTCACCACCGACCTGCCGGCGCCGTACAACGGCGTCGAGCGCTATATCCGCGATCTGCTCGCGGAGTATGCCGTGGCGGGGAACCGGTATTTCAACTACGAGTTTGCCGACGTCTCGAGCAGCGACAACGCTGCGTCGCGGGCGAACCGCGCCGAAGCGGAGAGTTACGGCATCGAACCGGTGCAGATCCAGGCGATCCAGCACGATCAGGTGAAGGTCCAACGGGCGTTCATGGGCATGGTGCTGATCCACGGCGACGTGACCGAGACCATCCCGGAGATCACCAAGACCGACGGGCTCGAATACCGGATCACGACGGCCATCCGCAAGATGGTGAACGAGGTCAGCGCGCTGGTCCGCCTGAAGAACAAGGTAACGGTCACGGCCTATCTTTCGTCGTCTCTGCGCGCGGTGGGGCCGGCGATCAACGTGACGGGTCTGCAGCAACTGCCCGACCGGCTTACGAAGCTCACCGACAAGCTGAGCAAACGCTATTACGGCAAGATCGCGTTCCGCTCCGTGGACCCGACCACGGACCCGAAAGGGGAGCAGGAGGCGAAGGACCTGCACCTGCTCGCGCTCAACTGGCGTTCCTTCCGCGACCGGCGGGGCGTCCTGATCCCCGCGGGCACGGGATACGCGGGGATCGTGGTGCAGCACGGCAACCGGACCGAACTGGTGCCGCTGCTCCACGTGACACGGATCCCGCTGTTCGGCGACCAGTATTCGCTCGCCAGCGACGAAGAACTGGATCAGAACATCACGAAAAGCGTGGAATCGGTCATCAACGCGAACGAGGAGATCGGCTACCTGGCTGACCACGGCACGCTCCCGCTGGACGGCAACGCTCCGCAGGGAGGGGGCGCGGGGATCGCCCATTTTCAGCAGGCCGTCAGCAAGGAATACCGGCTCACCCCGGTCAAGCTTTCGGACGGCGACATCCCCGATTCGCTCGATTTTCTCCTGATCGCGGGGCCGCGCAAACCCTTCACGGACTACGAGCTGTACCAGCTCGACCAGTTCCTGATGAAGGGCAAGACGCTCGCGATATTCCTGGACCCCTTCACCCAGGTCAGGGCTCCGGGCAGCTCCCCCTATACCCCCCCGGCGTTCGTCCCGCTCCGGACGGGGCTCGAAAAGCTCCTCGGGTCCTACGGGCTCACGGAGCCCACGTCGTACGTGCTTGATGAGAACTGCTACCATCAGCGCGGCGGCGTCTTCGGAAACGGCGACCAGCCGCTGTACTTTGCGCCGCTCATTCAGGGGGACTCGATCGATCACGCCCTGCGCTATCTGGAGAACATCAAGGAACTGGTGCTGCTCAAGAACGCACCGGTGCAGATCGACGAACAGGCGATGCGGAAGAACGGCCTGACCTTCACCCGGCTCGTAACCTCCTCTGACCATGCCTGGGAAACGCACGGCCGGGTCGAACTGAACCCCTTCTCCCTGCATCCGCCGAGCGACCCCGGCGCCTTTGCGCGCGCCACGCTGGCCGCGGTGATCCAGGGGCCGTTCCCGAGCTATTTTGCCGGCAAGCCTGTTCCGGAGCGACCGGCCGCGAAGGCGAAGAAAGGCGTCGCAGCAAAGGGGAAAGGAAAGAGCCGCGTGGTTTCAGCTGCCGCGGTGATCACGAAGGGACGACCGGGACGCATCTTCCTCATGGGCTCCTCCGAACCGCTGACCGACGACCTGTTCGACGCATCCGCAGCCGGTCCGAACGCCCAGTTCGTTCTGAATATCATCGACGCGCTGAACGGACGGACGGACAACGCCGTCATGCGCACCAAGGTGCAGCGGTTCAACCCGCTGCGCAAGGTTTCACCGGGTGTGCGCACTGCCGTCAAGGCGCTGAATATCGCGGGACTGCCGCTCTTGGTCATCGGGGTGGGAATCCTGGTCTGGCTTCGGCGTTCGGTGCGAAAGCGGACGATACAGCGCATGTTCACGAAGGACCGGACTGCGTAATACGGGGAACCTTTCCCCGCATCAGGAGGAGGCAACATGAACAGGAAAAAGACCCAGATCGTTCTGGTGGCGGTGATCATCCTCTTCGGGGCCTATCTTCTCATGCACCGCGGCAACCGGATCCACTATACGCTGCCGGTGCTGAAGTCGATCGCTCAAAAAGACGTTACGAGACTCGTGCTGGTGAACAAAGGAGAAACCATCACCCTGGAGAGACAGGGGACCGGCTGGACTATCGCTCCCCAGGGATACCCTGCCGATGCGGTGGCCGTGGGCGATCTCCTCGCAAAGACGGATTCCCTGCAACTTACCGCCCTCGCGGCCGAGCGGGGAGGGGAGGCACGGTATGACCTCGATCCGGGCAACCGGATCGAGGTGAGCGCGTTCCATAACAACACCCTCCTTCGCACGATCATGATCGGAAAAACGGCGGCGTCGGGGCAGCATACGTTCGTGGAGCTCGGCTCCGCGTCCGGCATCTACCATGCCGCGGGCAACCTCCAGTACATCTTTGATAAAACGACCGACGCCCTGCGCGACAAGACGGTCATGCGGATCGACGACGTGGTCACGGCCCTCAGGATCGACCGGCGCGGCAAGACGTTGCTGATCAAGAAGGCGACGCAGCAGCGGAAGCCGGCCAAGGGAAGCTCTTTGCCGACGCAGGCGCCCGCCTGGGTCCTGGCGGGGGGAAAGGCCGCGGACAGCGCAGTTGTCGAAACCATGATCCGCACGGCCAGCCATCTGATCTGCGACGGTTTTCTCGACGGGAAGACGAAGAAGGACTTTCACGCGCCGATCTATACGCTGACCCTGCAGGCAGCCGCACCCCATCGGCTCACGTTCTTCAAGGAACAGGACCATGCCTATCCGGTCCTCTCATCGGACAGCCCGTATCCCTTCCGGCTCGATGAGTGGAAGGCAAAAGAGCTCATGCAGAACCTTGCCGCGCTGCGCGCGTCGAAGCGCTAGGCGCTCCCGAACAGCAAGGCGCCCTTGCAGCCCACGGCTGCAGGGGCGCGTTTTCTTTTTTTCTTCACCGGTCGTTCCTCCGTGCGGAACCTTCCTGAAAATCCTCGTGATAAATACCGGTACACTATGGTATAGTAGGTTAACCGGAACCCGCTCGCAGCTGTCTTCTCCGCCGATGCCTCGCGCGGGAGCCGTTTTCGGGGCTCGTAGGCCTCTGGCGCGGATTTCACCCGAAGATCTTGGCCCACAGAGTGATGGCCGGTATCGAACGGTGCCCCGCTGGGGCGGGGGAGTCCCCGCACAAGGGTCGCGCTGGCGGGCTCGAGCGAACAAAACCGACACCGGGGGGACAGCTCTCGTTCCCATACCTTACCGCAGGCAAGGAGGAAGCGTATGGCTCAGGAACGGTATCTGGCAGATGTGCTGCAGGAACTGCGTGACGCGAAAAAGACCGGGGCGCTCTTCATCAACGTGCAGGAGTCGAGCGAAGACCTCATGCGGATGTATCTCAAGAACGGCGATCTCTATTATCTCACCTACGGTTCCGCGATCGGCGATGACGTCATGGAGATCATCGAATTCTATACCTTGCGCAACGCGACCTTCTTCGACGGGGTCGCCGCGCCGGCCGGCAGCGTGCCCGTGAATTTCCCGATGAAGAAGTTTATCGCCACCCTGCGGAATGCCTTTAAAAAAGTACGCGTCCCTTGACGGGATCGGCAGACAGTGCCCTTCTTTGCGAAAGCGGCCAGGAGGACGGACACGACCGGACGCGGCAGACCGACGGGACGGCCGCATCCGTGCGCGGGGCGGCGCGGGCCGCTGCCAACCAGAAGGCTCTCTGCGACGTCTGACTGCCTCTTCGCCGGACATGAGCCTGTTTTTGGACGGCTGCAGAGCGCAGCGACGAAAGGATTGCGGCAGCATGCAGACCTACGAGCGCTTCGGAAAGACCCAGGTCAACATCCTGCCGGGCGAGTACGTCACGGCGACAGGACCGATCCTGCTCCGCACCCTCCTCGGGTCCTGCGTGGCCGCGTGCCTCTACGATCCGATCGCCGGCGTGATCGGCATGAACCACTTCCTGTTGAGCAGCAAGCGTTATTCCAGGCAGCTCCCCGCGTATCTGTCCGAGGCAGGCAGGTACGGCATCCATGCCATGGAACTGTTGATCAACGAGATGCTGCAGCGCGGCGCACGGCGGAAGAACCTGCGGGCAAAGGCATTCGGCGGGGGCTCGTTCTTTCAGACGCAGGGGGTAAAGGACAATTTCCTGTGCGTGGGCGATGTAAACGTTCGGTTCATCCGGGAGTTTCTGATCAATGAGGGCATTCCGCTCGTTGCCTCCGACCTGGGAGGGGAGACGGCGCGGATCATCCATTTCGAATACGATGACTTCGCGGTCCATGTGAAGCGCATCCGCCAGAACGTCGTGGAGCGCGTGCTGCTCGACGAGCGGCGGTACTGGAAACAGTCGATCGAGAGCCAGGAACGGCGGGTTCCGCCGCCGGACATCTGGAAGTGAGCCGCCCCGCGGCTTGACGCCATCCCCCTTCCGGCGTCACAATAGTTGCATGAAGAAACGTCTCCTTCCGATCGCAGTGGCCATCCTCGTCGCAGCGGCCGCCGTATACGCCATACGCGGCGGGCTCCCCCGAACCGGAGAGGTCCTCCGGGTCCGGGACGGCCGGGTCATCTCCTTCGACCGGATGATCACCGAGCTCGCTCCTGCGAACATCGTACTTGTGGGCGAGGTCCATGACCAGCCTCTGCATCACCGTCTCGAGCTGGCGGTGATCCGTGCGCTGCACCGTTCCGGCCGTCCGATCGCGATCGGGCTCGAGATGTTCCGGGCCGAGGATCAGGGCATCCTGGACGCCTGGACCGCGGGCACCCTGCCCCGGGAGCGGTTCCTTCCCGCGTACTACGACAACTGGCGGATGCCCTGGCCCCTCTATCGGGATATTTTCCAATACGCCCGCGCTCAGCACATCCCGATGGTCGGCCTGAACATCCCGGAGCGGATAGCCGAAGACGTGGCGCGGAACGGATTCGCATCGCTCAGCGCGGCACAGAAGCAAGGGCTCCCGCCGGGGGTCACCTGCGACGTGGATGCGACCTACCGGGCGTTCATCCGGCGGGCCTTCACAGAACATCGCCACGGTCTGGGCAGCGGATTCCAGCATTTCTGCGAGGCCCAGCTCGTCTGGGACAAGGCCATGGCCTGGCACCTCGTGGAATACGAGAAGAAGCATCCCGGTACGACCGTGGTGGTCCTGGCCGGCGTGGGGCACGCCTGGCGGCGTGGGATCCCCGCAGAGGTGGCCCGCAGCGCGAAGCTGCGCATTGCCGTGGTGCTGCCCGTGGTCCCGGACCGCGTCGAACAGAACGGCATATCGACGGGAGACGCCGATTATCTGATGCTCCCCTGATCCGATTTAGCGCTTTGCGCGCGGCCCGGCGAGTGGTAAAGTACGATCCATGATCCGGCCCTTGGGTGTCTTGCTCCTGGCCGTCGCGCTCGCGGCGGTCCTTCCCGCAATCCCCGTCGTCGCAGCGCCATTCGAAGGCCCGTTGGCCGTGCGAAACCAGTTTCCGCTCTTCCTGCCGATCGATCCGCCGCTCTTCGAGCGCGCCGAGACCGGAAATTCCTTTGCCCTCAGCCTTTCGCATTCGAGCGTCTACGTGGTCGAGCAGGCGCAGAACTGGAACGCAGGGCTCGACCTCGAGCTGACGGAACTCGCGTTCCACTGGCGCAGGGACCTTCCCGGCCTCTTCGAGGTCGGGGTGGACCTTCCGGTGCTGCGCACGGAGGCCGGGTTCCTCGACCGGCCGCTCTCGTGGTACCACAACACCTTCGGATTCCCGGACTACGGCCGGAGTGAACGTCCGATGAATTCCTTCCTCTATGAGGTGCAACGGAACGGCGTGCCCGTCATCGAGGGGCAGGACGACGCGGCCGGCATCGGCGATACGCGTATTTCCTTCAAGAAGAAACTGCTGGACGTCGATCCGATCGTGAGCGTGGAGGCGGACGTAGAGCTGCCGACCGGGGATGCGCGCCACGGGTTCGGGAACGGCAGCACGGATGCGGGGATCGCCCTGCTCGTCGAAAAAGACCTCTTCGGCATGGCACGGCTCTATACGGAAGCAGGCGCAGGGTTTCCAGGCGACCTGCGTGCCGAGCAGACAATCGAGCTCGATGATTTCGCGTATGCGGGCGCGGGCATCGAGGCAATAGCAGGTCCCCGCCTGAACCTCTTGGTGCAGTGCATGGCCCAGACTTCGCCCTACCCGCACACGGGCATCCGCCAGATCGACAATACCGGACTGATACTCGTCATGGGCGGACGCTACCATGCCCGGCAGGGGAGCTGGGAGTTTTCGCTGACCGAAGACCCGAACACGTCCGGGGCCCCGGACTTCATCTTGAACACGACCTTCCGGCAAGGGTTCTGAACAGGGCCGTTGCCGCAGGCCGATCGAGGTGCTGCAGATGAAAAAGACCATCAAACACATCCTCTGGGGGGCGGTCTCGCTCCTCGCGGGCGTCTCCATCGCCATCGTGACCGGGGTCGTGCATCCCGGGAAGCCGGTGAACGCGCTCTGGATCGTCACGGCCGCTGCGTGCTTCTACGCCATCACCTACCGGTTCTACGCTTCGTTCCTGGCCGCCAAGGTCCTGGCGCTCGATCCGGACCGCATAACGCCCTCGCGCGCCCTCACGGACAACATCGATTTCCACCCCACGAACCGCTGGGTCCTGTTCGGCCACCACTTCGCCGCGATCGCGGGCGCCGGCCCCCTGATCGGCCCCATGCTCGCGGCCCAGTTCGGCTATCTGCCGGGATTCCTCTGGATCCTGATCGGGGCCGCCCTGGGCGGTGCGGTGCATGACATGGTGATCCTGGCAGCGTCGGTCAGGAGAAACGGCAGGTCGCTTGCACAGATCGCGCAGGACGAGGTCGGGCCCGTGGGCGGCCTGGCCGCGTCCGTGGCGATCGTCTTCATCATCATCGTGGCCTTGGCCGGCCTCGGCCTTGCCGTGGTGAATGCCCTCGCCGACAGCCCCTGGGGGACCTTTACGATCGCGGCGACGATCCCGATCGCGCTCCTCATGGGTCTCTACCTCTACCGGCTGCGGCCGGGCAGGGTGGGGGAGGTGAGCGCCATCGGTTTCGTGCTCTTGCTCGCCGCGGTAGCGGCAGGCAGGCTCATTCCGGGGTCCGCGCTTGCGCCCTTCTTCACGCTCTCGAAAGGCCAGCTCATCGTCGCGATCGCTGCCTACGGGTTCATCGCCTCGGTCCTTCCAATCTGGGTGCTGCTCTGCCCGCGCGACTATCTTTCCACCTACCTCAAGATGGGCACCATCCTGCTGCTCGCGGTGGGCGTGATCGGGCTGGCACCCGTTGTCCGGATGCCGGCCATTACGCCCTTCATCCACGGCAACGGACCGGTCGTCCCGGGTACGCTCTTCCCCTTCCTGTTCATCACGATCGCCTGCGGCGCCATCTCCGGGTTCCATGCCCTCATCTCGTCCGGCACCACGCCCAAGATGATCCTGTCCGAGCGGGACATTCCGGCAATCGGATTCGGCGCCATGCTGGCCGAGGGGTTCGTGGCCATGATGGCGCTCGTGGCGGCCACGGTCCTGATCCCGGGCGATTATTTCGCGATCAACTCCCATCTCTCTTTCGAAGCCCTCGCGGCACTCGGGTTCCCGGTCGCGCACGTGCAGGAACTGTCCGCCCTGGTCGGGGCGAACGTGGCCCACCGGCCGGGCGGTGCCGTCTCGCTCGCCGTGGGCATGGCATCGATCCTCACCGCCATCCCGGGCATGCGCGGGCTCATGGCCTACTGGTACAATTTTGCGCTCATGTTCGAGGCGCTCTTCATCCTCACGACCGTGGACACGGGCACGCGGGTCGCCCGGTTCCTCGTGCAGGAGCTCGGGAGCCGCATCGTCAAGCCGCTCGGCCGTACGCGCTGGATGCCGGGCATCGCGGCGACGAGCCTCCTGGTCGTCCTGGCCTGGGCGTGGCTCATCCATTCGGGCAGCGTTGCGACCATCTGGCCCATGTTCGGCGTCTCGAACCAGCTCCTGGCGGCCATCGCCTTCGGCGTGGGCACCACGATCCTCATCAAGTCCGGGAAGGCGAAGTACGCCTGGACCACCGGGATTCCCATGGTCTTCATGTTCGTGACAACGCTCACGGCATCGTGGGACCTCATCGCCATCTTCCGACGCAAGGCTGCAGCAGCTGCGACCGCGCAGGCAGCCTTCACCCTGCGGCTCGATGCCTTCCTGCTGCTCCTGATGGCGGCCCTCGCCGTGGCCGCGCTCGCGGATATGCTGTACGTGTGGTACGGGCAGCTTCGTGGGGTAGGAGGGGCCTCTGCAGGAGGAATTGCAGAATAGGGGGCCAGGTTTTTCTTGCATTCACGCCGTCCCTGTGCTATAGAAGAGAAAGAAAACGAAGAGGCAGGAGGTGCGGCATGAAGACCGGAGAAACGAAATCGCGGAAACGTTCGCAGGGCGCCGAGGAGAAGCAGCGGCCGCCGTGCGGCACGCTCTCGTATATCGCGGCATGCAGAGGACTGCGCCAGAAGGCGGCGTTGGAAGCGAAGGCGCCGGTCACGGATGATTTGCACCACACGATCAGGCGGCGTCCGGTCGAGCCCTAGGGCATCGGGACATTATTCCCGGGAGAGAGCAGGGCGAATATGTGCGAGCTGAAGGCCTATCTGAAAAAGAACGAGCATGAAGAGTTGCTCCTCGAAGCGGTGAACGACGTGCGCGCGGCGAACGGCGAGGTGAAACTCCGGAACCTGTTCGGGGAAGAGAAGACCGTGCAGGGCGAGGTGCGGGAGGTGTCGCTCGCACGGAACCGCGTGGTGGTGGAGGCACGCTGAGCCGAATCCTTTCTCAGGATGGCGTGCCGAGTATCGGACCCGTAAACCGCGGAATGTCCTTATCCGTCTTGATCCTTATCTCCTGAATCCCGAATTCCTTCCGTACCAGCCCGATATTCTTCCTCCCTGCTCCGATCACCGACGAAAGATCCGCCGGATGCACCAGGAACTGTACTGCGCCGTTTCGGGTTGCCCGTCCGCGCAGCATGCGCCGCATCCGGTCCAGCCAGACCGCTGATTCCACCAGCTGCCGGAACGCGGGGTGCGCGGGCCCGGCCAAGATTGCGCCGGGTTCCGCCAGGGAAGCCGTTGCCGGAAGTCCCATCCGGATCACCGGGATCTTTGCATCGGAAAAAGCCTCCAGCGCGTCTCTACACAGCGCAACCGCTTCGTCGAGTTCCAGCGGTTTGTACGTTCCGTTCCGGTATTGCCGGGCGAGTTCCGTTCCCGTAAGCACGAGCAGGGGATAGATGCGGACGCAATCGGGCCGGAGTGCGATTGTTCTCCGGATCGTTTCGTGAAAACTCGCGTCGGTATCACCCGGGAGCCCGGCCATGAGCTGGATCCCTACCTGAAAACCCCGGTCCCGGAGCAATCCTGCGGCCCGTACGGTATCTGCTGCGGAATGGCCGCGTCCCGACCACGCGAGCACGGGGTCGCTCAGGGACTGGGCCCCGAGTTCTACGGTCCGAACGCGGTACCTCCCGAGCAGGAGGAGGACTTCGGGATCGATGCGATCCGGCCGCGTGGAGAGCCGGATGGCGGATACACGGTCGTCGTCGAGAAAGGCCTGGATCGCGCCGAGATACGCCGCCTGCACTGCCGGCAGCAGGGCGGTGAAACTGCCGCCGTAAAAGGCGACCTCGTTTCGGATGGCCGGCTTTGCCGTTGCGAGATATGCTTCGATCGTCTGCGGCACGTCTTCCGGCCTGACAGACGATGCCTGGCCGGTAATGCGTGGCTGGCTGCAGAAGACGCAGCGATGGGGGCAGCCTGCATGAGGGATGAAGAAGGGGATGATCACGGAAGAGCGATGTCCTTTCCCGGGGACAGTATACCCTTCTTTGGACTTTCTGGAAAGAAGAGAGCGGCAGGGAGGAACCCCTGCCGCCCATTCAGAAAACAGATCGGCGGGACAACCGCCGCGTCTCTCAACGGAGACCGTTGTCGCCGGTAAAGTCCTTGCATCGCTTCCAGGGAGCAAGAAAGAGTTCGTGGCGGCTGCAGATCCCCGCATCGGCCCGCACCGATCCGTATGCGGAACTGAGCGCGGTCAGGCCGGGGAAGGCCGCCTCGATGACCGCCGGATCGTTTTCGAAAAATCTACACTGTCTGCATTGCCCCTTTACGACGGGTTCCGGGAACATGCCTGCCTCCCCAGGACGCTATTTGCCGAGGTTCGACCAGTAGCTGGAGAACACGAGCACGGACAGGATGAAGCCGAGCGCTACGTTCACGACCACGCCCGAGGTGAAGGCCCAGAAAGGCTTGGCGCCCGTCTTGGCAAGCTCGCGGAACCGCGTGGTGAGCCCGATGCTGAAGAAGCAGAAGATGAAGGCCCAGGTGCGGAGCGCCGTGATCGGACCGACCAGCAGGGGCTTCACGATCTTGTTGTAATCGGCGAAGCTGTAGTGGCTGGCGATGACCGTCACGCTGATGGATGCCAGTACAAAGCCGAGAACAAACTTTGGGAAGCGCCACCAGATCTCCGCGGCCTGCGGCTTCTCACCCTCTTTCACTTCCCATTTGGTGGTTGCGATCAGGGCCAGCACGAAGGCCCAGATTCCGATCCAGATGTCGCGACCCACGACCTTCATGAGGGTGAATCCCCAGACCGCCGATTCCGGCGCGCCCGGAATGCCGTGGACCGAGCCCGCGAGGTTCCCGTAGGCCTGGGCCGCAGCGAAGCCTGCGGCGTCGGCGAACTCCGAGGTCCCGATCCACGCGCCTGCGATGCCCGTGGCCAGATGCATGGCACGAGAGACCAGGGGCAGAAAGAAGATCATGACGATGGCCCAGAGGATCACCATGGTGATGGCGATCGGTGCGTGTTCTTTTTTCGCCCCTACGGCCCCGGCAATGGCGATGGAGCCGGAGACGCCGCAGACTGCGCCGCCGGCCCCGAGCGTGGCGCAAAGCCTGCGGTCGAGGCCCATCTTGCGGCCCACGAAATAGATCACCAGGAAGGTGCTGATCGAGACGATGGAGGCCTGGATCACTGCCACCGGCCCGGCCCAGATGATCAGCGTGAACGGGAGGGTCGCGCCGAGCAGCACGATGCCCGTCTTGATATAGTATTCCACGCGGAATCCGGCGTCCATCCATTTCGGGAGCCCGATGAGGTTCGCGATGGCCATCCCGAGCAACAGGGCTACGAGAGGCGGTTCCAGATTATAGTGATGCGCCCGGTCCCAGGCGCCGATCATAAAGATGATGATGGAAAAGACGTAGATGAACACGAAGGCGGGAAGAAATTCCTTCAGTTTGAATCCCAGCGCCTTCAGGCTGATGCTGAAGATCACGGCCCACATGAGGAACTGGACGATATACTGCAGGATATGGGCAGTGAAATGCGACCACAGCTCGCCGAAGCTAGACCACTTGCCGGGCGTGACCGCGATCCACGTGATCGTGGAACCGCCCGCGAAGAACAGATAGGCGACGATCACGATCCCGATGCCGAGCCAGATCGCCCACCAGTCTTCCTTGCGGTAGAGTTCTTTCCAGCCCATTGCCGTTGTTTTTCCCATTTCGTCCGACATAGGTCCTCCTTTCAGCCCGCGGGCTGTGCACCCCTAATTCCCGACCCTTTCTCGAATTTGACGCATGCAGACGCGCCTGCTCGTGACTGCGAGAGATCGGCTTGCTTCCGTGGCCGATAACGACGGTTACGCCATGATTGGTGCAGCGCGATTATATCATTAAACCAAGGAGAAGTGGTGGAGAAAGGCGGAATATTTTATTGTTTACAATAAGTTGCGGCAATTAACATCCGGAAGGTATCCGTCCGGGCTCTGTGACAAAGCCCGATCGGAAATGCATGCGTGAGAGAGGGTGCAACGGGATAGTGGCGGTTCCAGGAGAAGGGAATAGGGAAAAGAGGTTCTCTCGCTCGCAGCGATGGAGGGGAGGGGCAAGCGGTTTTTCCGCAGTCAGGACTCCTGTTGCATGTCTGCGAGCGCTTCCTTGGCCGCCCGCTGTTCCGCTTCTTTTTTGCTCTTGCCGACCCCCTGTCCGGTAATGCGGCCCTGGATGCGAAGTTCGACGTGGAACTCCTTGCAGTGATCGGGACCGGTCTCTGAGACGATGCGATACTCGGGGAGCTGTTTGAGACGCTCCTGGCAGAGTTCCTGGAGCCGCGTCTTGTAGTCCTGCGTACCGCCCGAGGTGCCGGTCGCGGTAATGCGTTCGGCAAAGAAACGCATGATGAAGGATGCTGCGGCGGCCTTGCCGCCGTCGAGGTAGACGGCGGCGATCAGCGCCTCGATGCTGTCTGCCAGGAGCGAATCCTTATCCCTGCCGCCGGTCTGCTCCTCGCCACGGCCGAGCAGCAGCCATGCACCGAGGCCGAGGTCACGGGCGGCTGCCGCCAGGCTGGGCTCGCTCACGACCGCGGCGCGAATGCGGGACAGGTCCCCTTCGCTTGCGTCCGGAAAGGCCTCCATCAGATGCTCGCTTACGACGAGGCTCAGGACCGCATCGCCGAGGAACTCCAACCGCTCGTTGTGGGTGGAGACGCGGTGCTCGTTGGCAAAGGATTTATGCGTGAGCGCAAGCCGGAGCCGGTCTTCCTGCGCGAACCGGTGGCCGAGGCGCTCCTGCAGGACGGCAAGGGAGGGGGCGTCACTCACGGAAACGTTTGAAGACCAGGCAGGCGTTGGTGCCGCCGAAGCCGAAGGAGTTGGACATAACCACGTCCACCGACGCATTGCGTGCCTTGTTCGGCACGTAGTCGAGATCGCATTCGGGGTCGGGATTCTCCAGATTGATGGTCGGCGGCAGGACCCCCCGATCCAGGGCGAGCACGCTGATAACCGCCTCGACCCCGCCGGCGGCGCCGAGCAGGTGGCCGGTCATGGACTTCGTGGAACTGACGGGAATGCGAAATGCCTGTTCTCCGAAGACCGTCTTGATGGCGGTGGTTTCGAGCTCGTCGCCATACTTCGTGGACGTGCCGTGGGCGTTGATGTAGCCAAGCTCCGCAGGCGCGACATGAGCGTCCTTGAGCGCCATGGCCATGCACCGCGCGGCTCCCTCGCCGTTCGGAGCAGGGGAGGTGATGTGATAGGCGTCCCCCGTGGCGCCGTAGCCGACGACCTCGGCGTAGATGCGGGCGCCCCGCTGCTGTGCGGATTCCAGGGACTCGAGGAACACGATCCCGGATCCTTCCCCCATGATGAAACCGTCGCGTTCCGCGTCGAAGGGCCGGCTGGCCCGCTGCGGCTCGTCGTTGCGCGTCGAGAGGGCCTTCATGGCATTGAAGCCGCCGACGCCGAGTACGCAGATGCAGGACTCCGTGCCGCCCGCGATCATCGCGTCCGCGTCGCCGCGCTGGATCCACTTGAAGGCCTCCCCGATGGAGTGCGTGCCGGTTGCGCAGGCCGTCACCGTGCAGATGTTCGGGCCCTTGGCCCCGTAGCGGATCGAGATCATCCCGGCCGACTCGTTGATGATCAGCATGGGGATGAAGAAGGGGGTGATCTTGCGGAACCCGCGCTCGAGGTAGATCTTGTGATATTTCTCGATGGCCGGCAGGCCGCCGATGCCCGCGCTCACCATGACACCGACGCGGTCGGCGTTCTCCGGCGTGACCCGGAACCCCGAGGTGTCCATGGCCATCTGGCTGGCGGCCATGGCAAGCTGGATGAACCGGTCCATCTTCTTGATCTCTTTGGGCTCGATGTACCTCTCCGGTTCGAACCCGTGGATCTCTCCGGCGATCTGCGTCGGGATGGTCTTATCGTCGAATTGCGTGATGGGGCCGATGCCGGACCTGCCGGCCACGAGGCCTTCCCAACTCGACTCCGTATCGAGGCCGACCGGGGTGATCATGCCGATGCCGGTGACGACGACTCTTCTCTGTCCCAAGGGGGTCCTCCTGCTCCAAAAATCCGAAAAGCCAAAAAATCCGCCCACGCGAGGGCATGAGCGGTCTTCTGGCTTTCGGAGGTCGTATCCTATACTGGTACTGGTTTCTGTGGCCCTGTGGAGAACGCGCTAGTTCGCCTTCGCCTTGATGTAGTCAATGGCGTTCTGGACCGTGGCGATCTTCTCGGCGTCCTCGTCGGGGATCTCGATCCCGAACTCTTCCTCGAGCGCCATGACCAGTTCCACCGTGTCCAGCGAATCTGCGCCGAGATCATTCACGAACGATGCCTCGGGCTTCACGTCCCCCTCGGGAACGCCGAGCTGCTCGGCAATGATCTTTTTTACTTTCCCCTCAACTTCTGCCATTGTCATCCTCCTCTGGATTCGTACGTGTGCGATGCGAATAAAAAATCCGATAGGGTCCTCGAATCGGATTTACATGTACATGCCGCCGTTCACGTGGACCACCTGGCCGGTGATGTAGGAGGCCCACGGCGAGGCGAGGAACCGGACCGCGTTGGCCACGTCCGCCGGCGTCCCGAGCTTGCCCATCGGAATCTGCTTGGCCAAGTCCTGTCGCACGCTCTCGGAGAGCGCCTGGGTCATGGCCGTGTCGATGAACCCGGGGGCAACGGCATTGGCCGTGATGCCGCGGTTCGCGTATTCGCGGGCGATGGTCTTGGTCAGGCCGATGAGCCCGGCCTTGGAGGCCACGTAGTTCGCCTGGCCGGCATTGCCCATGGCGCCGACGATCGAGGCGATGTTGATGATGGTGCCGCCCCGCTGCTTCGTCATGTATTTGAGCGCTGCGCGGGAGCAGAGGAACGAGCCCTTGAGGTTGATGCTGAGCACGAGGTCCCAGTCCTCGTCCTTCATGCGCAGGATAAGCCCGTCCCGCGTGATCCCCGCGTTGTTCACGAGGATGTCGATGCGGCCGAAGGTATCCACCACGCGGTCGACCATGGCGGTCACGTCGGCCGTCGCCGCCACGTTGGCCTGGAGGGCCAGCGACTTCCTCCCCACTCCCGAAATGTCCGCTGCGGTCTTCTCGGCTGCTGCGAGGTTTACATCACAGATAGCGACGTCCGCGCCGTCCTCGGCGAGGGCAAGTGCGATGTCCCTGCCGATGCCCTGGGCCGCTCCGGTCACGAGCGCGATCTTCCCGCGGATATCCATGCGTACTCCCCTGTAGTGCGTTTATGCGAGGCCGAGGGCGGCAAGCGTTGCAGCCATGCTTTTCCCGTCCTCCACGTTCACGACGGTTGCTTCTTTCGCGATCCTGCGTACGAGGCCGGAGAGGACCTTGCCCGGTCCGATCTCGACGAAGGTATCGAATCCCTCGGCCGTCATTGCCGCGATGGAGTCCTCCCAGTAGAGGGGAGAACTGATCTGCCGGATAAGCGAGGACCTGAGTTCCGCGGCCGTCCGAAGAAAATGCGCATCGGCGTTGTTCACGATCGGCATGCGGAGATCCTGCAGGGCGACGTGTGCCAACTCCTGCGCCAGACGATCTCCTGCGGGCTGCATGAGCACGCAGTGCGAAGGCACGCTGACCGTGAGCGGAATCGTCTTCTTCGCGCCGCCGGATTTGGCGAGTTCCATCGCCGCTTCCACGGCATTTTTCTCGCCGGCAATGACAATTTGGCCCGGGGCATTGTAATTTGCCGGGGCAACTATACCATTTTTAGCCGCTGCAAGGCAAGTTTTTTCTACGTCCCCGCGCGCCATGCCGAGGATGGCGGCCATGAGGCCCGCACCCGCGGGAACGGCCTCCTGCATATAGCGTCCGCGGTTCCGTACCAGCCGGATCGCGTCGGCAAGGGCGAAACCGCCTGCCGCCGTGATCGCCGTATACTCGCCGAGACTGTGGCCTGCCGCCGCCTCTGCCGCAAGCCCCCGGCGCTCCAGGGGTCGCAGGATCGAGATGCTTGCCGCGAGGATCGCCGGCTGCGTGTGTTCGGTCAGGTTGAGCTTCTCCGACGGGCCCTCCTGACAGAGCTCGGCGAGGTCGAGGCCGAGAGCATCCGAGGCAACGGTGAACACCTCGCGCGACTCCGCGTACTGTTCGACGAACTCCTTGGCCATGCCTACGTACTGGGATCCCTGGCCGGGGAAGAGGAATGCTGTTTTCACTCGGGACCTCTGCATCCGTAAGCCCGCTTGGGCGACGGGGGATTGCGTTCGGCGTCAGGCGTGCGGGTGGCCGCACGAGGACGCCGGTTCGTTAACCGCGCATTTCCCGGATCTTTCTGATCATGATGGGGACGACTTCATGGACGTCGCCCACGATGCCGTACGTGGCGACGTTGAAGATGGGCGCGTCGGGGTCGCGGTTGATCGCGACGATCACCTCTGACGATTGCATGCCCGCCACGTGTTGGATCGCGCCGGAGATGCCGCAGGCGATGTAGAGCTTGGGGCAGACGGTCTTGCCGGTCTGGCCCACCTGGTGGGGGTAGGGGATCCATCCTTCGTCGACGGCTCCCCGCGTCGCGGCGACCGCGCCTCCCAGGACCTGGGCGAGTTCCCGGATGAGCCGGAAATTGTCCGCGCTGCCGAGACCCCGGCCGCCGGCGACGACGATGTCCGCCTCGCAGATGTTGACGTTCTCGCTCAGATCTTCGATGGTTTTGATCACCTTTGTCCGAAGATCGCCGGATTGGGAATACTGCACTGCGACGATATCGCCCGTACGGGAGTCGTCGCGTGGGGCGGGCTTCATCACCTTATGCCGGACTGTTGCCATCTGGGGGCGATGGTTGGGGGTGACGATCGTTGCCATGATGTTGCCGCCGAAGGCGGGCCGGGTCTGGTGCAGGTGGCCGGTCGCCTCATCGATGTCGAGCATGGTGCAGTCGGCGGTCAGGCCGGTCGAGAGGGACGAAGCGACCTTGGGAAAGAACGAACGGCCGATGGCGGTGGCGCCTGCCAGGATGATCTCGGGTTTGTGTTTTTGCGCGAGAGTCGTCAGGACCGCGGCGTAGGAGTCGTCGTTGAAATCCTTGAGCGCCGGATCGTCCGCCACGTAGACGAGGTCCGCGCCGTGGGCGATCAGGTCCTTTGCCGCGTTCTTCACGCCGGAGCCGACGAGCACGGCCGAAAGCGGAGCCTTGCGCTTGTCCGCGAGCTTGCGGCCTTCGCCGAGGAGCTCGAGCGTCACGCCCGCGATGGTCCCCTTGTGCTGTTCGGCGAATACCCAGACGCCCCGGTAGGCCGAGAGGTCCGCAGCGGGCCCGGTCTCGGCGAGCGTCTTCTCGATGGCCTTGAATTCGCAGACCTCGACGCAGGACCCGCACATGGTGCAGGCCTCGGTGATGAAGGCCTTGCCGTCCCGCATCTCGATGGCGCCGAAGGGACAGGCGGTGACGCAGGTTTCGCAGCCTTCGCAGGAGTCTGTTATGACGCGTACACTCACGATATGCTCCTTTTCCCGGTGCGGCAGCGGAGGGGGGCGGGAAGGACCGCCCCTCCGGTCAGATCAAGGATTGTTTGTGCAGCTTCCCGACGAGTGCGGCGACCTGCTCCTCACGCGTGCCGGTCAGCATCTCGCGGTCGCCGCGCGGCGCAGGAGGGAAAATTCGCACGACCTGGGTCGGCGATCCCTTGAGACCGCACCGGTCCGTGTCCGCGCCGATGTCTGCGGCGCTCCAGGTCGTTGCGGCGAGGTTCTTGGCCTTCATCTTGCCCTTCAATGAGGGGAGGCGCGGATCGTTGATTTCCTTTACCACGGTGATGACCGCAGGCAGGGACGTCTCGACCACATCGGTACCCTCGTCCATGAGCCGCTCGACGGTCATGGTCTTATCCGTCACCGCGTCGATCTTTCTGATATAGGCAACGAAAGGGATGCCGAGCATGTCGGCGGTCTCGGGGCCGACCTGGGCCGTATCCCCGTCGATGGCTTGCTTGCCCGCGATGACCAGGTCGAATGCGCCGATCTTCTTGATCCCCTGCGACAGGGCATAGGAGGTGGCCCAGGTGTCCGCGCCCGCGAAGGCGCGGTCGGACAGGAGCACCACATCGTCCACGCCGAGCGATACGGCCTCCTTCAGGGCCTCGACGGCCTGGGGTGGCCCCATCGTGACTGCCGTGACCGTGCCGCCGTGCTGTTCCCGCAGACGGAGCGCCTCTTCGATGGCATAGCGGTCGTAGGGATTGATGATGCTCGGCACGCCGTCGCGGACGAGGGTGTTCGTCTCGCGGTTGATCCTGACCTCGGACGTGTCCGGGACCTGCTTGACCAGAACGATGATCTTCATGGAATTCTCCGAAATTACTTTGCCCGCGACGCTTCCCGCACCATGTCCAGGGCGATGACGTTCCGCTGGATCTGGTTCGTGCCCTCGTAGATCTGGAGGATCTTGGCGTCGCGCATCATCTTCTCGACCGGGTACTCTTTCATGTATCCCGAGCCGCCCATGACCTGGACGGCGTCGGTGGTCACTTTCATAGCCGTGTCGGTGGCGAAGAGTTTTGCCATGGCCGAGGCCCGTGAGATGTCCTTCGCGCCGCTGTCAACGAACCGCGCGACGGAGTATACGAGGGAGCGGGCAGCCTCGGTCTGGGTCTGCATGTCCGCCAGCATATGCTGTATGGCCTGGAAGGAGGTGATCGGCTGTCCGAACTGGACCCGTTGCTTCGCAAAATGGATCGCCTCGTCGATCGCCCCTTGGGCAACGCCCACGCCCTGTGCGCCCACGCCGGTCCGGGAGCTGTCCAGGGTCTTCATGCCCACGATGAAGCCCATGCCCTCCTTGGCGATCAGGTACTCCTTGGGGATGCGGCAGTCGGAGAAGATGAGCTCGGTGGTTGCCGAAGCGCGGATGCCCATTTTGTTCTCCTTCTTGCCGAAGGTGAACCCGGGCGTGCCTTTCTCCACGATGAACGCCGAGGCCCCGCGCGGGCCCTTGCTCTTGTCGGTGATGGCGATGACGGTGTAGACCTGGGCCTCGCCGCCGTTCGTGATCCACTGTTTCGTCCCGTTCAGGACATACTCGTTCCCGTCGAGCCGTGCCGTGGTCTGGACGCCGCTCGCATCGGACCCCGCATTGGCCTCGGTGAGGCCGAAGGCGGCCAGGTGTTTGCCCGTGGCGATCGACGGGAGATACTTCTTTTTCTGCGCATCGGACCCGTAGAGGATAATGGGATAGGTGCCGAGGGCGTTCGCCGCGTAGCTCGTTGAGACGCCGACGCATGCCTTGGAGAGCTCTTCCACGGCGATGCAGAGCTCGAGCGTCTTTTTGCCCATTCCCCCGTACTCCTCGGGGATGAAGAGCCCCAGGAGATCGGCCTGCGCGATCGCCTTGATGATGTCCGTGGGGAACTTGTTCTGCTCGTCGAGCTCGGCGCGCACGGGAACGATCTTTTCGACCGCGATCTGTCTCGCCAGGTCCCGTATCATTTCCTGTTCTTCCGTCAGCAAATAGTTCATCCGCCACCTCTTTCGATGAAAATCTCCGGTCCGTTTCTCGGGTCCGTTCCTGTTTTCTACCAGCGCACCAGTGCCGAGGCCCAGGTGAGTCCGCCGCCGAAGGCCTCGAACAGGATGAGCATGTTCTCCTTGACCCTACCGTCCCTGACCGCCTCATCGAGGGCCATGGGGATCGATGCAGCCGAGGTATTGCCGTATTTGGGGAGCGTGAGGACGACCTTGTCCATCGGCATGTTGAGCCGCTGCGCCATGGCCTGGATGATCCGGAGGTTGGCCTGATGCGGGATCAGAAGGTCGATCTCTTCGGCCTTCACCTTGTTGTGCGCCAGGGCCTCCTGCACGACGTCCTCCAGGGCGCGGACCGCCGCCTTGAAGGTCTCGTTCCCCTTCATCTTGATGAAATGCATGCGCTTGTTTACCGTATCGTGCGAGGCCGGATGCAGGGCCCCCCCTGCCGGGAGGTTCAGCAGACTCCCCAAGGACCCGTCCGAATGCAGGTGCGTCGACAGGATGCCGCGTTTGCCGGCATGACGCTGCAGGACCACGGCGCCCGCGCCGTCGCCGAAGAGCACGCAGGTGGTCCGGTCCTCCCAGTCGGTGAAGCGCGACAGCACCTCCGCTCCCACCAGCAGGATATTCCGATAGACGCCAGACCGGATGAACGCGTCGGCCACGGACATGCCGTAGAGGAAACCCGAGCAGGCCGCGTAGAGGTCGAAGGCGGCGGCGTTCTTTGCGCCCAGCTTGTCCTGCAGCGTGCAGCCGAGGCTCGGCATGACCGTGTCCGGCGTGGTCGTGGCCGCAAGGATCAGGTCCAGTTCCTCCGCCGGCAGGCCGGCGGCCCGAAGCGCCTGTTCGGCTGCCTGCGCCGCGAGACTGGAGGTGGTCTCGTGCTTCTCGGCGATCCGCCGCTCCTTGATGCCGGTGCGCTCGGTGATCCATTCATCGCTCGTGTCGACGAGCTTTGTCAGGTCGTGATTGGTAATGATCTTCTGGGGCACCGCGGAGCCGGTTCCCGTTATCCGTGCCTGGATCATTTCGTCGTTACGAGCTCCATATTCTTCTCGATGTCGTCGCGGATGTGCCGAGTGACGTCGCTCTGGGCCAACTCCGCGGCGACCCGGATCGCGTTCTTGACGGCGCGGTCCGAGGACCGGCCGTGGCTGATGATGCTGATGCCGTTGATGCCCACGAGCGGCGCGCCGCCGTATTCAGCGTAGTCGACCCTCCGCCGAAGCCCCCGGAAGGCCGGACGCATGAGGAGGGCGCCGAGCTTGCTCGTGACGCTTCGTTCGATGTCCTGCCGCAGGAACGTCCCGATCGCCTCGGCCACGGCCTCGGCGACCTTCAGCACCACGTTGCCGATGAAGCCGTCGCAGACGATGACGTCCGCCTTGCCGGACATGACGTCGTGCCCCTCCACGTTCCCGATGAAGTTGAGGGACGTCTCTTGCAGGAGCTTGAAGGCCTCCTTGGTCAGCTCGTTGCCCTTGGTCGCTTCCTCGCCGATGGACAGAAGCCCCACGCGGGGGTTCGGGTTCCGGAGCATGTACCGGGCGTAGACGTCTCCCATGATCGCGAACTGCAGGAGATGGTTCGGCTTGCAGTCGACGTTCGCCCCCATGTCGAGCAGGAGCGAGGTGCCCGTGAGCGTCGGCATGCACGTGGCGATGGCGGGCCTTTCCACACCCTCGACGCGGCCGAGGACGAAGAGCGACGTGGACATGGCGGCGCCGGTATGGCCGGCGCTGAAAACGGCTGTCGCTTCGCCGTTCTTTACCAGTTCGTTGGCAATGCGAATGGAGGAATCTTTTTTCCTCCGGAATACCGTCGAAGCAGAGTCGAGCATGTCCACGACTTCCGTGGCGTTGCGGACCTCGATGGGGAGCGAGTCCGCCCCCGGATGCTTCCGGAGCTCGTCCCGGACGATCTCCTCGATGCCGACCAGGAGGATGCCGATGCCGTGTTCCGCCGCGGCCTGCACGGCGCCGGCGACCACGGCCTGCGGCGCGTTGTCCCCCCCCATCGCATCGACGGCTATATTCATCGGGACTCCCTACAATATAAAAGGCAAAGAGGAGCCCTCCGCGTTCGCGCCAGGATCATCCCTTTGCCTTGCAGCATCGCTTGCGTTCTTCGACTTAGATGTGCTGAACGGTCACGATCTCGCGACCGTTGTAGGTCCCGCAGGACAGGCAGGCATGGTGCGGCTTTCTGACCTCCTGGCACTGGGGGCAGATCGTCAGGTTCGGCGCCTTGAGGTACTTGTGGGTGCGCCGTTTGTCCCTGCGTGATTTGGAATGCCGGTGTTTTGGGTTCGCCATGGTCGTGTATGACTCCTCGCTCAGGATTTTTTCTTCAACAGATCTTTCAGCCCGGCGAAGGGGCCGGGTTCCGCAGGCCCGTTCTGGCCGTGGCCGCATTCGGTAACGTTGCGATCGGCGCCGCAGACGCTGCACAGTCCCTTGCAGTCGGGGCGGTGGAGCGGCACCATGGGTACGGCGATCAGTACCTGTTCCCGCACCAGGGCGACAAGGTCGAGTTCGTCTCCCTGGTAGAACTCGGTGTCCAGTTCGTTCCGGGCAAGCTCATGTTCGGCCCCCGCCTGCCAATCGGGGAGCGGTTCCAGCGTGAGATCGAGTGCCGCGTCGATCGCATAGGGGAAGACCGCAAGACAACGGCTGCATTCGAGTCGCGGCTCTGCCTGTATTCTGCCGGTTACGTGCAGGTTTCCGGCACCTCCCGCGGTGATGTGAAGAGATGCCGTGAAGGTCGTGGATGCAACCCCTGGTTCGAGCAGGTCGATCGCACGCGACAGATTTATGGCCAGCCCCTCTGGTGGTATCTCGTTGATTTTTAATATCATTTCAAATCAATCCCGGGGCTTTAAGAGCAGAATTATATAAAGACGCGCTCATTTTGTCAAGAAAAATTACTGGCTCAAGAAGCGCGGACCATCCGGATGTGCTGGCCCCCTCAGTTGAAGCGCATCGACCGTGGGCCCGCCGCCGCGGACACGGGTCAGCAGGACGAGACCGATGAGAAAGAAGGCTGCGATCGAGAGGATCGCGGGCCGTTGACTGCCGAAGGTGGATGAAAGGGCGCCGAAGACGAGCGGACCGAGGATTGCCGAGGACTTTCCGACAAGCGAGTAGACGCCGAAATACTCCGCTTCGCCGCCGGGCGGCACGAACTGCGCGTAGAACGCCCGTGTGCCCGCCTGCACGCTGCCGAGACCCAGCCCCGCCGTGCAGGCGACCACCCAGAACTGCATTTTGGTCCGGACGAAATAGGCCGTCACGGCAATGATCGTCCAGAGCAGGAGCGAAAGGAGGACGACCTTCTTCGGACCCCAGTAATCCGTGGGGCGGGCCAGGAGGAATGCCCCGGCAAGGGCGGTCACCTGGACGACGAGATAGAGACCGATCAACTCGACCGTGCCGAATCCAAGGGTCGTCGCTGCGAAGATGCTCGAAAAGACGATCACCGTATTCACGCCGTCTTCGTACAGGAGATAGGCAAGCAGGAATTTTCGCGGTTCTCCCTGCCCCCACAACATCCGGACGGTACGCCACGCCCGACGGATGCCGTGCATGCCTGCCGCGAGCGCCGGCGTCCCGGCCGACGCGTCCTGCGGCAGCGTGAGAAAGGCGGGGAGGGAAAAGACCGCGAAGAATGCGGCGGTTGCCAGCCAAGTGAGCCCGAAGCGGCCGGATCGCACGAGGGGGAGCGCGATCAGAAGTGACAGAACGGATCCGGCGTAGCCCACGCCGAATCCCCAGCTCGAGACGCGGCCCTGGTGGTCAGGTGGGGCGATCCGGGGAAGGAAAGAATTATAGAACACCAGTCCGCCCTCCATGCCGATGTTCGCGCAGAGGATCAGAAAAAATCCGGAAACCACGTCCCCAGGCGCAAGCAGCGATAAGCAAGCCACCGCAGAGACGCAGACTGCCGTATAGAATGCCAGGAATTTCTTCTGTGAGCCCGCATAGTCCGCAATCCCGCCGAAAAAAGGCGAGGTGACGGCGATTGTCAGCATACTGAGCGAGATGGCGCGTCCCCACCAGAGGTCGCCCGCGCCGGCGGCGTTGCCCACGATGGTCGTTGTGTAATAGACGGGGAAGACGACCGCGGCGATCACGGCCGAATAGCTTGAGTTCGCGAAATCGAAGAGACACCAGCTTGCGATCTGTCTTCTGTTCACAAACAAGACTCCTAGGCGGCCCGGGTACCGTGCATACCCCGAAAATACCCGATCCGGACGATTGACATCGGGAAACGATCTATTGTATAGTCGCGCATCTCGAACGATCGGGGAGGGGCATCATGAAACGACGCCTGTGTCTTCTGCTGGGCATTCTGCTGTTTATCGGGGCGGCCGCAGCCTCCAAGGGTTTTGCCGCCATCTACAAGTATGTCGATCAGAACGGCACCGTCAGTTTTGCAGACAGCCTGCAGGACATTCCGGAAGCGAGCCGTGCGGGAGCGGTGATCGTGACCCCCGATGATGATCAGACGCCTTCCAAGGCAACCACACATCC
>JBJKRX010000172.1:0-21123 GCA_046704425.1 Nitrospirota bacterium
GGCACGGAGCGTTCCGCGGTCCAACTCTCTATGATCCGGCACGACAAGCTGTGCAAAGGGATCACTCCGTCGTATAATAATATGGCTACCTTCCTGCCGTTTGAACTGAAAGCCGGTCTTTTCCAGCGCCTTAACGCAATCACGACCGGAAATCCGCGGCAGTTTATCGCTCATACCGCAACCAGCAGGGCCTCAAAATGGTCTTGAGGAACAGGCAGGCGATCTTCCTCGAGGGCTGCCACATACCCCTTGATCGCCTCCCGGATATTCTCAATCGCCTCTTCTCTGGTCTTCCCCTGGCTGACGCAACCGGGGAGGCTGGGACATTCTGCCACCCAGTAGCCGTCTTCGCCGGGATAGAGAACGACCTGTCTCATGATCAACCCTCCACACTCGTTCGCTTATAAAACGGTTCTTTGCCCATCAGTTCGTACTATGCCTTACGTAAGAGATTGCCGCGATAAAGCCATTCAAGCCTTTTCTCCATGATATCGCTCAAGCTGTTCACCCGAATATGCGGTAATCATCACGCCTCTGGATCGGCACGCTCCATACTGCTACAGCTCCACGCCCTTGATCTTCGCCACCTGCATCACGTCCTTGTCCCCGCGGCCCGAGAGGTTCACGATCACGATCCGGTCCTTGCCGAGCGAAGGCGCAAGCTTCAGGCAGTAGGCCACGGCGTGGCTGCTCTCGAGCGCCGGGATGATGCCTTCGAGGCGCGACAACAGATCGAATGCCTCAAGCGCCTCCTCGTCGATCGCGTAGGGATACTCGATGCGGCCCGTATCATGGTAGAAGGCGTGCTCCGGCCCCACGGCAGCGTAGTCGAGCCCTGCCGAGATCGAGTGGGTGGACTCGATCTGGCCGTCCGGGTCCTGCAACACGAAGGTCTTGCAGCCCTGCAGCACGCCGAGGGAGCCGCCCGTGAACCGGGCCGCGTGTTTGCCGGGCTCGATGCCGAGTCCGCCCGCCTCGACGCCGTACATCTTGACGGACGGATCATCCAGGAAACCGGAAAAGAGCCCCAGGGCGTTCGAGCCGCCGCCTACGCAGGCCACGAGCGCGTCGGGCAGCCTGCCTTCGAGCTTCAGGATCTGCTTCTTCGCCTCCCGGCCGATCACGGACTGGAACTCCTTGACCATCGTCGGGAAGGGGTGGGGGCCGTAGACCGTGCCGAGCACGTAGTGCGTGTCCGCCACGTTCGTGATCCAGTCGCGCATGGCCTCGTTGATCGCGTCCTTGAGCGTCCGGCTCCCGCTGTCCACGGGACGGACCGTGGCGCCCAGGAGCTTCATGCGGAAGACGTTCAGGGACTGGCGCGCCGTATCGTCGGTCCCCATGTAGACGTCGCAGGCGAGCCCGAACATGGCCGCAGCCGTGGCCGTGGCCACGCCGTGCTGGCCCGCGCCGGTCTCGGCGATCACGCGCCGCTTGCCCATGCGCTTCGCGAGCAGCACCTGGCCCAGGGAATTGTTGATCTTGTGCGCCCCGGTATGGCACAGGTCCTCGCGCTTGAGGTAGATCCGCGCGCCGCCCAGGTGCTCGGTGAGCCTCCGGGCGAAGTAGAGCGGCGTGGGCCGGCCGATGAACTCGCGGAAATAGAAGGCCAGCTCCTCCTGGAAGGCCTTGTCCTTCTTCGCCGCAATGAAGGCCGCTTCGAGCGCGGCGAGTGCGGGCATGAGCGTTTCGGGAGCGAACTTGCCGCCGAAGACGCCGAAGTGTCCGTTCTTGTCCGGCATGCTCATGGCCGCGACGCCCTCCGCACCGCGGCGATGAACCGCCGCATCTTCGCGTGGTCCTTGATCCCCTTCTCCTTCTCCACGCCGCCCGCCACATCCACGCCGTAGGGCTGGACGAGCTTCACGGCCTCGGCCACGTTCTCCTCGGTGAGGCCGCCCGCAAGGATGATCCTGCCGAAGGTCTTGGCCACCACGGCGAGGTGCCAGTCGAAGGTCGTGCCGGTCCCGCCGCGCAGGCCGTCCTTGTAGCTGTCCAGGAGAAAGGCGCCGACGCGGTAGTGCGCCATGGCCTCCAGGCTCTCCTTGTCCTTCACCTGAAAGGCCTTGATCACCCGGTTGCCGAAGCGCTGGCAGAACTCGGGGCTCTCGTCGCCGTGGAGCTGGATCGCCTGCAGGCAGGTGATGTGCTGGATCTCCCGGATCCGCTCCTCGCGCTCGTTCACGAAGATCCCGACGGGGATCAGGAGCGGCGGGAGCTGACCGATGATCTCCGCAGCCTTGGCGGGCTCGATGTAGCGCGGGCTCTTCTTGTAGAAGTTGAACCCCAATGCATCCACGCCCGCGTCGGCCGCAGCCAGCGCGTCCTCGAGCGTCGTGATGCCGCATATTTTGACTTTTATCATCTTTTCTCACCCGGCACGAAATGCGAAGGCCTGAAATTCGAATTATGAAATTCGCTGTGGCTTCAACCAGGAAAGGTCCTCTCTGTGCCTCTGCCTGCGCCCAGCGGTTATGAGTGCATGCGCGCCCCGCTCCGTTTCTACGATAGTAAGATGCGGGACGGAGAGTGCAGGGTGCGTCTCCGCGGTATCCTGAATTCTTACGACTTCATCGATATTTCTTTATTCGGATCTCGTATTTGCCCCCAAAAGTTCTTTCACCTTTTTCCCGATGTCCTGTTCCCGCATGAGGCTCTCGCCCACGAGGATCGCGTCCACGCCCGCTTTCTGAAGCAGGAGCACGTCCTCCCGCGTCCGGATCCCGCTCTCGCTCACCACGGTCCGGTCGTCGGGGACATCCTTGATCAGATCGAGCGTTGTCGTCAGGCTCACGCGAAAGGTCTTGAGGTCCCGGTTGTTGATGCCCACGAGCGCGGCCCCTGCCAGGAGCGTGCGGTCCAGCTCTTTTGCCGTGTGGGACTCCACCAGGACGTCGAGGCCGAGCTCCCCGGCGATGCCCAGAAAGTCCTCCAGGCGGCCGCGCTCCAGGCAGGCCGCGATCAGGAGGATCGCGTCGGCCCCCGCGGCACGGGCCTCATGGATCTGGTAGGCGTCGATGATGAAGTCCTTCCGGAGGAGCGGCAGGTCAACGGCCTTCCGGATCGCGCCGAGATAGCCCAGTGCGCCCTGGAAATACCGCTGCTCCGTGAGCACCGAGAGGCACGAGGCCCCGGACTCGGCGTAGCGACGTGCGATGGCCACGGGATCGAAGTCCGCACGGATCACGCCCTGGGAGGGCGAGGCCTTCTTCACCTCCGCGATCAGGCCGATCGCATCCCCGGAGAGCGCCCGGGTGAATCCCCGCATCGGCCCCGCGTCCGCGGCCCGGGCCTTGACGTCGGCGAGCGACATGCGCCGCTTGGTCTCGGCGAGCTCTTCTTCCTTATGCGCGACGATCTCGTCTAGAATCATTCTGTCGGTATGCGGTTCTCTTGTGTCTGACGGCTACGGTTTATTGGAAAATGTCTTCAACGCATCCAGCTTCTTCATCGCTGCGCCGGAGTCGATCGACTCCGCGGCGAGCACGATCCCCTGCTTGAGGTCCGCTGCCTTGCCGGATGCGGCAAGCCCGGCCGCGGCGTTCAGGAGCACGATATCGCGCCGCGGTCCCTGCTCGCCCCGGAGGATCGCCAGGGTGATGGCGGCGTTCTCCTGGGCGTCGCCGCCGCGGAGGTCGTCCGCCGTGCCGCCCGGGAAGCCGAAGTCCCCGGGCCGGAGAAAGTAGTCCTCTACGTGACCGTTCACGAACTCCGACACCTTGGTCCGGTCCGTGACCGTGATCTCGTCCAGCCCGTCCATGCCGTGGACCACGAAGGCGTGGCGCGCGCCGAGGTTCCCGAGTGCCAGGGCCAGAGGGCCGGTGAGGGCGGGATCATAGACGCCCATGATCTGCGCCGTCACCTTCGCCGGGTTCGTCAGCGGTCCGAGCACGTTGAAGATGGTGCGGACCCCGATCTCGCGGCGCACGCTGATGGCGTACTTCATGGCCTGGTGCATGAGCGGCGCGAAGAGGAAAGCGATGCCGACCTCCCGGAGGGCCTCCTCGGCGCGGTGCGCGGGACACTCGATGTTGACGCCCAGGGCCTGGAGCACGTCGGCGCTGCCGCTCTTGCTCGAAACCGACCGGTTGCCGTGCTTGGCCACCACCACGCCCGCGCCCGCAACCGCGAAGGCCGCGGTGGTCGAGATGTTGAAGGTATGCGCCATGTCGCCGCCCGTGCCGCAGGTGTCCACGTGAAAGGGGGCGTCGAGCAGGACCGGCGCGGCCTTCTCGCGCATGACGCGCGCCGAGCCCGTGATCTCCTCCACGGTCTCGCCCTTCATCCGGAGCGCCGTAATGTACGCCGCGATCTGGGCGTCCGTGGCCTCGCCCTGCATGATCTCGCGCATGACGCCCTCTGCCTCCGCCTCGGTAAGGTGCTCGTTCGCGACGGCCTTTGCGATGGCTTCTTTGATCATGGCAACCCTCGTGGTCGTGAGATGACGTGCCGCACTATAACTGCAAAAAGTTCCGGAGCAGGTCCTTCCCGACGGACGTCAGGATCGATTCGGGATGGAACTGGACGCCTTCGAGCTTGTGCTCCTTGTGCCGCACGCCCATGATGATGCCGTCCTCGGTCCAGGCCGAAACCTCCAGGACCGGCGGCAGGGTCTCGCGCTTGATGATGAGCGAGTGGTAGCGCGTGGCCTCGAAGGGGTTCGGGAGGCCGCTGAAGATCGTCCTGCCGTCGTGGTGGATCTGCGAGGTCTTGCCGTGCATGAGGTAGGGCGCGCGGATCACGTCGCCGCCGAAGGCCTCGCCGATGGACTGGTGGCCCAAGCAGACGCCGAGGATCGGCATCTTCCCGGTGAAATGCCGGATCACGTTCACCGAGATCCCCGCCTCCTTGGGCGTGCAGGGCCCGGGCGAGATCACGATGCGGTCGGGGTGCATGCGCTCGATCTCGTCGAGCGTGATCTTGTCGTTCCGGAAGACCCGGAGGTCCCGCTGCCCCAGCTCGCCCAGGTACTGGACCAGGTTGTAGGTGAAGGAGTCGTAATTGTCGATCATCAATAGCATAGTTTATTCCAGTCCCTGTTCCGCCATCTCCACGGCGCGCAGCATGGCCTTTGCCTTGTTCACCGTCTCCTGGTACTCGGCCGCGGGGTCGCTGTCGGCCACCACGCCGCCGCCGGCCTGGATGTAGGCCGTTGTGCCCTTGACCACGAGGGTCCGGATGGTGATGCAGGTGTCCATGGAGCCCGAGAACCCGAAGTAGCCCACGGCGCCCGCATAGGGACCGCGCTGCGTGGGCTCCAGCTCGTCGATGATCTGCATGGCCCGGATCTTGGGCGCGCCTGAGACCGTGCCCGCGGGAAAACAGGCGCGGATCACGTCGAAGGCGTCCTTGCCTGCGGCCAGCGCGCCGCGCACGTTCGAGACGATGTGCATCACGTGGGAGTACCGCTCGATCACCATGAGCTCGGACACGTGCACGCTGCCCGACTCGCTCACCCGGCCCACGTCGTTCCTGCCCAGGTCTACGAGCATGATGTGCTCGGCCCGCTCCTTGGGGTCCGCGAGCAGTTCCTCCGCAAGCGCCCGATCTTCCTCTTCGGTCGCGCCGCGCCGGCGCGTACCTGCGATGGGCCGGAGGTCGATCCGGTCGCCTTCGAGCCGGACCATCACCTCGGGCGAGGCGCCGACCACGGTGGCGCCGCCGCAGCGCAGGAAGTACATGTAGGGCGAGGGGTTGATCAGGCGCAGGGCCCGGTAGATCGCGTAGGGCTCCACGGTGATCTTGCGCTGGAACCGCTGGGACGGCACGACCTGGAAGATGTCCCCGGCCTTGATATACTCCTTGGCCCGGAGCACCGCCTCCTCGTACTGCTGCTGCGTAAAGTTCGACGTGAGCTCCGACGGCCCTTTTGTTCTTCCCCTGACTCCTGACTTCTGACTCCTGACCCCTGTTTTGAGTTTCCTGACCAGCCCGTCGATCTTCCGCATAGCCTCGCGGTACGCTGCCTCCACGGCCTTCCCCTTCACGTGGGCGTTCGAGACGACCAGGATCCGGTGCTTGAGATTGTCGAAGATGAGCAGCGTGTCCGTGATCAGGAAGAAGACGTCGGGCAGGCCGAGGCCCGGCTTGTCGCGGATCGGCAGGTCTTCGAAATAGCGAACCGTATCGTAGCCCAGGAACCCCACGGCGCCGCCGAAGAACCGGGGCAGGGCCGGATCGGGCACGGGCCGGTACGCTGCCAGGACCTGTTTCACGGCGTCGAGCGGATCGCGGCCGTTGGCGTGCCGCACGGTCTTGCCCTCCCGCGTGATCTCCACGGTCCTGCCCGAGCCTTTTACGATCACCGACGGCCTGCTCCCGAGGAAGGAGTAGCGGGCCCACTTCTCCCCGCCCTCCACGCTTTCGAGCAGGAAGGAATAGCGCCCGTCGTCGATCTTCAGAAAGGCCGAGACCGGCGTTTCCATGTCCGCGAGGATCTCGCGGTACACGGGAATGAGATTGCCCTGCTTTGCTTTCTGCCGGAATTCTTCGAGCGTGGGGCGGAACATAAAACTCCTTGAAAACCCGTAATTTCGCTACTATACCAGAAATTTTCAAGGAGTGTCAACGACAAAAGGTGGAGGGGGGGATGCATCGCCTTGTTCAGGCGGGATGCGAGGGGAGGCGCTGTTCCCGGAAACCTACTGGCCCGTGATCCAGCGCACGGCCTCGCGCGCCGAGACTTGGTCGAACTTGAGCCGCAGGGTGAGATAGGGACCGGCGCAGGTGAAGTCCGATTGCGAGAAATCGCGGTCCGTGAAGCCCGCAAAATTGTATCCCACGCTGACCCAGACGTTCTTGCCCGCGGTAAACCCGGTCGAGAGCCCGGCGCCGTAGCGGCTCTGGTCCAGGGCCCAGGAATGGAGCAGCATGCCGCGCAGGCCCAGGTCCCAGCGCTCCGTGAGGTCGTACCTGCCCTCCAGGCCGGTCAGGTCCGTGTAGCCGCGGTAATCGTTCGCGCCGATCGTCTCCTGCACGTACTTGGCTCCGTACTGGGCCGAGACCTGGGTCCGGACCCCGGTCTTGTAGTTCATGACGAAGTTGTTCACCACCCGCTGGTTGTTGTAATCCGACGTGCCGTCCGCGCTGCCGTGCTGCTCCTGCTGCACGAGGTCCAGGCGGTCGAGCACGATATACCGGGTCATCGCAGGCCGGTAGGCCAGGCCCAGGCGGACGTCGCCGGTGAAGGTGGCGAGCCCCGTGGTCGCGGCGTCGCGGAAGGTCTGGACCCCGCCCGCCACGGCGAGCCCGTCGCGCACGTCGCCGTTGGCGCCCATGAAGGTGGTGAACTTCTGGTCAAGCTGCGCGTGGCGGCTCTCGGCCCGGGCGGACCAGGACCAGCGCGCCTGCCGGTATCCCGTGCCGAGGGAGACCGCGGTGAAGTCCTCGGTGTCGCCTGAGGCGGGCAGCACGTTGGGGTTCGTGGTCACGGGATTGGCCGCCTGGCTCAGCGTGTCCGACCGGTCCAGGCCGCCGTCCACGCTCCAGGCCTGCGTGATCTGCCAGGTCTGCTTGAGACCCAGGGTGGAGAAGAGGCGCTGGCCGTTCTCGGAATCCTGCTGTTCCAGGGTGGAGCCGATCGAGCCGCCGGTCCAGGGAGAGGCCCGCAGGCCCACGCGCGAGGTTGCCGTGGTGGCCTGGTCCCCGTGGGCGTATTCCTCGTCGGCGAAGAGCGTGGCCGTCTCGTTCAGCTTGTAGTCCGCGCCGAAGGTCGTGCGCGTGGGATAGTTGACGCTGCCGTTCTGTCCCAGGGACTGGTCGTGCTCGAGCCGGAGCGAGGTCCGCTTGGTCAGTTGATACCGGGCGCCGGCGAAGAGCTGGTCGGACTGGAGGATCTGGCCCGTGCCGAACGAGTCCGCGGCGTAGCGCACCCCGCCGTCCGTGGAGAGCCGCTCCGAGGCCAGATAATTTCCGCGCACCTCCGCCATGTCGCTCCGGGCCCCGGTGGAGAGGGTCTCCTGCCGGAAGGCCTGCACGCCTGCGGACCAAGGCTTGCTGATCCGGTAGTTCAGGTCACCGCCCATCTTCCGCGTAGCGGACTCGCTCCCGTTCTGCATGCCCAGGCCGAACCCGGACGCCTCCTCGCGCACGTACACGCCGGTCTGGAGCCTCTCGGACGTATGCTGCACCTCGGCCAGATAGGCCGAGCCCTTGGACAGGACGTTGGTCTGCTCGGTCCGCGTGGATGCTGCCTCGGCCCGGACCTTGGTGCCGCTCCCCAGGTCCGCCGACGCGTCCACGCCGTTCAGCTCGCCGTACCCGCCGGTCCTGCCCTCGTGCACGTGCGTGGCGCCCAGGACCAGCCGGTTGTCGAGGGCCTTGACGGCCCCGCGGCCGCCGTAGGTATAGGCCATGTCCGAGGCGTCGAAGGACTCGTACTCGACCACGATGTAGATGGGATTAAAGTTCGCATCGCGCGAGAAGATGGGCGACTTGAACCAGATCGTGCCGTCCTGGTAGTCGATGTCGTAGTCGAGGTAGCGCGTGAGCTGCTGTTGCGAGACGATCACCTCGCTTTGGAACCGGTCCCGGGTCTGGATCGTGACCGTTTCCGAGTTCAGCACGATGTTCGTGCGCGACAGGCGGTAGAGCCCCGAGGTCCCGTCCCCGGGGATCTCGTCGCGGACGAAGGCCTGGTCGTTCCTGCTGAGGAAGGCGGTGTATTCCGCGTGCCGGCCCTTCCATTCGGACTTGACCCCCGTGAATCGCCGTTCGTAGCGCGACAGTTCCGTGACCGAAAGCCCGGTGTCGTAGTCGCCGAAGAGGGCGTAGAACTGGCCCCGCTCCAGCTTCACGTAGACCTTCTGGGAGCTTGCCGCGTCGTAGCGCTGGTCCGTGGCGTCGCCGTAGAGCAGGTAGTACTGGTTCGGGTCCACGGTCTGGAACATGCTCTGTCCGCCCGTGTTCTTGGCGCTGTCGTAGGCCATGGTCAGGAGCCACTCGCCCTTGATCATGCCCTTGGCGTAGAAGGCCACGCGGCCGTTCTCGTAGTAGTTCTGGTCCCCGCCCGCGGCGCCCAGGGACTCCATGTTCCCGGTGACCGTGTTGTAACCCACCGTGCCCTTGGCGAGCCCCACCAGGACCCAGTCGCGCTTCTCGGGCGTGAGCCAGGCGCTGACGGTCTGCTCGCCGTTCCCCAGCTTGAGCCGCACCACGGCGTCGCCCGTGTCGGTCGTGGGCGCGAGTCGGATGCGTGCGATCCCGTCTTCGCCCACCGTATACTTCAGCTGATCGCTCGTCGATGCCGTAAGCGGCATTGCCTGCAGATCCCGCTGCCGCTGGTACGGCAGACGCGGCGGATCGACCGAGTACTCGCCGATGACGCCCTCGCGCGCGGGCTGGCCGTCCTTGTCCGTCAGCCGGATGGCGAGCACCGGCGGGTTCTTGCCGTCCGCCGTGAGCCGCGATTGCGCACGATCGAGCTCGGCCTTGACCGGCTGCGTGGAGTAGTGGATCATGCGCTTGATCCGCGCGGTCTCCTTCCCGCTCGCGTCGTATTCCACGACCTCGAAAAGATTGTCCCCGTCCTGCAGATCGACCCCTCGCCAGGTGCTGACCGCGACCAGATTGTCCGACCGCTTGACCTCGCCGTCGAAATTCAGCGGGTCGACCTCGGCGCCGTTCAGAAACAGCTTCAGTTTTTTCATCGGATCGTGCTTGATCGCGATCTTGACCGAGGGGATCGCGGGATGAAAGCCCGCTGCGGGCCAGAGCCAGGCCAGGCCGGGCTGCGCGTTCTTGAGCCAGGCCGCATCGTAGTCGGGCATGTCGTGGCTGAGCGCCTTTTCGGCCGGATCGTCCGCGGCCCAGGTCTCGCCGGGCCGCAGGCCGACCGTGGCCACGGCCTGCATGCCGCTCGCATCCACCACGTCCTTGATCGCGGAAGAGGTGACGACCTTGCCGGTCTCCACCTTCAGCTCCACGCGCCGGTTCCGCGCCCTGCCGCCGATGGTCCCGTTGTCCGCGATCGGATCGTCCGGCCCCTTGCCGAAGTAGGTCACCTGGCCCGGCGTGAGCGACAGGGCCGATGCGAGGTAGTCGCCCACCGCTCCCGCGCGCTCGAAGGAAAGGGCGTAGTTGTCGGGGTACTTCGCCCGGAGGTACGGCTTGATCTTCTGGTTGTCCGTATAGCCCGTGATCGTGATGTGCCGGATATCGACCTTCCGGAGGTCCTTGATCAGCCGGTTCAGCTCCCTGCGGTCATAGGACCCGAGGACGGGGCTGCCGCTCGAGAAATGCGGGTGGATCACCACATCCGGGAAGGGCTGTACGGACTCGACCTGGTGGCGGTTGATCGTGTTCACCACCACGGGCGTGCGCACGTTCTTGGCGTGCGGTGTGTCGAACAACAGCATTGCCTTCGTGTCGAGATCGCCCTCCGTGCCGACCACCGGGATCAGGGCGTTGAACCGAAGCGACCCCTCCCAGCCTGCGGGGAGGTCCGCGATGCGGTAGGTGAGCGATCCCGCGGCGATCTCCGGGTCCGGGACCGGAGCGGCGTTCAGCCTGCTCGTTGCCGGCACGTAGAGCGCGCCCGCGGGCAGCAGGACGACGAGCCTGCCGTCCCTGGCGGGCACGGCCCCCACATGGACCGGGATAAGGTACTGGATCGTGTCCTTGCGGGCCCGGAGTCCGGCCGGGGTCCCGTCGTCCGCGCCCTTCACGATCCGGGTCCTGAGCTCGAGCCCCACCTCGCCCGTGCCGCGCGGCTTGAGCCCCAGGTGGAAGTCCGCGCGCCAGAGCGTGCCGCCCTGGACGTCCGCGAACTGCGAGAAGGCGCTCCCGGCGAACCGGGTGTTCCGCTCGCACTCCAGGGCCTCGTAGCGCTCCGGCAGGGAGCCTGTGTCGATCTGCACCACGTGATCGCCCGGCTGCACGGCCTCGAAGTGGTATTTGCCTTCCGCGTCCGTGACCGCGTAGGTCCCGTCCTCGAGGTAGACCCGGACGCCGGCAAGGCCGCCCTTCTCGGCAGCCTCCTTGTTCCCGCACCCATCGACCAACACGCGTCCCGCGATCACGGCCTTTTCGCCGAAGAGATCATCGGTCACCTGCACCATGGCCGAGACCGAGTTCGAGACCGCGCCTGCGGTGCCGCTCGCGGACGCCGTGTTCACCGCCGGGCCCGGACGCACGCCCACGCCGACCTGGGCCACGTAGTCGATCTGGGCCTTGCCGGCAGGCCCCAGGTCGCCCACGGTGAAGGTCAGGGTCCTGCCGTCCGCGGAGATTGCGGGATCGGCCGTGGCAACGCCGTTCAACCGGGCCGAGCCCGAGCGGTACCGGAACCCCACGGGCAACCGGTCCGCGACCGATACGCCCGGCACCGGCGCGATGGTGTCGATGTTCTCCACGTTCAGGGTATAGGGAATGAAGTCCCCGATCGCCGCGGTCTGCTTGCCCGCCGTCTTCCGGAGATAGAGGCGCGAGCTGATCGGGTCCACGGGGATGTCGATATGCATCGCGGGGCCCGGATTGAGCGTAAACGCCTCGCCCCGGGACCCGGGGTCCGCGATCGCGAAGGGACCGCCCGGCAGGTTCTGGAGAGCGGCGGTCGCCACCTGCGAGGGCGCGCGGTACGCAACGGGCGGGGTGACGACCAGGCGGTAGGCGCCCGGCTTGATGAAGGGATAGCGGTACCCGCCCGGCGAGAAGCTGTATACCCGGCCGGCGCTGTCCATGGCCGTGCCGCCGGTCGTGACCGTGGCCGGATAGGTCGAGACCCCGTCGTCGCCGTAGACCACGGCCGGGTTGCCGGTCGTGACGTCCACGAGCGTCACGGTCGCGCCGTCCACGGGCGCGCCGGTCGCGCTGTTGAACACGATGCCGAAGGGGTCGATCATGGCGGAGGCGGTCTCGACGTTCGATGCGCCGCCGTTGTCGTCGTACGAGACGATGATGCGCGAGTCGCTCGCCACGTTCAGGACCCCGTTCCCGCTCTGGGCAGGGTCGCTGCTCGTCTGGATGCTTCCCGCGAACACGCCGGTGTTCGGCCCGGTCTCGGTCAGCTGCAGGACCTCCACGTCGCCGGTCTTTTCGTCCTTGAGCGTGACCACCACGGTCTCGGCCACGGTCGGGTCGTTGTCCTGGTCCTGGTCGGTCAGGCGGATGAAGACCGGCTCCCCGGCGTGGTACTGCTCGGCCGGAGTGAGCGGAATGGGCTGGCCGAGGTTGAGCGGCGTGGTCGAGCCGACCGGGACCGGAGCAGACAGGCCGGAGAACGGCCCGGTCAGGCTGTCGGTGGGGCTGTATGCCGCGGGCTGCACGTTCACGGACTGGGCCCCCGGCGCGGCAGGCGCATACTGGAGGAATTCGACGGTCGCCGTGGTCTGGCGGATCACGGTCACGGTGCTGACCGTGTTCGAGACCGCGGTCCGGAGGCCCGAGACGGCGCCGTCCGTAAAGGTCGCATGGGCCGCGTTCTCGATCACCGTCCCGGCGGGCGTATGGGCCGCCCACGCGGGCAGTGCGAAAAGAATGATGCAGAGGAAAAGGAATAATGCCGATGGAGCAAAAAGAGCACCAGCCGTTCCCGCACGCAGACGCAGCCCGGGCGCTCCTCCCTCGTTGCGGGAGGCCCGGGCTGTCGGCCTGCAGGATGTGCGGAAACGGCTGGTCATCATGATCGGTGTTCTTGCAGCTCCTCGAAGAGCCATCGGACCTCGCTTTGCGCGGCCCGACGCATACCTGCCGATTACTGGATCGTTACCTGATACCGGATCGTAACGGTGCTGCCGGCGCTGATGGTGAGCCCGCTGACGGCAACGGTATTGGTCCCGCCCGCCGGATCGCCGGTATCGTTCCAGGAAGCCCCGTCATCGTTGCTTGAATAGAGGTTCGTTTTGCAGGTCTCGCCCGAGCCGGTATCGACCGTAATGCCGTCGCCTGCGCTGCACGATGCCGTGCCGTCGTTGTACTGGGTATTGAACGCGATATGGCCGTTGGTGGCAATTTCCGTATTCAGGTCATCCACGATGCTCACCCCGGTTGCATTCGCGGTTCCGTTGTTTGCTACCGTTACGGTATAGGTGACCACGGCGCCGGGGATCGCCTTCGGGTTCGTGGTGCTGTCGATCGGATCAGAGTACACGGTCGAGGTCTTGGTAACCGTCAGTTTCGCGCTCGAAACCTTGTAGCCGGCCGAGGGCGGTGATCCGGACGGCGCGGTGTCCCACTTCACGTAGAGGCCGTCGTGGCTGGTGTCGTCCGTGCCGGCTCCATCGCCGTCGCCGTCGGCAAACACCACATCGACCCCCGCGGTGTTCGCACCCGCTGTCTGCGCGGTCAGGCCTCCGCCGCTCGCGTCATAGGTCACCGCCTTTAACGCGTAGTTGGCCACCTGACCGTCGGTGGCGCCGTTCGGCGCGGTGATCACGATATAGATGATCGCAGATCCATCCTCGGCGAGACTCGTGATCCGGGGGGTGGAGGTTATCTTCGTACAGCCGGAGTCCCACGTGCCGGACACGGTGCAGCCGGTGTCATTGTACAGATCGACGGTTGCTCCGCTGATGGTATTGCCCGCGTCGGCGAGGGTGGACAGCACATAGTCCTGGGTGGTATTGCCGTTGTTCGTTACGGTAAACTTCAGCGCCGCCTGCCCGCCCGGCAGTATGGTGACGTAGCCGGCCGTATCCGCCGCGATCGAGACGTCCACTTTGTTGTCCACAACGAAGGTCGTATTCGTTCCGTTTCCCGCCCCGGAGGTGGAGTTCCCCGTGGGAGAGCTCTCGATGGGAGACTGCGCGACGGAGTTCACATCGTAGTTCACCGTTGCCTTGTTTGCGATCGACGTGCCTGATGCGGTGCCGCTTGCCAGGGCCGACGCCGGGACCAGAAGGCCCGTGGCGCCGACGAGCAAAAGCGTTGCGGCGAGTATTCCATATAGCCTTTTCATTGACCTGCTCCTTTCTGATATTGTTTTTGTTTTTTCACGCTGTTCCTTCCTGAACGGCTTTGTTTCCTTTGCATCGTTGGACATTTGCACCTCCCCATGCATTCTCGTTATCTCGTCTTGTCGCTGTTTCCGCGCGTCTCTGCCGACGCATTCGCGGCATTAACGCTCAGCAGCGTCACTGCACCTTGGCCTTGAACGACACCCTGCCGACGGCGCCGGGGGCGATCGGCTTGATCACCGTCCAGCGAATCGTGGTGTAATCGTTCGGCTTTGCCTTCCGGACATGTCCTTGCGCATCGCGGATTGTCAGCGCAGCGGGAGACCCGTAGCGCCTGCCTTTTGTTACGGAAAAGTCGATCTTCGCCCCGTTGCCCTCGGCGCTGCCGCCGATATAGTCCATATGGTCGGGGACCGGGTTCGTAATCACGACCTGCTCTGCCGGTTTCTTGCCGATGTTCTTGTAGATCGTCGTAAAGACAACCGTGTCTCCCGGCAGCACTTTTGTCTTGGCAACATCGAGGTGCTTCACCTCCTTTTCCCCTTTTGCGTTCTTCGTCGTCACTTCCACCTGCGCGATCGACTTGAGCTCGATCGATCCTTTCTGCTGCGCCCATGCTGCGGCGGGCAGGAGGAACGCAAGCATACAGAGAATGCCGATCCCTTTCCGCGTCATTGTTGCCCCCCCCTTTTGTTCTGCTCTGCCGTCCATGTACAACCTCCCTGCCTTAATTGATCTGCGCGTCGAAGGTGATCGTCCTGGTCCCCGACGCGCTCGTCAGGTTTCCGAGACTCACGGTTACGGTTCCTGCCGTAGTGCCGCCCACGTCGCCTGCGTCCGCGTCCGCTGCGTCGGTCAGGGCCGTGCCGTCGAGCTTGAGCGTCCCCGGCTTGTAGGTCGTGTTTGCCGGGACCGGGTCCGTGATCGTCACGCCCGCGGCCGTCCCGGACCCCGTCACCGCCACGGCGATGGAGTAATGGATCGTGGCCCCCGGGATCGGCTCGGTCCCGCCGAACTGGTCGGCCACCGTGGCGGTCTTGTTTACCGAAAGGACAACGCCCGCCACGATGTAGGTGCCGGTCGCGGTCTGGGTGCCGCCGGATGTGCCGATGACCGCGTCCACGCCGCCGTCTCCTTTCCCGCTGAAGACCGTGCCCGGGGTCCCCGTGCCGGTCTTGGACGCGGCCGTAAGCTGCACGTTGCCCTTGTCCCCGTCGGTGAGTCCGGTGCTCGGGATGGTCGCGAGCAGGAAGATCGTGGCCGTTCCGTCCGAGGCGAGGTTCGGGTCGTTCGTGCCCGGGACATACAGCGCGTCCGTGCCGGGATCGTAGACGCCGTTGCCGTTCGAGTCCAGGTAGATGGCCGTCACCGTTGGATCGAACTGGTCCCCGGTCACGCCCGCGTCTGCCTTGGTCAACCCGAACTGCTCCGTGCCGTTCCCGGTGTTCGTAAGCCGGTAGGTGGTCACGCGGTTCGTCTGGCCCATGGTCACGCTCACGCCCGGGGCCGCGTCCTGCCACGTGAGGGTCAGGCCGATGAGCTCCGCGACCTTGAGGGTGCTCACGTTGCTGTTCAGGGTGTACGAGCTCGCGCCCACCGTATAGTGCGCCGTTGCCATGTTCGTGATGCTCGTCCCTGCCGGCGTGCCTGCCGCGAAGGCCCGTCCCGCAAGCACGACCAGGGCCAGGGCCGCCGGCATCAGCATCTTGATTGTTCTTTGCATCGTTGTTGCTCCTTTTCCAGAACAGCCTGGTGGTCCGTCCCGCAGGTGCGGACCGTCGCGGTCCCTGATCCGCGGCCTGAGGATGCCCCGCATCCGCTTGTGCTTTCCAGTGGTCGTCATGGTTAGTGCTCCTTTCAGGACTGCCTGCTCTCCGCCATCCCTACTTCACCTGCACGTTGAACTGCAGGCTGAAGGACGAATTGTTCGATCCCGACCTGGCGCTCATGGTCCCTTTGGGGTTGATGCACACGCCGGTGATGTTCGCGTTGAAGCCCTGCGGATCCGTGCCGGCATCCGCGGCGGCGGCGGCCGCAGACAGCGTACAGGGCGTGCCTCCGGCCGCGGTCGAGTAGGTCACGTCGTTGGCATAGGTGAGCGTGAGCCCGCATGCCGGGCTGGCGCTGCAGGTCCAGGCGACGGGCGGGTTGCTGCACGCGGTCGAGACGCACAGCTCCGTGTCGTTCGGCGTCGGGTCGGTCACCTTGATCGAATCGGCGTCCGCGGTCCCGTACCCGGTATTGGTCACCTGGACCGTGTACTGCATCACCGCGCCCGGAATTGCCTTGGGATTCGTGGTGCTGACGGGGTCCGAAATGACCTGCACTGACTTGAGCACCACGAGGCCCGGCAGCAGCACGACGTGGAACACGCCGTTCCCCGTGTCCGCGATGGTGCCTTCCGTGCCTTCGTGCGCGGTGATGGATGCCGTCCACCACCCGGTGGGGCCTGTTGCGGGCACGTGGTAGGCGTACTCGTAGGTATTCGTCCCCGAGGTGGAGGTCACGATGTTCGTGAGCGTTGCCGCGCTCACGACGGTCGCGCCGGCCGGGTCAGTGATCGTGATGGTCGCGGACGTGATGTCGAAGGCGCCGAAGGGGTCGCTCACCGCGGGCCGCACATAGACATATTGCCCTCCGGAATAGTAGCCTGTCGCAGGCGTGGCCGTACTGGAGTAGGGCGCGCTATAGACGTTGACGCTGTCCACGTTGATGACGTTCGCGGAGGGGAGATAAACGTAGGAATTGTTCGTGCCGCTCATGGGATAGACGTATACATTGCGGCCCGCTGTCGTCGTTTGGTTGTACACGGTGAGGACCCAGCTATTGCCTGCCGCGCAGGTCATGGGCAGGTTGCCGGTCAGGGTGAAGGTGAACTGTGACGGTGCGCCCGCGGCGGGCAGCCGGAGGTTCAGGTTCCCGGACGTGGCATAGACAGCAGGGTTGGAGGAGCAGGCCAGGCGCGCCTCGACGTTGCGGTTCCGCGTGGCCCCCGAAGTGTTCGTGAGCCAAAGATAGACCGTGACGCTGCTCCCCGTGGTGGTGACGCTGCTCGCAAGGGCCGGGGACAGGGTCCAGGACTGCGATCCGCCCGCGCCGGCCAATGTCGCCGTGCCGGTCAGGCCGCTCGGCTTGACCCGCGACAGCTTGTATGCGGGCGAACTGGTGTTGTCGTACAGATAGAGCGCCTTGTTGCCCCATTGCGGGATGTTTGACGCCGATACCGTGATCGTCGTGGCGCAGGGGGCCGCGCCCGCGCCGGCAGGGTTCGTGATGGTCGCGCAGTTGTCGATCGTCGTGCCGGCCCCGGTCCCCGCGACGATCTGGGCAGACACGACAAAGGCCGTCGAGCCGTTCGCGGTCACCGACGCGTTACTGACCGAGAAGGTCTGGCCCGAGACGATGCTGCACGTCCCCGAGGGACAGTTGTCTACGACCAGATTGGTCAAAGTCGCCGGGAAGGTGTCGGACACCGAAACGCCCGAGGCGGCCACGCCCCCGGTCTCGTTCAACGTGATCGTGTACTGGATCGTGTCCCCGGGGTTCTGGTCCCCGCCGTTCGTATCGACCCAGTCCTTCGAGGACGTGGAGAGGTTTGACGCCACGACCGTGGTCGTGTCCGTCGCGTCGTAGGTCCCGGTAACGGGCCCCACGGAATTGGTGAAGGTGAAGGAGGCCCGCACGTCGACGGTGTCGGTGCCGCTCGCGCTTGACGGGATCGTCTCCGCGACGAGGATGCAGATGTTCGTCCCGACCGCGGCCGTCAGTGCGCCGGTGATCGCGGTGTCCGTGCCCGCGTCGTAGGTCCCGTTGCAGTTCACGTCCTGGTAGAACGTCTTCGTCCAGGTCTGGGTCTGGCTGTTGATTGCGAAGCTGACGGTCCCGCCGCTGCCGGGCGCGAAGGTGTGGGCGTAATACACGGTGGTTGCGGGAGTCGTGCTCTTGGATTGGGACGCGGGCGTGAAGGTGTTGTCCGGCACGTCGCCGAAGATCACGCCGGAGTAGTCGGTGTAGCGCGTGTAGGCGAACGAGAGATAGTCGTTCGCGATGCTGTACGCGCCGCCCGTGTTCCCGGCGTTGTAGCTCACCGACAGGTAGCCGCCCGGGTTGGTCTCGTAGATCCGGAGCGTGGCGCTCCCGGTGTTCGTGAACAGGGAGAAGTTGCCGCCGCTGTCCGTGGTCGCGGTGTCGTAGGTCGTGCCGCCCGTGTTGTTCGTCAGCCGCACGGCCACGCCGGAAATGCCGGTCTCGGCCGCGTTCAGGTTCCCGTCGTTCGCGTTGGAGAGGGGCCCGTTGAACCCGTTGTCGTCGATGACCTTGCCGTCGATCCGGGACCCGTTCCAGAGCCCGAAGTTCTGGTTGGTCAGATTGCTGCCCGTGGAGGACGCGGGCAGGGAGAGCGCGTAGTTCGCCGGGCTGGTGTAGACCCAGTTGGCGTTCGGCGGGCTGGGGTTATAGTTCGTGTCGTTCACGCTGCTGATGATGATCGTGTAATCGTCGTAGGACGGCACGTTGGTGAAGGTATAGGTCCCCGCCGCGCCGACCGTGACGGTCTGGAGGGCCGTGGTCAGGTCGGCCGTGCGGAAGAGCTTCGCGTACATGGTCTGGCCCGTCGAGCCTTCGGACCCGTCCCGGACCCCGTTGTGGGCCGTGCCGCCGCCCGCGCCGTTGTCGTTGTACACCATGCCCGAGATGCTGATCGGCGCCGCGGTCACGGAGACGGTTGCCGAGGAGCTGTCGTCTGCCGAGTTGTAATCCGTGATGCCCGAGGGCACGGTGAGCGTTGCCGTGTTCGTGATCTGCGTGCCCGCGCTTGCCGTGACGGTCCCGGTGACGGTATAGGTCGCGGAGCTGTTCAGGGGGAGCGTCGCGGTGGTATTGATGCTCCCCGAGCCCGTGCTGCTCGTGGCGCTCCCGTCGCAGGTCGCGCCGGCGCCCGACGCGGCGCAGGTCCAGGAGGCGCCGGTGATCCCGGACGGGATGCTGTCCTGGATCGGCACGTTGCTCGCCGTAACGTTGCTCGGCCCGTTGTTGCGCAGGGTCACGGTGTAGGTGACCATGCCGCCCGAGGCGACCGTGGACGACGTGGCGGTCTTGGTGGCCGAGAGATCGATGTCGTTGTTCGGGAGCGGATCGATGACCAGGTTCCGGATCTCGTGGTAGTTGTCGGCCCCGCCGGTGCTGGCCGCGTAGCCGATCTTGACCGTGGACGGCACGGGCCTGCCGACCATGAGGCCGTTCAGCACCTGGGTGAGCGGCTGGCCGTAGCCCACCTGCAGGTACACGTCAATGCGGAGGTAGTTGGGCGCCGCCTCCGGGGTGAGATAGATCACGACCTTGCGGTACTCCGTACTGGTCTGGCCGGGCCGGTAGGCCTGGCCCGGGAAGGCCAGCTGGGCGATGTCGGACGCGGTCCCGCCCAGATAGTAGTATGCGCCCGAGGGGTGGTTGTAGGGACCGCGCACCGCGATCCCGTAGCAGCGGCCGCCCGGGCCGCCGATGCGGCCCTCGGTGGGGTTCGAGTAATTTCCCCAATCATCGACGCCCACGCCGATGTACCCGTAGTTGAGGCCGGGGTTCACCGGGGTGACGGTCTTCTGGGCATACCCCAGCGAGCCGCCCGAGGCCCCGACCGAGAACGTCTGCGACCCGTCGAAGAGATAGATGCTGTACCCGTCGGCACCGGTGGTGCCGCACCCGAAGCCCCCGTCGCCCGCACCGCCCCAGGTGGCGTAATCGAACTGGATGACCGCGCCGTTCGTGATATCGAAGGCCTGGTCCAGGTAGGCGTAGCCTGCCTCGTTGTAGCCCAGGTCCGTAAGCCGCAGCCAGCCGTCGCCCGCCGGATCGAGACCCGTGCTGGCCGTGAGGAACGCGGAGCCGCCGATCACCCAGTTCGGGGCCGTGGCGCCGGTCATGGGCTCGCTCAGGGTCGTTGCGCGGGCAGATCCCGAAAGCGCAAAGAGCACAGCGCAGACGACGGACGCGGCAACGCACACCAGGGCGTGCGCCCAGCGGCCTCCGCGGCTCCGCATCGGCGTATCTGTGAATTCCGCAGCGATCATTCGTTCCGCCTGCCTCCCTGCTCTCCCGGCCTTCGTCATTGCTCCTGCGCCTCGCAGAACAATCCGTGGAACGCCCTGCCCACGGCGATCGGCTCCGCATGCCCCTGCAGCTTGAGCGTTAGCCGGTCCTTGGCCTCGCGGCCCACGGCCTCGATCCGCGAGGCGTTCACGATCGAGGTGCGATGCACCTGCCAGAACCGCTCGGGATCGAGCAGGGACAGGAGCTCGGCAAGAGGCGTGCGGATCCGGTGCACGCACCCGCCGGTGACGACCTCGGTATATCCTTCTCCGGCCCGGAAGAAGAGCACGTCTTCAACCGGAATGTACGCCAGTCCCTCCCCGCCTGTTGCCCGCAGATACTGCAGATACATCGCTTTCCGCTCCTTTGCCGCCTGCAGGGAGGAGAGTATCTGCAACGGTGAAGCATCGGTCTGTTTTCGCATGGCTTGCCTTTCCGTGTTCCGGAGTCGCACGGGCGGTGCCGGGGATCCCGGATAATGCACTATATAATTCGACTTGTTTCGGGGAATGCACAAGCCATGCCGTGATTATAATAAATAAACATCTTATTTATCAATTACATATTTTTTTATTCTTTCCCAAAAACATTCGATCATTCCCTTCTCGGGGAAAATTTCCCATCGAATGACCGATCAAATCATGCCTGGGCATAGGCCGCAACATACCGTTCCAGAAAGGCGATTTGCTTCTCGTTCAAAAGATCAATGACCAGAGACTTGTCCGCCGCGTCCTTCAGCAGGAAGACGGGCAGCTGCGCCCGGGTCTTGATCACGTCTGCCACAAATCCGCGATACCGTCCGTCTGACATGTCTACTACCACGAGGTCGAAATGCCGTCCCGGTTGATCAGGTTCTTCGATCAGGGCGATCGCCTCGGAGGCCCGGTCCGTCACCTTCACGGTGAATCCGGAAGATGAGAAGGCGGTCACAAACCGATCGCAAAGTAAAGGATTCTGTTCTACAACCAGTACATGCATGTTCATCCCCCCCCCAAGTCTTCAAGCGTTGAATCAGAGCGCAATTCGTCCGGAGTTATTTATGCAATACCCGTACCCGAGCCAACAAACTGATTTTATTTAATTAATTATTGACGAGCTGTTGCCGGATCGTCATCATGCCGACGACTGGTTGGAAAAATGGAAAGGA